>JADGPP010000034.1 GCA_017882375.1 Solirubrobacteraceae bacterium | reverse complement strand
CGCGGGTGGTGGCGACGATCGCCCGCTCCCGAGCGCGATGACGTTCGCGACGCGTGGAACGCTGCCGGCTTTGCGTGGCAGGCACTGCCAGATCATACCGAAAGTCCGACTCTAAGTCTAACTATTAGTTACGAATCAAGCTCGACACGAGCCTCGCGCGGGCCCTTACGGGCATATGGGCGGCAAGCTCGCAGCATGAAGACGGCGTTTTTGGTACCTACAGGTCCGCTCGGCTGCTCCGCGATCGACGATCGACCATCACGCGTTCCGCCCGCTCGGCCTGTCTGTTAGCTTGGCCGTGGTGTCCACGCTGCCCACCGTCGCGGTCAGCGCGCTTGGCGTCGGACTCATCGCCCTCGCCGGTCGCGACGTATTCGACGCACTCTTCCACCCCGAGGGCAAGGGGACGCTCGGCCGCCTGATCATGCGGAGCGTCTGGGCTGCGTTCCGCCAGTTCGCCCACGCGCGGCCCGGCGCGTTTGCGCTCGCGGGGCCAACCGCCCTGCTGATCGTCATCGGCAGTTGGGCCGCGCTGCTGATCCTCGGCTGGGCGCTGATCTTCTGGCCGCACATCCAGAGCGATTTTCACTCTGCGGTGGCCGTTCATCCCGGTACGTTCGTCGAGTCCCTTCACATCTCGCTTGTGACGATCACGACGGTCGGGTTCTCCGACGTGATCCCCCACGCCGGCTGGCTGCGAGTGGTGGCCCCTCTTGAGGCGTTGCTCGGGTTCGGGCTGCTGAGCGCCAGCATCTCTTGGCTGCTCTTGATCTATCCCGCGCTCTCGCGCCGGCGCTCGCTGGCATATGAGATTTCGCTGCTGCTCGAAGCCGAGCGGCGGACCGGCGTCGCGCTGGAGCGGCTCGAGTCCGCGGCGGTCGAGCGAATCTACGCCGAGCTGACATCGCGTCTGGTGGCGGTGGAGCGCGACCTCGTGAGCTTCCCGATTTCCTACTACTTCACCGAGCTCGACGAGCGGTTCGCGCTTGCGGCGCTCGCCCCGCGGCTATACGAGCTCGCCGAGCGCGGCGCCAGCTCGGACATGCCCGAGAGTACGCGGCTGCGCGCCTGGATGCTGCTCGAGGCGCTGAGGGACTTCAGTGCGACGACCGCCGAGCGCTTCCATCGGCGTCCCGGGGGCAACACGGCGGAAGCGCTCGCCGCGTATGCGGACGATCACATGCGACCGGTTTAGAGCTGTGCCGATCGCCGCTTTGCGGTCTGCGTGACGATTTGTGCGGCGCTGAGAGGCGGTGCGCCCTACGCGCCTGGTGTACGGTCGCATCGTGCGCGACCCGCCACTCACGCAGCGTTCGGCAACGGCTCTCGCCCGCGCGATCCGCGAGGGCGAGGTCTCTTCGCGGGAGGTAGTCGAGGCGCACATCGAGATGTGCGAGCGCTACCAGCCCGGCACCGGCGCGATCGCCGTCGAGCGTTTCGACGCCGCGCGACGCGAGGCTGACGCCGCGGACGCCCGCATCGCGAGCAGCGGCGATGGCGAGCTGCCGCCGCTGCTCGGGGTGCCGTGCACGATCAAGGAGTCCTTTGCGCTGAAGGGCATGCCGAACTGCGCGGGGCTCGTCGCGCGGCGTGATCACCGGGCTGAGACGACTGCGCCGACCGTGCAGCGGTTGATTGACGCCGGCGCGATCCCGCTCGGCCTCACCAACATCTCCGAGCTGACGCTGTGGATCGAGTCCGACAACCGCGTGTACGGGCGCTCCAGCACCCCCTACGACTCCTCGCGGGCGGCCGGCGGCTCGTCCGGTGGCGAGGGTGCGGCGGTCGGCAGCGGGGGGTCTCCGTTCGGGCTCGGGTCGGACATCGGCGGCTCGATTCGGATCCCGGCCTTCTTCTGCGGCGTGTTCGGGCACAAGCCCTCGAATGGGCTGGTGCCGCACACAGGCTCCTATCCGGTCCCGCACGGCGAGTCGAAGCGGCTGCTCGGCTTCGGCCCGCTGGCGCGCCGCGGCGAGGACCTGATGCCGGTGCTGCGGATCCTGTCCGGACCGGATGGCTCCGACCCGCTCGTCGCCGGCGGCCCGCAGCTCGGCGACCCCGCGAGCGTCTCGCTCGAGGGACTTCGGGTGCTGACCAGCGAGTCAGCGTTCGTGCAGCCGATCAAGCGCGAGCTGCTCGCCGCGCGCGAGCGTGCCGCGGGTGCGCTGGCGGCGGCCGGAGCACGGCTCGAGCGCATTCGCCTGCCGCAGATGCGCCTCGCTGGCGAGGCCTATCTGGCGGCACTCAGCGACGCCGGCAACGCATCGCTGGCGGGGATCCTCGAGGACGCGGGAGCAGAGCCGCTGACGGTCTGGAGATCGCTGCGCCGCGGCGGTCCCCACACCGTGCCGCTGAAGGTGTTTGCGCTGCTCGAGCAGGCGAACCGCCTCTCCTCGCCAAGACGTGTCAGCAAGGCGATCGCCTGGGGACGCGCGTATGCGCGCGAGATCGCGGAGACGATCGGCGACGGCGTTCTCCTGCACCCGCCGCTCGCGAACGTCGTACCGCGGCACGGGCATACCCACGGTCGCCTGTATGTGTCTCAGCCAATGGCCGTCTTCAACCTCGCCGCCGTCCCGGTCACGCAGGTGCCCCTCGGTCTCGGCTCCCGCGGGCTCCCGCTCGGGGTGCAAGTCGCGGCCGCGCCCGGGCGCGATCACGTCTCGATCGCCGTCGCGATGGAGCTCGAGCGCGTATTCGGCGGCTGGGTTCCGCCAAACGCGTGATCGTCTGCCCGGTGTCAGAGTCACATCCCGTGCTGGCGCTGCTGCGCGAGCGCGCGACGCATGGCAGGCGACCCGGAGCGCGCGCGGACGGTCACCGGCTTGCGCTCGTGCTGGAGGGGGGCGGGATGCGTGGGGTCGTCTCCGCGGGCATGGCGAGTGCGCTGGAGCGCCGGCGACTGCTCGACTGCTTCGATCTTGTCGTTGGCACGTCGGCCGGAGCGCTCAACGCTGCGGCGTTCTTGGCCGGCGTCGTCGAGGGCTGCCTGGCGGCCTATCACGCCTCGTTCGCCACGCGCCGTTTCATCAACCCGTATCGGCTGCTGATCGGGCGCGCCGCGATCGACGTTGCCTTCACGCTCGACCACGCCGACGAGCGGCTCGACGCCGCGCGCCATTCGAGGACCGTGGCGAGCCGCATCCCCCTGCACTGCATCGCGGTCGACGTCGACACCGCGCTCGCCGGTGACCTCACCGACCTGCGCTCGGAGGAGGATCTGCGATGCGCCCTGCTGGCGTCGAGCCGCATGCCCTGGATCGGCGGCGGGCCGGTCGAGTTCCGCGGGCGGCGGTGGCTCGACGGCGGGCTCGCCGAAGCGATCCCGCATCAGGTGGCGGTGCGGCTCGGCGCGACGCATGCACTGGTGCTGATGACGCGGCCGCTCGGAGTCTCGCGTACGCCCCCGCCGCGACTCGCCAACCGGATCATCGAGCGCCGGCTGCGCAGGCTCAACCCGGCGCTCCTCGAGTTGTACCACCGCCGCGCCTCCGACTACGAGACCGTCGTGGGCGAGATCGCGGCCGCGACCAGCGAGCCCGGCCCGGGCGCGCCTTTCGTCTACGGACTGCGCCTGGCGCGCGGCGGACCCGAGGTCGGACAGCTGGAGCGCCGCCCGGCTGTCCTCGAGGCGGCCGGGCAGCTCGCGTTGGAGCACGCCGCCGCGGTACTCGACGCGGCCGGCATCGCCGCGACGTCCGTAGCGGCGACGTCCGTAGCGGCGACGGCAGCACCGACCCCACCGCGCAGAGCCTGACGCAGGCCCGCCAGGCGATGTGCCCCGTCGGGGTTTGCCTGGGTGGAGCCGAGGTCGGGGCTACCCCGAAGGTGGTGCCGTCACGTGAGCGCCCGGCAGTCGGGCTCTTGCTGGCCCAGTTACCCGTCCCTGAAAATCGTGGTGTCCCCGGTTCGAGTCCGGGTCTCGCCATTCGAGAAGTACCTGCGAGACTCATTGATCCGGTCGGCCGCGCAGGGCACTCGCCCGATGTCCGCCAGTCCCGCCCCAGCCGATACGGCCACCGAGGTCGATGCGAAGCGCGCGCCACAGTGGTTTTCCGAATCGTGTCCACGGCAATCTGCGCTGACGCCAGCCGACGGTGACGAGGAGCATCACGGGATGGCCGGTCGTCTCGACCTCGATCTGTACAACGTCCTGATGGGGTTCGGCTGGGCGCGCGAGCGGGGCGAGCTGATCAAGGCGACGATCGACCCCCGGTTCCTCTTGCGAGCTCGACGTGCACTGTTCCCGCTTCCGATTGTGGACCGCCCGGGGGTCGTGGACACTGACGTCTTTCCGCCGTTCAGGCGACGTCCCGTGTCTGCGTTCGAGGGCCGGCGCGTGGCGCTGATCGCCGGCGGCGGGGCGGGGGCGTGCGTGTCGCTCATCGGCGTGCGGCGGGCGTTCGAGGAGGCAGGCGTCGAGCCGGCGCTGATCACGGCCTGCTCCGGCGGGACGATCTGGGGATCCATGTGGGCGGCAGGTATGAGCGCAGAGCAGATGACCGAGTTCTCGCTCTCGTGGCACCTGGAGGACTATCTCGACATCCAGTGGGCGAAGGTACCTCGCTACGCAGCCGCCGCGTTGAAGGGCTTCACCGGCCTCGCCAAGGGCGAGGCGATCGAACGTACCTTCAACGAGCGCTTTGGATCGTTGAAGGTGGGCGAGCTCGGCGTGCCCCTCGAATCGATCGTCTACGACATGGACCGAGGGACCGTCGACTACTTCGGCAGCGCCTCCAAGCCGGACCTGACGCTCGGGCGGCTCGTGCGCATCGCCATCGCGCTGCCTCTGTTCATCGAGTCCGTCGAGGTCGACGGGCACCTGTACGTGGACGGCGGGATCATCGAGCTTCTTCCCGCCGAGCCGATCCTGCGCGATGGCGGGTTCGACCACGTCTTCGGCGTGAACTTCATGCTTCCACCCCAGCTTGAGCCGGAGGACATCACCGGCTGGCAGGACAAGCGGATGGGCATTCTCAAAGCGAGCCGCCAGGCCGAGCAAGGTGTCCAGCTCGAGTTCGCGAACCGGCTGCGCGCGACCCTCGGGAGCCGCCTCACGATCATCGACGCGGCCGACCACCGCCTCCTGCGCGGCCCTGCCTTCTATGACCTCTTCATCGATCGCAGTCGCTGGCCGGCGCTGATCCGGGACGGCTACGAGCGGGCCACGCGTGCGTTCGATGCCCTCCGTCGGGCTCCACGAGTCTCCGCTTCGACCAAGTCGAGGAAGGTCGCAACCCGTGGGGCACGCAAGACACCTCCGGCTCGGCGGGCGCCGACCACGCACGCATGACTTCGACAACCGAGACCCAGCCGATCGGCGAGGTTGGCGGTGAGCAGGCGTTCAGGCCCGATGGTTTCATTGAGCCGAGCGCGTTGCCTGCTGGCCTGAGCGATCAGCGCACGCCGTTCGCATCGTGAGCCGCGCGTGGTCGGCGGGGGCGCGAGTCGCCAGGGGCGCCGTCGGCTGAGACCCCTCCGTCCGAGCGGGCCGCAGACAAAAGGTCCTGGACCGAGGCAGCCAGGGAGCTCAGCAGAACCTCGAGGTCTGGCACCGCGTCGCGGTCGGCGACCACGCCGAAGAACACGTTGCCGTCATAGCTCGCCGCGGCAACTCCGACGGCGTGCTCGGCGGCGAGCGGCACAAGCGGATAGACCTCGCGCATTGGCGCCCCCAAGGCGTATAGCGTCTGCTGAGGACCGGGCACGTTGGTGACGGTCACGTTGAACAGCCGCGTGGCGTAGATGGCCTGCGCCATGGTGGCATGGATTACCGGTGGCGCCAGTCCTGCCAGCTCGATCACGGCAGTGGTGCCCAGCGCCTGTTGTCCCTCGGACTTCAGCGAGTCCGAGCGGGCCACGGTTTCGCCATAGCGCAGCACTGGATCCGCCTCCGCGACAGGCAGCTCCACGTATAGCGAGGAGACTCGGTTCCCCAGTGCGAGGCGCTCCCCGGCAGCGCGGACGTTGATCGGGACCATCGCTCGCAGCCCTCCCGCGGGCAGTGCCTCGCCGCGCGACTGGAGCAGCGCCCTGAGGCCGCTTGCGGTGACCGCGAGTACGACATCGTTGATCGTGCCGCCGAGAGAGTTCTTGATCTCCTTTAGGTCCGCGAGCGGGACGCGCACGACCTCGAAACGGCGCAGCGTGCCGATCGGCCGATTGAGACTCGTGCGCGGCGCCGCGCGCAGCTCCTCACGCACGATCACGGCGACCGCCGCTTTCGCACTGCGCAGCGCGTCACGCGGGTGAAGGACCCCATGGGTTCCCATCTCGGCGGCGTGGACCATGGTGTCGACCGGTAGCAGTCCCGCCCATGCGTGCGCCAGACGAGCCAGCGAGCCGGGCGTGGCGGGGTGGGCGTGGGAGGTGGGTCGGTCGGCATCGAGAGAGGAGGGCGCGCCTGCGCCGCTCCCGTCGCTCGCGAAGGACGGCGACGATGGATCAACCGGCGCCGCGTCCGCGGTAGTGTCGAGCAGCAGGTGGCCGACGTCCGCCGAGCCGACACCGTCGACCATGCAATGGTGCGTCTTGGTGGCGATTGCCCATCTGCCGTTGGCGAGCCCCTCGACGAGCGCCATCTCCCACAGTGGCCGATGGCGATCCAAGCGCTGCGAGAAGAAGCCCGATGCCCACTCCGCGAGCTCCTCATCGCCTCCGGGGGCGGGGAGTGCCGCGCGGGCTACGTGCCTGCCGATGTCAAATGCGGGATCGTCCTGCCATTCGGGCCACGACATCCCGCCCGTGTGCGGCTCCGACAGGCGCTGGCGGTAGCGCGGCAGCTGCCCAAGCCGGCTCGCGAGGTACCGGCATACTTCCTCGCGCGACGGCGAACCACCGCGCGGTTGAGGATCGAAGACCATGATCACGCCGGTATGCATGTGTGCGCTCTCATCGACCTCCTCGAGCTCGAGGAACGTCGCATCAAGGGGTGTGAGGTGCTCGCTCATGGCAAGAAGGGAAGCCGCCGCGTCGACCGCTTTGAGCCTTGCGCGGCCGACGCGGCGCCGGCCGCGCAAGAAGCCGCCCTACTTCCCGTCGTCCGGTCTGCCTAGCGCCTTGCCTGCACTGTGCGCGACCTTGCGAAGGAAGTCGTACTCGGTGTGAACCAGCTGGTCGGCCATCTCCAACGCCGCGTCGATGATGTCTTGCCGCCTGGACGGATGCTCATCGCCGAGTGACGGCAGCTTCTCGTCGACGGTGTCGACGAATTTGCGCACCGCCCCGATCGCAGCCCGCTGCCCCGACTCGACTGACGCGAACACCTCCTCGGAGAGCTCGGCAGCCTGGTCGACTGCGCCGCCCCGAACCTCGGTCTCTGGCATTGAAATCTGTCTCCTTCCCGGGACGTGTGTCCCGCCACCACTGCATTCACGGAAGCCCATCGACGAGCACTCGCCTGCCACCGCCTCAGCTAGGACCATAGGCCGGCCCGCCGGCGGTGCCATCCGTAGAGAGTTCGGACGTGGCCATGCTCAAGCTACGCAAACAGATCACCCGGGCGTCCTGCTCATTTGCGCCCGGACGACCAACGAGCGTGCTCGGTGACCCGTCGAGCTTCAGGCGGGAGCGGCGAGTGCCTGGGGTGCCGTTGCCAGCCAGTCCTGGAGGCGCTCGTAGACCTCGGGGTGGTTGAGCAGCGCGAGGTGGTGGGTGCCTCCTATGTGATGTCCGTGCTCGTCGCGGAAGGGGATCCGCCGGGTCTTGCTCTGGCCGCTGGCGCTGGGCTTCAGGACGAGGATGTCGCCGAGCAGGCGTCCGAGCGGGTGCTTCGGGTCGTGGGTGATGGTTGCTGAGACGAAGCAGTGGGTTGCTCCTGGCAGCAGCGGCACCTCCTGGCAGGCGACCGCGCGCAGCGCCTCGGGGTCGCGGCCCCGCCAGTCCTCGTCGACCAGCGATCCGTGGCGCAGGTCGCGAATGCCGGCGCTGCGCTTTTTCAGGAAGCTTGCCAGCATCCGAGTCTCGGGCAGCTTGTGCAGCGCCACCGCGGCCCGGTGCGCCCCCTGCTCCAGGGGAGCACCGTGGTGGGGGGTCCCCAGCGAGACGACATGCCGGACGTGCCGTACCCAGGTGTGGTCGCGCTCATCCGCCTGATGGGCGGCGCTGCGCGCGACCAGGCCGCCCATCGAGTGGCCGACCAGTGCGATCTGGTCGACCTCGACCGGCCATGCCTCCACGAGCTCCTCGAGCAGCGCCGCCACCGTGCGGCCGTTTTCGGAGATGTGCAGGCCGCTGTTGTAGCGCAGGTAGACCGCCGTGCAGTCGAGGTCCGAGGCCAGCCGTTCGCCATACGCGTCCTCGGCGCCCCAGGACCAGCAGAACTCATCCCCGGTCAGCCCGTGTATGAAGACTGCCAGGCGAGGAGTGGCCTGCGGGAACGCGTCGCGAAGCGAGGGCTCATTCAGCCCGATCCGCTCACCGTGCATCCGCGCTGAGGCGGCCTGGGCAAGCGCGCTGCCCTCGCGCTCCAGCCGGTCCCCGATGAGGCCATTGAGCACGGCGAGCCCGAAACTGCCCTTCTGGGTGGTGGACAGCGAGGTCCGCTCGCCGACCCCGCGTCGCTCCATCGCCGTGTCGGCGGCCTTCCCGAGCGCTGAGGCGCCCGCGCCGATCGCGCCATAGGCGCGACTCGACAGCGCGTCGTGGATGAGCTGCACCGGGCGACCCGCCGGGCCCACGCCACGGAAGGCGCGCTCGGCGATGCCGAGGTGCATGTCGCGGATCGCGCCGGGGAAACTGCGCAACTCGTCAAAAGCCAGGGCGCTCAGCGCCCGAACCTCGTTCGGCGCAGAGATCTCGACGCCATCGCCGGTGCTGGTCGACTCCATGCCGGCCGTTGCCGTGTCGGTGCTGGGCATTTCCGTCTCCTATCCGTTTGTCGGCGCCGATCGACTGACGTCGAGGGTGACCCTCGACCCAGGCTACCCCCCTTCTACCACTTTGTTACGTTCGCTACAAGACCAGAGGTGTTGCTCCTCGCAACCGCTCGACGGGCCCGTAGGCGCATAAGCCCGGTTTCGCTCGTGTCGGTGGATGGTCGGCGCGGGAACCGCGCCGACCACTGTCGCCTATCGGGAGCACGATCGGGCCCTGCTCGTCGACCGGCTGTCCGCCGCCGCTTCTCGCGGACTCAGTCGTCAACGCGCAGAGAGTCGCGAGTCTTGCCGCTCGGAACGCTGGGGGATCCTGGTGTGCTCGCCCGAGGTCAATGCGTGGCGTCGCGTATGCGATCGCCGAGCGCTTGTAGCTCGGATTCGGGAAGTGTCGCCTCGATCAGGGGGAAGACCTCGTGCTCCTCGAGCTGGACATGGTCTGCGAGTCGCGCTCCGAAGTCATGGAGCAGCTCGAGCGGCGGGGTGCTGCCAAGCCGGACCACGTCGCGTCGGATAAGTATGTGGTCGAGGAGCATGCGGATGATCGCCGGGTGGTCGGGCGCGCCGTGAGCGGCATAGGCCGGGAGCAGAAGCTCCTCCTCGATGCGGAAGTGCAGCTTCTCCTCGGTGTCCCAGTGGCTGAGGAATGCCCGGACTGTCTCCGTGGCGGTCTCGGCAGTCGCGCGGCGCAGACGCTGGGCGATCACGAGCGCGTGATGGTGATCACGCGAGAGGGGGACGAGGGCGGGATGGCGCTTCATGACGCTGTGGGTCCCACGGCGCGTAGCGCAAGCGCGAGCACGCGGATCGCCAGCAGGCCCGCCACGGCCGCCGTGATCGCGGCTGCGGGAGTGCCGAGCAGGAAGAACGCCACGAGCAGTTCACTCGGGCGGGGTGCCTCGGGAGCGAAGGCCCGTCGGCGCCAACGCCGGACTGCCGTTGGCGTGTGGTGTCCCGGCCTGGTGCTCATTTCGTCTCGGGCGCGGCGTGGATCCCGCTGAGCTCGATAAGGCAGCCGGCCTTGTCGGGGTCGTGCGGGACGAACCCGGCAAGCTTGGTCCGGGGGTCGAGCACGTCGAGCAGACCGCGGGTGATGCCTCGGTGCAGTGTGCAGACGACCGGCTGGTTTTCTCGCACGGCGTCGCGGTAGGGGCAGTTGCCCAGGCGGACCGTGAGCCGATCGCCCTTGCGGAGCTGCACCTCGGGCTGGAAGCCGAGTGCGGTCAGCGTGCCCTGCAGCGCGTCCTCGCCGAGCGTTCCGTCCGACGATGCGAGCTCCCCTCCGATCTCACGGCCGGTGGCCTCGATAGCACGCAGGCTGCCGGGTCCGGAGCGCATCGAGCGGGCGAGCCAGCGGGCGAGCTCGGCGTAGGCGTGCGGCGCACGCCCGCCCGGTCGCGCGTCAGATGCGATCGTCCACGCGTCGCGCGGCCGACCGCGCGCGCGGCGCGCGCGGGCGCGCGTCACCAGCCCGGCGCGCTCAAGGCGTCCGAGGTGCGCGCGTACGCCGTTGGGATGAAGGCTGAGACGCTCCGCGAGCTCGACCGTGCCGGCCGGACGCTTGAGCTCGCCCAGCAGCTCGAACAGGCGCGCCCTGGTCGGCTGGGCCAGCGCGTCCTCAGGAGAAGTCGCGAGCGGGAGGTCGATCACGATCAAGAGTTTTGCACAGTAATGCTAGGAAAACCAAGGGACGCATGGTAGAGTTTATCCCACTAAAGATGTAATAAAGACCACAGAAGGAGGCCGTCGGTGACTTACGTGATCAACGAGCCGTGCATCGGCGCCAAGGACACGTCGTGCGTGGAGGTCTGCCCGGTGGACTGCATCCATCCAACCCCGGACGAGCCTGGGTTCGAGGAAGCTGAGCAGCTCTACATCGACCCGGAGGAGTGCATCGACTGCGACGCGTGCGTCGAGGCGTGCCCCGTCGACGCGATCACCCCCGAGGACCAGGTCCCGTCCGAGTGGCAGCGCTACATCGAGAAGAACGCCTCCTACTACAGGCACGTTCAGAGATGAGCACCGCAGTCCAGCTTTTGGTTGGCAGCTCGACGTAAGCCCTTCCCGCGCGGTGACCGCGTGGCCACGAGGGCATCGACGAGCTGTGCGTTCGCGTGGAGCTGGGACCGGTCACCGTCGTCGCTCAGCATGCATGGCCGGCAGGAGGATGCGCGCTGAGGGCTCGCAGAGTCGCGCGCTCCTGATCCCCGTGGGGTGCGCAAGCTACGCGGACGCTCTTGGTGGCTAGGGCCCGGGTGCTGCTACACCCGCCGCGAAAAGGACGTGGGCGGCCCGCCACGTCCTTAACCCAGCGGTAACCACCGGCAACCACGGATATCGGCGTGCAGTGCGCCCGATCCGTGACCCCGCCGATGCCTGAAGCGCGCGGCTCAGGGTGCCTCGCGGCGTCGGGCGAGCAGGCGCAGTCGCCCGGCCTCCTCGCGTTCGGTCTCCTCGAGGCTCAGCTCGAGCGCGGCCAGGTCGGACTCGTGCCGCGGGATCAAGCGTCGCTCGATCGCACGGGTCCTGCGGGCGACGGTGACGAGCTCGAGCGAGACCCGTTCGAGTGCGATCTGCGCGGCGGCCTGCTCGGCGGCGGCTCGCGTCGCCAGGCGGTAGGCGAGCGCTGCATAATGCAGAGCCGAGCTCCCACCCAGCGAGGAGATGTGCGGCACGGGGCCCTGCTCGAAGCCGGCGATGCGCGGTCGGACAATGCCCATCAGCGGCTCCCAGGCGACCGTCAGCTCCGGCACGCGCTCCGTGTAGGAGGCGACGCGCGCCGCCTCGCCGGCACTGTCGAGCAGCGCGGCGCGCGCGAGCCAGCGTTCCGCCTCGGCGACCGACTCTGACCACTTGGCGGTGGCCGCTGCCGCTACCTCGCGCAGCCGGCGCTGCTCGACCAGCAGCGCCTGGCGCTTGCGTGAGAGCAGCTCCGCGCCCCGGCGCGCGACCTCGAGCTGCCGGCGCAGGACCAGCCGCGCGGCCTTACCTGACGTGCCCGTGCGCGGCATCGCCCTCCTTCGCTCGATAGCGCGCGGCAAGCGTCTGGCGACTGACCATCGTCAGCTCGGCAGCCGGCAGCTGCGAGGCCACCTGCCAGCCGAGGTCGAGCGTCGTCTCGAGCGTGCGGGCCTCCTCCTGCCCCTGGCTGAGGAACTCGCGCTCGAGCGTCGCGCGAAATGTGAGCAGGCGCTGGTCGGCGGCCGGCAGGGCATCGGCGCCGACGATCTCGGCGAGCTCGGCCGCCTGGAGTGCTCGGGCGGTCAGGGCGTAGAGCTGGTCTGAGAGCTCGGGATGGTCTTCGCGCGTAAGGTGCGCTCCGGTTCCGCGGCGCATCAGGCGCGACAGCGACCCCATCAGGTCCAGCGGCGGGTAGACGCCACGCGCGTGGAGGTCCTTTGCAAGCACGAGCTGGCCCTCGGTGATGTAGCCGGTCAGGTCGGGCACCGGATGGGTGATGTCGCCGGCGGGCATCGTCAGCACCGGCACGAGCGTCACCGACCCCGCGCGGTCGCGCATGCGACCGGCTCGCTCGAAGAGCGAGGCGAGGTCGCTGTAAAGGTAGCCGGGGTAGCCGCGCCGCGTTGGAACCTCCCCACGGGCAGCCGAGACCTGCCGCAGTGCCTCCGCGTAGTTGGTGACATCGGCCAGCAGGACGAGCACATGCCGGTCGCACTCGAAGGCGAGGTGCTCGGCGACCGTCAGCGCCAGCCGCGGGGTCATTAGGCGCTCGACGACCGGATCGTCGGCCGTGTTGATGAACAGCACCGCCTCGCGCTCGCCGGCGCGCGCCTCGAGCGTTTGCCGTACCGACGCGGCGTCGGCGTGAGTCACCCCGAGCGCCGCGAACACGACTGCGAACGGCTCGCCCGCGACGTCGGCTTGGACGGCGATCTGGGCGGCGAGCTCTAGGTGCGGGAGGCCGCCGACCGAGAAGATCGGCAGCTTCTGGCCGCGCACGAGTGTCGCAAGCCCGTCGATTGCGCTGATGCCGGTGATGATCGGCTCGCTGGGCGGGATGCGCACGGCGGGGTTGATCGGCGTGCCCGTGATCTCGCGGCGCCGGCTGCCGAGGATCGGCGGGCCTTCGTCTAGCGGCTCTCCGCGGCCGTCGCACACCCGCCCGAGCCAGTCTTCGGTGACCGGCACGCTCATCGGACCGCCGCCGAACGCGGTGCGCACCCCGTCCAGCCGCATGCCCGCAGTGCCCTCGAGAACCTCGACGATCGCATGGTCGAGGTGGACGTCGAGGACGACGCCGTGGCGCACCTCGCCGTTGGCCAGCCGGATCTCGGCGACCTCGTTCCAGCCGATGCCCTCGACCCCCTCGACGACGATCAACGGCCCACGAATCGAGGTCGTCGAGCTGTACTCGATCGGCTGCGGCGGCAGCTCCACCGGATCCTCGCCCCGGTCTTCATCCGGCTTGCGTGCCGCGGTCATCCAAGCTGCCCGATGCGGCCCTGGATGTCGGCCTGCAGCCGCGCAATGGCGTCGACGTCATCGGGGGCGCACTCGTCGCGGATGCGCGCGACGTCGGAGAGGTCGAGCGCTTCGATGCGCTCGATCGCCGTGCCCTGGCCCGCCGACGCCAGCAGCGCTCGGTGGACTTCGAGCACCAGCGCGAGCAGCGCGGCCTGCTTTGAAGGTGCGCAGTTGCGATCGTTGAGGCTCAGCGCGCTCTGCTGGAGCACCCCCTCGCGCAGCAGCATGGCTGAGATCAGCGTGACGCGCTCGGCGGCCGGTAGGCTCTCGACACCCGTCAGCTGAGCGACCGACGCGATCCGCTCGGCGTCGAACAGCAGCTGCAAGGCTTCCCGGCGCCGCCCGGCCCAGCCGGCGTTGCCCTCGGCGGCCTCCCACGCTGCTACCGCCTCGGCGTCGCGCGAGGACGAGTCGGTCCAGCTGATTGCCGGATGATGGCGAGCGTAGGCGAGCTGGCGGTCGAGCGACCAGACGGTCCGCACGAACCGCCGCGTGTGTGCCGTGACCGGCTCGGCCAGGTCCCCGCCGGGCGGCGAGACGGCGCCGAGGATCGTCACCGACGCCTCCTCGCCGCCCAGCGTCCGGAAGCGCCCGGCGCGCTCGTAGAAGGCCGCCAGCGTCGAGGACAGCTCCGGCGGATAGCCCTCCTCCGCGGGCAGCTCGTCGGTGCGCGCCGCCGACTCGCGCAGCGCCTCCGCCCAGCGCGAGGTCGAGTCCGCGATGACGACGGCGTCGTAGCCCATGTCGCGGTAGTGCTCGGCGACCGTCACGCCCGTGTAGATGCTGGCCTCGCGCGCGAGCAGCGGCATGTTGGAGGTGTTGACGATCGTGACCGTGCGCTCCATCAGACGGTGGCCGCTGCGCGGGTCCTCGAGCTCGGCGAAGTCCTCGAGCAACTCGGCGAGCTCGTTGCCGCGCTCGCCGCAGCCGACGTAGACGATCACGTCGGCGTCACACCACTTCGCGATCTGCTGCAGCAGCAGCGTCTTGCCGGTGCCGAACCCCCCCGGCACCGCCGCGGTGCTGCCGTGACAGAGCGGGAACAGCAGGTCGACGGCGCGCTGACCGGTGACCAGCGGCCGGCCGGACCTCAGGCGGCCGGCGGCCGGCCGCGGGCGGCGCACAGGCCATCTGTGGGCGAGCGTGATCTCGCGTCCGGCGACGGTTGCGATTGCCTCGCCGACGGTGAACTCGCCCTCGTCGGCGATCATCTCGACCTTGCCGGCGAGCTCGTGCGGGACGAGCACGCGGTAGGTGATCGCGTCGGTCTCGGGCACCGTGCCGAGGACGCGGTGGGGGCCCACGTCTTCGCCGGCCCGAACGCTCGGTGTGAAGCGCCAGCGCCGCTCGGGGTCCAGCGCGCCGGCTAGGGTCCCCGGCTCGAGCCAGGAGCCGGCGTCCTGCAGGCGCCGGAGCATGCCGTCGAAGACGCCGCCGAGCAGGCCGGGACCCAGCTCGGCGCTGAGCGGATGCCCGGTCGCCGCGATCGCCTCGCCGGGGCGCAGCCCGGAGGTATCTTCGTAGACCTGCACAGTCGCCCCCCCGCTCGCCAGCGAGAGCACCTCGCCCGGCAGCCGCCGCGATCCGACCGTCACCAGTTCGCCGACGCCGAGGCGGCGCATACCTGCGACCTCGACGATCGGCCCGTTCACGCGTGTGATCGTGCCGGCGCTCAACTCCACAACGCTGCCACCTCGTCGCCCAGTTGGGCCAGGCAGCGCCCCACCTGGGTCGAGAGCGAGTAGTCGATCTGGCGTCCCGGAACGCGGGCGATGATCCCGCCGTCCGGCGCGGCGGAGATGTCGACGTCCTCTCCCAGGCGTCGCCGCGCATCGCCGATTAGCTGCTCAGTCGCCGCCTGATAGTCGTTGCGTCGGCTCGACGCCTGCTCGGCGAGGTCGCGAACGACGGCGCCGTAGACATCCCTGCGCGCCGACAGCAGCAGCCCGCGGGCGCTGGCCCGCGCGGAGGACAGCACCCGTTGGGCGTCGGCATCGGCCGCCCGTCGTGCCTGGACCAGCGAGTCCTCGCGCAGCTCGTCGGCGCGTTGGCGGGCCGCGACCACCGCGGCTGCGCTGCACTCGCGCGCCTGATCGGGCAGGCGGTCGGCTTGGGCGTGCGCATCCGCGAGAGCCGCGCGGCGCACCGGGCCCCAAGGGTCGCCGGCCGAGACCGCATCGGTCGCCGAGTGGTCGGGGAAGCGCCTCACCCGGGAAGCTCCACCCACAGCCGCCTCGCGTCGGTGGTCAGCGCGCGACGCAGGCCGTGCGCCGCCGTCGGCGTCAGGATCACGAGAGAGATGTCGGCGTCGAGGGCCTCCCACGCGTCGCGTGCCGCCGCCTCGTCCGCAACCGCCACGACGCTCACCCCGGCCAGCGCGAAGCCGCGCACGCGCCGCTCCTCGCCGATCGCCGCGACCCGGCTCACACCTTGCCGATCAGGATCACGGCGATGATCAGCCCGTAGATCGCGATGCCCTCGGCCAGTCCGACCACGACCATCGCGCGACCGAACGTCTCCGGCTTCTCGGAGATCGCGGCGAGCGCTGCGGAGCCGGTGTAGGCCACGGCGATGCCGGCGCCGATCGTCGACCCCGCGACGGCGATCGCCGCTCCGATGAACGCGCCATTCCGGTCGCCGTGGGCCGCCGCGGTGGCCGCGCTGGCCGGCTCGGCGACCCCGAGAGCAACCAGCGCGAGGACAGCGAGGGCGCTCGCAGCCAGCAACCCGTTGAGGGCGATCAGCCGCCGCGCGCCACGCGCCACATCCCCGCGCACGATCATCTGTGACAGTAGGGCGAACGCCGCTGCGACCGGCAGTCCGAGCAGCAGAAACATCGTCATGGTGCCTCCTCATCAGCCAGGAGCGGGATGCTCCAGGGTCGAAACGGACGTCCTTCCTCGACGAACACGCGCGAGAAGAGCTCGTAGTACTCGAGGCGCAAAGCCTGCACCCCCACGATAAGCGCCTCGAGCGCGAAGGCCAGCGCGCTCCCGACGCCGAACAGCAGGGCGGCCGCCAGATAGCCGGCTGCGCCCCCGGCCAGCGCGCCGGCGCCGTCGACGACGACCCCGCCGATCGCCGCGTGCATCAACCCGAATGCCGCGAGGCGAGTGAACGACAGCACGTTGGCGGCGGTCCGCAGCAGCGCATCGAGCAACTCGATCAGCCGCTGCAGAACGCCCTCGACGCCGCGTCCGGACTCCGCGCGGAAGCCCGCGTACAGGAGCAGCGCTCCCAGTGTCCCGACCACGGCGCCCGCCGCCGTCAGTACCGGTACGTAGGCCAGCCCGACGACGAGCAGCACGCCGCCGAGCAGGACGAGCAGGCCGGCGAGGCCGGACGGGGCCAGCAGCGCCGCGCGGCGTCCGCGCTCGCGCCAGCGATTGACCACGCCAAGCGTGTGAGCGCCGACGAGCAGCACGACCCCGATCGCGGCGCCGACGGCGAGCAGCATCGTGGCGTGATCGAGCGGACTGAGCCACAGCGCCGGCACAATCCCCGTCGGTCCGAAGAACTCGCCGTAGAGCAGGCCGAACACGACCGCCGAGGCGCCTGCTGCCGCGGGGAACGGCCACAGCCGCCGCGCGGCTGACAGACGCGGATGGCGGGCGCGGCGCAGCAGCAGGGCGGCGGCGATCAACAACAGGCCGTCGCCGGCGTCGCCGAACATCATCCCGAACATGAGGAAGAAGATCAGTGCGGCGAACGGCGTCGGGTCGATGTCGCCGTAGGGGAGGGCGCCGTAGGTCTCGACCAGCAGCCTGAACGGACGCGCGGCCCGGACGGGCACGAGCAGCGACGGCGGAGTCTCGGTGGGCGGGAACGCCAACTCGACGATGCTGGCGCCGACGGCGGACAGGCGGGAACGCAGCGCGCCCAGCTCGTGCTGCGGAGTCCACCCGGCGAGCAGCGCAAAACCGCCGTGGGTCACCGCCCGCTCAGCGCGCTGGCGCAGGGCGACCTCACCGGCGAGCAGCTCCCGGGCTCCCCGGCGCTCAAGCTCGGCGATCGCCGTCGCCCGCCGGCGTAGACGTGGCCGCGGCGCCCCGTCCGACCCCGCGGCTGTGCGCTCCAGGCACCGTAGGGCATCGACCGCCTCACCGGCGGCTGGTGCGAGCGCTCCGCTCAACTCGACGGTGCCGGCGCCCGCGACCTCGACAAGCGCGTCGCGCAGGCGTGGCTGGGTAGCTACGATCGCGACTCGTCGCATGCGGGCCGGGACGAGCGTCTCAGACCGCGGCACCCGAGCGCTCCCGCGTCCGTTCCGCGCCGCCGAGCGCGGCGATCGCCAGCGCTCGGGCGGCTCGCTGGGCGTCAACCGCAAGCAGCGCCACGGTTCCGATCACGAGCGCTGGCGACCCGAGCGAGCGTCGCATCAGCACCCGGGCGTCCTCCTCGACGCGCTGCCACCAGCCGAGCTCGGCGCGCCACAGCTCCTCGGGCTGCTCCACGTCGCGCAACGCCCAGCGGATCCTCGCGGGCAGGTGCGCTGCAAGCTCCGGGACACTCGGCGGCGATAGCCAGCTCGCGCGAACTCCCGGTAGCGCCAGCAGTCGGTGCGGGTCCTCATCTCCGGCGAGCAGCAGCTCGCGCGCCACGAACAGCGCCACCGCTGCCTGGGCCCACTCGCGGGCCTCGGGCGCTTGATCGATGACCCGGCGCGCCCAACCGGCTCGCAGTGCGAGATGCAGCCCAACGGGCTCCTCGGCCGCCGGATCGCCCCAGGGCGATGCGGCGAGCACCGAGCGGACCTCGCCAAGGCTACGCGTCGGCTCGATGCGGGGCCAGACGGTGGCAAGGCCACCAAGCTCGAACGGTGGTGGCGGACTCGTCCCGGTGACGATCCAGGCGACGTGGTGCTCGATGTTGGCTAGCTCATACCAGCCGGCGAGCGCGCGCAGCAGCACGGCACCGTCCGGCGGCAGCCAGCCGGCGAGGATGCGCAGGTGCCAGAGCGCGACAGCGGCGACGGCGCGCTGGGCCGTCGCCAGCTCGGCGACCGCGCCGAGGTCACGACCGTAGGGACTTGCCAGCAGCAGACGCTGAGCCTCCTCAAAGGATGTCTGCGCGGCCAGTTCGCGGGCAGGCTCGTCGCCGAGACGGTGGGCGAGCAGCAGCCTGCCGCGCAGCGTGCCCGCGATCCACTCGGCTCTCAACCGGTCCCCCGTACGAGTAGCCCCAACGCCTCGTCGACGACGGCCGCTGCCCCCTGCGCCGCCCGGTCGTGCAGGCGCGTCGCGTCGGCGTCGGCGCCGGCGAGGATCGCACGCGCGCCGCGCTCGGCCGCCTCCCGCCGTTCGCGGCGCAGTCGATCGGCGACGAGCTCCGCCTCGCGGGCCGCACGCTCCAGGATCCGCTGGGCCTCCCGCCGCCCGTCTCGCTCGATCGTCGTCGCCTCGGACCGGCCGGCCTCGACGATCGCGGCCGCTTTGGCATCGATCTCCTCGAGCTGGTCGAACAGAGGCGCCAGCTCCGCGGCGATGTCGGACTCCGCCGCCGGCACGCCCACCGTCACGGCCGCGCGCCCGGGCGGCTGGCGCCGACGTCGCAGTCGGTCGAGGAGCTCGGCCAGAGGCGTCACTGGTACGCAGGTTACGCGTCCGCGCCGGCGCCCCGCTGTTCTGCCGCGAGGAGATAGGCGACCGCATCGTCGAGTGTCAACAGCTTCGGGTAGTCGCGCTCGGGAATCTCGATCCCGGTCTGCTTGTGCACGGCGACGACGATGTTGAGAAAGTCCATCGAGTCGATGTCCAACTGTTCGGTCAGATCTGTCACCGGATCGATCGTGGCTGGGTCGATATCCGGGGCGACATCCGTCAAGGCGCGGATCACGACGTCGCGCAGCTCCTGCTGGTTCATAGCTCCTCCGGCTCCTGCAATTGATGGTCGATCTCGGTGAGAAAGCGGCTGCCGGCGTGTCCGTCGCTCGCGCGGTGGTCGGCCGCGAGCGTCGCGATCACGACCGGCCGGGCGCCGATCATCCCGTCCGCGGCCCATGGCTGCTCGCGGATACCGCCAAAGCCGACCAGCGCCACCTGCGGCGGGTAGATCACGCCGTGCACCAGGTCGACCCCCTGCTCGCCGAGGTTCGTCACCGTGATCGACGGATCAGACATCTCCGAGCTGCGCAGCCTGCCGGTCCGAGCCCGCTTCACCAGGTCACGCAGTCCGGCCATCAACTCGTCGAGGCTCTTGTGGTCGGCATCGTGCAGCGCCGGCGCGATCAGGCCGCCGCCACGCAGCGAGATGGCCACTCCGAGGTGGACTCCCTCGGCCGGGCGAAACGCGTCGTCGATCCAGAACCCGTTCATCGCCGGCATCGCTGCGACCGCCTCGACCACGGCGCTCAGCAGGAGCGCTGACGGCAGCAGGCGATCAGCAACCGACCGCCTGAGGTTCTCCTCCTGCAGCCAGGCCAGCGCGCGGCTCATGTCAATCTGCGTCTGCAGGTAGTAGTGCGGTATCTCCCGCTTCGAGCGCGCCATCAGCGAGCCGATCGCAAGGCGCATCGCCGCCGCTCGGTCCGCTGGCTCTGCGGGCGCTGCGCCCGGTGGCATCGGAGTCGGGGCCGGCGCGGGAGCCGAGGCGGACTCGGGAACCGCGCGTGCCGGAGTGGCCGGCGGCACGGACGGCGCGACAGCCTCCGCCGCACGCTCGACATCGGCCTTTGTGATCGCCCCGTCGGATCCGCTGCCCGCGACGCTCGCCAGGTCGACGCCGAGCTGCTCGGCCGCCCGACGCGCGACCGGCGAGACTCGCAGACGGTGCACCTGCGGCGGCCGCGGGACGGCCGGCGGCGGCGGCACAGGCGTCTCGGCGGGCGCTGGCGGCTGCGTCTCGGCCTGCAGGGCAGGTGTCACGGCGATCGGCTCGCTTGCCTGCGGCGGAGGCGGCGCGCCGTCGCCCGCGCCGGCGCGCACAGTCGCCAGCGCAGTCCCGACGGGTACCCGTGTGCCCTCGGTGACGAGCAGCTGGCCGATCACGCCGTCCTGGAAGATCTCGACTTCGATCTCGGCCTTGCTCGTGTCGATCACCGCAACGATGTCGCCGCGCTTGACGTTGTCGCCGGGTCCGACGCGCCACTCGAGCAGCGTGCCGTACTCCATGTCGGCACCCAACGACGGCATCAGGAAGTCAGCCACTGGCGCGCGCCATGCGTTGAACCTCTGCGACCACAGTGCTCGCCTGGGGGAGCGCCGCCTGCTCGAGATGGCGCGGATAGGGCATCGGCACCTCGGCCGAGCAGACCCGGGCGACCGGGGAGTCGAGCTCGTAGAAGGCCTGCTCCATGATGCGCGCGCTGACCTCCGCAGCGAGGCTGCCCGAGCGCCATCCCTCATCGACGATCACGGCGCGATGGGTCCGCGTGACCGACTCGATCACCGCCGCATCGTCCAGCGGGCGCAGCACGCGCAGGTCGATCACCTCGGCCTCGATCCCGCCGGCAGCGAGCTCGTCGGCGGCAGCGAGGGCCGTCGTCAGCGTCCCGCCATAGGCGACGATCGTCACGTCGCCCCCCGCCCGGCGGATGGCCGCGTGCTCGATGTCCACCGCGCCGGCGTCGGCAGGCAGCTCGCCCTCCACGTTGTAGAGCGATCCGTGCTCGAAGATCAGCACCGGGTTGGGATCGGCCAGCGCCGGGGCAAGCATCCCACGCGCGTCCGCGAGCGTCGCCGGTGCGAGCAGCTTCAGGCCGGGGATGTGCGCGAGCCAACCCTCGAGGCTGTGGGAGTGCTGAGCGGCGACCTGGCGCCCGGCGCCGGTCGTCATGCGGATCACCAACGGAATCTGAAACTGGCCGCCGGACATGTGCGTGATCGTCGCGGCGTTGTCGATGATCTGGTCGAGCGCCAGCAGGCAGAAGTTGATCGTCATCACCTCGACGATCGGACGCATGCCCCCCATCGCTGCGCCGATCCCAGCGCCCACGAACGCGGACTCGGACAGCGGAGCGTCGCGAATCCTCTCCGGACCGAACTCCTCGAGTAGTCCCTTGCTGACGCCGAAGCAGCCACCGTAGGCGCCGACGTCCTCGCCCATCAGGAACACGCGCTGGTCGGCCAGCATCGACTCGCGGATCGACTCGCGGATCGCCTCGCGGTAGCTGACGGTCACGGTCGCAGATGCGCTCACGCCGCCGGGCCCTCCGAGTAGACGAAGCGCTCGAGGTCCTCAACCGGCTCGAGTGTCCCGGCCTCGGCAAAGCCGATCGCTGCCTCGATCTCCTCGGCGACCGAGCGCTCGAGCTCCTCGATGTCTCCGTCTCTCAGCACGCCGCCTTCCCGCAGCTGGGCTGTGAGCGCCGAGATCGGGTCGTGCTGCTTCCAGCGCTCGATCTCCTCCTTGGGGCGGTAGAGGTCGGGGTCGTACATCGAGTGCGCGCGAAAGCGATAGGTGCGCAGCTCCAGAAAGCAGGGCGCCCCGCCCGCGCGAACCTCGGCGGCGGCCTTGCGCGCGGCATCCTCGACGGCGAGCACGTCCATCCCATCGACCGACCACGCCGGAATCTCATAGCTTGCCGCCTTCAGCGCGAGGTTGGTCTCGGACTCGTAGCGCTCGATCCGCGTGCCCATCGCATAGAGGTTGTTTTCGCAGCAGAACAGCACCGGCAGACGCCAAAGTGCGGCGAGGTTCATCGACTCGTGGAACTCGCCCTCGGCCACCGCTCCGTCGCCGAAGAAGCAGGCCGTCACACGTTTGTGGCCCTGCAGTTTGTCGGCGAGCGCCAAGCCGACCGCGAGCGGCAGCCCGCCGCCGACGATCGCGTTGCCCCCGCAGAAGCGCGTCGCCGCGTCGAACAGGTGCATCGAGCCACCGCGCCCGCGCGAGCACCCCTCGAGCTTTCCGTACATCTCTGCCATGACCGCTGCGGCCGATACGCCTCGCACGAGCGCGTGGCCGTGCTCGCGATAGGTCGCCACGACCGCGTCCTCCGGCTGCAGCGCCTCCATCACGCCGACGGCGACGGCCTCCTCGCCGATGCAGAGGTGCATGAAGCCGCGGATCTTCGCCGCGCTGTAGAGCTCGACGCACCTCTCCTCGAAGCGACGCACCCGCAGCATCTGCAGCAGCAGGTGCAGTCCGTGCTCGCGCTCCGGCGGCCGCTCCCCGCTCATGAGCCGCCTTCCAGCGTCGAGATGTCCCCCTCGGGCAGGCCGAGCTCGCGCGCCTTCAAGAGCCGGCGCATGATCTTGCCGCTGCGATTGCGTGGCACGCTCGAGACGATCTCGATCTCGCGCGGCGCGACCGCCGCCCCCAGTCGCTGACGGGCGAAGCCGAGCAGCTCCCTGCGCAGCTCCTCGTCCGGCTCGTGGCCGGGCTTCAGCGCGACGAACGCCTTGACGACTTCCCCGGCCACCGGGTCCGGCTTGCCGATCACGCCCGCCTCGGCGACAGCCGGATGCGCAAGCAGTGCGCTCTCCACCTCGAATGGACCGATCAAATGCCCGGCCGACTTGATCACGTCATCGCCCCGGCCGACGAACCAGAAGTAGCCGTCGGCGTCACGGCGCACGAGGTCGCCGGTCAGGTACCAGCCGCCGGCGAAGCACCGTTGGTAGCGCGCCTGCTCGCCGAGGTAGCCGCGGAACATCGAAGGCCAGCCCGGGCGCAGCACGAGCTCGCCCTGCTCCTCGGGCGACTCCACCAGCTCGAGGCTGCCGTCACCGCGCAGCACGGCTCGGCCGTTGGCGTCGCGTCGCGCGACGGCCGCCTCGATCCCCGGGAGCGGACGGCCCATCGATCCGGGCCTGACATCCATCGAGCGGTAGTTGGCGATCATGATCCCGCCCGTCTCGGTCTGCCACCAGTTGTCGTGCACCGGCATGCCAAACGCCTCACGGCCCCATTCGACGACCTCGGGGTTGAGCGGCTCTCCGACGCTTGCGATGAACCGCAGGGCGCTCAGGTCGTACTCGCGCGCCACCTCGGCGCCGATCCGCATCAACATCCGCAGCGCCGTCGGCGCCGTGTACCACACGGTCACGCGCTCGTCCTGAAGGATGCGATACCAGCGATCGGCGTCGAACTCGGCTTCGTCGACGATGCTCGTCACGCCCAGAGTCAACGGCGCGATGATCCCGTAGGAGGTTCCCGTGACCCAACCCGGATCGGCGGTGCACCAGAACACGTCTCGCTCGTGCAGGTCGAGCACGATGCGGCCCGTGGCGCGATGGGCGACGGCCGCCTCGTGCACGTGGACCGCGCCCTTCGGCATCCCGGTCGTTCCGCTGGTGAAGTGCAGCAGCGCGACGTCCTCCGCAGCGGTGGCTGCGATCTCGCATGAGTCATCGACCGAGCGCATCAACCCGCGGAAGTCCTCGACGCCCGGGATTCCGGCGATCTCCTGCTCATCCCCGACCAGCAGAACGTGGGCCAGCTCGGGAAGCCGATCGCGCAGCTGCGCCACCTTGCGGGAGTAGAGCGCCGGCGTGGTGACCAACACCCGTGCATCGCCGAGCCGTAGGCGTTGCTCGATCGGCTCGGGGCCGAACGCGGAGAACAAGGGTGAGAAGACGCTGCCGTGCTTGAGCGTCCCCAGCGCCGCGACATACAGCTCGGGAATCCGCCCGGCGAGCACGAAGACGCGCTCGCCGCGCCTGACGCCGAGCACCCGCAGGACGTTGGCGAAACGGTCGGTTTCCTGCCCAAGCTGTGCGTAGGTGAGCTCCCGGACGTCGCCCCGTTTGCCGAGAAGGCGCAGCGCGGGCGTTCCCGCCAGCGGCCCCCCCAGGTGGCGATCGACCGCCTCGTGGGCGATGTTCACGCCGCCGCCGGGCAGGCCGGCGAGCTCTTCCCTGGCCGCCGCCCACGAGAACCGCGCCCTGGCCTGGTCGTAGTCGGCCATGTTCGGCGCAACGCTCCCACCCGGCCGTTTGCCGATCGTATGCCCCAGCGCCTGGTCCACCATCACCCCAATCCTCTCACGGCCGGCATGCACGCCACCCGCCGCTCACCTTGCCGCCGAGCGGCGATCCTCGAACACCATGGCGCCCATCATCCTCACCCGCGTGTGCACCGCCATCCGCAGCGTCCCGCAAGCGCATCGCGGCTTGCCCGCAGTTAGCCTTCGCGAGCCGGATCGGTCCGTCGGTGACCACGGGTGATGAATATCCCCCCTCATGCAAAGGTGCGCGATGCCGCACCCGCACCGACGTCGATGAACCTTCTCCTCGACGCTACAGGCACCAACCTGATGGGGCGCAGCTCGCCGCTGCGCGACCAAAGTCGCCGCGCGACTTCTCAGAACGCCTGCTCGGCCAGCAGCGCCGATCGCTCGCGCCGCGGGCGACGAGGTAGCGCTGGACCGCGACGAGTCCAGTCACATCGCTGACGTCGCGGTCGAGTTGAGGGACGAGGATTGGGTGCTCGTCGTCGAGCTCGACGGTGAGGCGCTCACGTCAGCCGGAGCGCCTCTCACGTCAGCCGGAGCGCCTACCGGTAGAAGTCCTGCAAGTCGGTTTCTTCAAGGGGGTTCTTGGGGCCTACTGAAGATCGTGGTGTCCCAGTTCGAGCGCTGCCCGCGCTAGCGGGCGAGCTCAGAGCGGACGAGCTTCAGCTTGCCGCCGGCGGTGTCGTCGCGCTCGAGCGAGCCGGCGAGCTCGACCCGCACGGGTGTCGAGCCCGCACCTGCTTGGGCCAGCGCCCTCCTGACGGCCTGGCGCGCCTCCTCCGCCACGGTCCCCGCATCTGCGGACTCGCGGGGCACCAGCCGGATGGTCAGGCCGTCCTGACGCTGGATGACCTGGTACTGGCGCGCGCCGCCCAGCCGCGCCAGCGGGCTGCGCAGCACCAGCGGATGCAGCGTGACGGGTTGCCCGCCGTCGCCGGCGAGCTGCAGGATGTCGTCGCTGCGACCCTCGACCGCCGCGACCAGCCGGAAGGGACGGCCACAGGGACAGGGCTCGGGCTCGATCCGCACGATATCCGTGATCTCGTACCGGATGATCGGCTGCGTGCGCATGAACAGGTTGGTGATCAGCAGCTTGGCGCCGGACTGGCCGGGCTCCACCGGCCGGCCGCTGGAGTCGACCACCTCGACGAGCGTGTGGTCTTCGGCGAAGTGGATCCCGCGATGCTCGGCGCAGCTGGTCCCCCACAGCCCGTCCGTGGCGCCATAGAAGTCGTAGGGCTCCAAGCTCCAGGCCAAGCGCATGCGCTCGCGCATCTCCTCGGTGCAAACCTCGCTCGAGGTCGAGACGACTGACGGCGAGATGCGCAGCCGGCCTTCCAGCTGCTCCTCGGCGAGCAGTGCGCCGACGGACGGATAGACGTTGACGTAGTCGGGCTGGTGGTCGTTGAGAGCAGCGACCAGGCGTAGGACAGGCAGAGTGGCCGCCAGCTGTCGGCGCCGGTATAGCCCGATATCGACGCTCTCCGACAGCCGGTAGGTCATGTGCAGGGCGCTCGGAGCGCCGATCGCGGCCAAGCGCATGCGGGGCAGGCGCGGCACGACGCCCATGCCCTTGAGTAGGCGAAACATCAGCCCGAGCAGCGCGGACCACTCACCCCGGGAGAAGATGAACAATCCCCGTGTGCCGGTACTGCCACCGGTCGCCATCGCGCGGTACCCGCCGAGCAGGTAGTCGTCGCACTCGAGCGTCTCCAGGTGCTGCTCCACCAGCGCCAGCGACAGCCGCGGATCGGTCACCCAGTCCTCGAAGCGACTCATCAGCGTCGCCTTGCTCACCGGCGGCAGCTCGCCGAGCTCCACCGGCCGGGAGAGATCGACGCCCCGCAGATGCTCGCGGTAGAACGGCGATCGCGCGACTGCGTGCCGAACCAGGTCCTGCAGCTTCTGGCGCTGATGGGCCTCGAGGCGCTCGCGCGACCAACCCTCGGCTGCGCGCCCCTGGCGCTCCGCGCGCAGACCGCGAGTCGTGTCGGTCAGGCGCTTGATCGTGTAGCTGGCTCGCATGCCACTTTGCCCCGGACGCCGGAGCGTCAGCCTAGCTTCTATCTGCTGGCCGGGGGACGGCGCGCGATCAGCTGCGCGGACAGAGCTCCTAACGCAGCCTTGCTGGGACCTCCCCGGCCCCAAGGGCCGGCCGGTCGGGAGGTTCGCGCCACCCGCGATGGACATCCGGCGGCGCGCGGTCCCTGCTGCTCGCCGAGTTCGACGCGGATCCCCGGGGTCAGCGCCTCGTGATCGCCCGCGCGATCACGAGGCGCTGGATCTCGTTCGTGCCCTCCCAGATCTGGTAGAGCTTGGCGTCGCGGTACCACTTCTCGACGGGGTGGTCCCGGACGTAGCCGTGGCCGCCGAGGATCTGGACGGCCTCCTCGCAGGAGCGAACCGCGACGTCGGCGGCCATGCACTTGGCCATCGAGCCCTCGGCGAGGGCCAGCGGGCGGCCGGAGAACGCGAGCCAGCCAGCCCGCCAGAGCAGCGCCCGGGCGGCCTCGATCTCCATCGCCATCTGCGCGAGCTTGGCGGCGATCAGCTGGTGGCGTGCGATTGGCACGCCGAACGTCGTGCGCTGCAGCGCGTAGTCGCGCGCGTACTCGAAGGCCGCGCGCGCGAGGCCGAGCGCGGCGGCGGCGAACGTCATACGCGAGTACTGCAGGAGGGTCAGCGCGGTCGCGGCGCCCGACAGCTCCTCGCCGGAGCGGGCGCCTTCCGCCGCCGGCGTGCCCGCGGCGAGCCGCGTCTCGAGCCGGTTCTGGAGCGGCACCAGGCAGTCCTCGAGCACGACCTCCGCGGTGTGCGAGGCACGCATGCCGAGCTTGCGCTCCTTGCGGCCCATGGTCAGGCCCGGCGTGCCGCCCTCGACGATGAAGGCGGCCGTCCCGCCCTCTTCGGGGACCCGTGCGAAGACGACGTGCACGTCCGCGATGCCGCCGTTGGTGATGAACTGCTTACGTCCGTCCAGCACCCACGCCTCGCCAGCCTGCCGCGCCGTGGTGGCGATCGCCGAGATGTCGGAGCCGGCCTGTGGCTCGGTCAGGCACAGGGCGCCGAGCCTGACCGCCTCGGGGTCGCAGAAGCGCGGCAGGTAGCGGCGCTTCTGCTCCTCGCTGCCGAACGCGAGGATCGGCCCGGCCGCGTAGCTGCTCGAGCCGATCTCCGTCGCGATCGCCGCGCAGCCCCAGGCGAGCTCCTCGGTGACGAGGAAGTTCGTGATGCCGACGATGCCGTCGGTGACACCGCCGCCGCCGTACTCTTCCGGAAGGCCGTAGCTCAGCAGGCCAACGCGCGCTGCCTTCTCGAGCACCGGCCAGGGCATCTCCTCGCGCGCGTCGTACTCGGCCGCGACCGGCCTGATCTCGCGTCGCGCGAACTCATGCGCGAGCGCCTGGATCTCGCGCTGCTCGTCGGTGAGGGAGAAGTCCACCGGCATCAGAGGTGAGCGTATCCTGCTGCCGGCAGCAGGGGCGGATCATGCAGCGTTGAGACGCCGACGCTGCTGAGGCCGGCGGCTAGGGTGATCATGAACGATGCTCGACGGGGCAAGCTCTGCCTTGCGCTGTGCCGGCGCATCGACGCCAACGCGCTGGGCCACTTCCCGCGCGGGAGGCGACCATCCGCCCCGACGATCATCCCGACGATTTGCAAGGCGACCGACGGTCGCTTTGGGGATAGCCCAAGCTGACGCTGCAGGCTACTGGACGAACACCCCGTAGCCCTGACGGACGGCGCGATCCTGCTCGTCAACGGCTCGGTCTTCGTCGGGTCTGAGGATGAGCTCCCCGAGCGTTCACCAGTACCGCAGGCCGAAGGCCCCGGCCGCAGGTGAGCTGGCCGCCGATTGCCGGGGCGTTTGCCGCCTTGCCCGGCCCAGTCAACGGTCCCTGAAAATCGTGGTGCGCGCTTCAGCTGTCGCGTCCGACGACGGCCGCGTCACGGCGATCCGTCATAGGCGCGTCTCGCGTCACTGACGCGTATGACCCGACGAACGCGAGCAGGTGCGGCTTGATCGCCCGCCAGCGGCGCTCGACGGCCTTCGAGCCGTCGACGGGCGTCGTCATTGCCAGCCCGCGGATCAGCGCGAGCGTCGCGTCGAGGTAGACACGGAAGTTCGAATCGCCCCGGCGCTCAGGGAACAGCTCGGCGGCGCCGCCGAGCATCAGCTTCGTGACGTCGCGCTCGAGCTCGCGCATCGCCTCGGACAGGTCGGGGTCGGTGCGTGCGGCAATCCAGAGCTCCAGCGTAGCCTGGAAGACCGGGCCGTTGTGGATGCGCCACAGCTCGTCGAGGATCGCCTCGCGGCGCCGGGTCTCGTCGAGCTCGCGCAGATCGGTTCGCGCGAGCGCCTCTCGCGCGAACCGCTGTGTGACGTGGCGGATCGCCTCGGTGAGGAACTGCGTCTTGGTTGGGAAGTAGTGCATCTGCGTGCCCTGTGAGACGCCGGCCCGCTCGGCCACGCGGCGAGTGGTGAGGTTGGCGTAGCCATCCTCCACCAGGCAGTCGACGGCGGCGTCTAGCAGAGCGGCGCGTGAGGCGGCGCGCCGCTCGGCCTGCGTGCGGCGCTCGCGCGTGGTCTTCTTCTCAGACGCGACCGGCATATGCGATCCCTACGGCGTATCCCACGCCGGCCGGTACATCGTCACGACCGCGGCGCCGCCGATGCCGATGTTGTGCTGCAGCGCGACCTTCGCGCCTTCGACCTGGCGCTCCTGCGCCTCGCCACGCAGCTGCCAGGTGAGCTCCGAGCACTGCGCGAGCCCGGTTGCGCCGAGCGGATGACCCTTGGAGATCAGGCCACCCGAAGGATTGACGACCGGGCCGCTGCCACCGTAGGTGGTGGCCTCGGACTCGACGAGCCTGTGGCCCTCGCCCTCGCCGCACAGACCAAGCGCCTCGTAGGTGATGAGCTCGTTGGCGCTGAAGCAGTCGTGCAGCTCTACGACGTTCACGTCCTCGGGCCCGACGCCGGCCTGCTCGTAGACATCGCGGGCGGCGCGGGCGGTCATCTTCCCACCGACGATGCTGATCGCCGACTTGTCCTCGAAGCTCGACGTCATGTCGGTCACCATCGACTGGCCCACGATCTCCACGGCGCGATCCCAGAGGCCGTGCCCATCGACGAACCGCTCGGAGGCGAGGATCGCCGCGCCCGACCCATCCGACGTCGGTGAGCACTGCAACTTCGTGAGCGGCTCGTAGATCATCGGCGCGGCCTTGATCTCATCGAGAGAGTAGGCGTCCTGGAACTGGGCGTAGGGGTTGTTGACCGAGTGCTTGTGGTTCTTGTAGCCGATCCATGCGAAGTGCTCGAACGTGGAGCCGTACTTCTGCATGTGCTCGCGGCCGGCCATGCCGAACATCATCGCCGCGGGCGGCGCGGCCTCGAACTCGAAGAGCTCGCCGAGCTTGGCAAAGTGGCGGATCGTGGGCTGCTCGCGGTCGCTGAACTTCGCGCCGAGCGACCCCTTCTCCATCTTCTCGAAGCCGATCGCGAGCGTGCACTCGGCCAGCCCGCCGCGGATCGAGCGCGCCGCGCCGTAGAGTGCGGTCGAGCCGGTGGAGCAGTTGTTGTTGACGTTGTAGATCGGGATCCCGGTCATGCCGAGCTCGTACACCGCGCGCTCGCCCGCACACGAGTCGCCGTACACATAGCCGGCGAACGCCTCCTCGATCTCCTCGAAGGAGATGCCGGCATCCTTAAGCGCGTTGGTCCCGGCTTCGCGCGCCATGTCCGGGTAGTCCCATTCGCGGCTGCCCGGCTTCTCGAACTTCGTCATCCCGACGCCGACGACAAAGACCCTGTTCTTGCTGCTCTTGCTGTCCACGGGGAGGCAGCCTAGCAACAAATCATTCGATTGATTGATTTCTGTTAGGGTGTCCGCCATGTACCTTGACGACGTCCCGACGGCGTCGCCGAGCATGCACCGCCGCCACGACCCTCTCACCCAGGTCGTCATCACCGACGGTCTCGCCGAGACCGGCTAGGAGCATCTCGGCATGGAAGCACTGGAGAGAAGCATCGCCGCCATCATTGGCGCGGCCCCGGCGTTGGATGACCTCGAGACAGAGGGCGCGGCGGCGGTCGAGGGCCGGCCAGGGCTCTCCGGGCTGTCGTGCTCGACGCGCCTCGTGGTGCGGGGTTCGGCCGCGACCGACACGCTCCTGCGCACGGCGGTCGCGTCCGTCCTATCGGTCCCGATCCTGACGTGGGCCCTGCCGGGCAACGTTCGCCGGGAGCGACCGCGGCTCGCGTTCTACCAGAAGCTCGCCGAGGCCGCTGATCCGCAGGCCGCGTTCCCGGCTCCCGCGGCGGACGTGCCGGTGACGACGCTCCCCGCCCCGCGCTTCGCGTTCCGCCCTCCCGGTGGACACGTCGAGATGCTGCGCTTCGACAGCCCGTTCGCGGCTATCAACCCGGCCGTGCGGGACTCCTACGCCGGCTTTTCGGAGAATCACACCGCGTGGGCCCAGCGCTGGTGCCACGACGACGGTCCCCGCCCGACGCTATGCGTGATCCACGGCTTCGGCGCCTCGCCGTACTGGCTCAACAGCGCATTCTTCAACCTGCCGTGGCTGTACGGCCACGGCTACGACATCCTCCTCTACGTGCTCCCGTTCCACGGCGAGCGTCAGCCGAAGTCGGTGCCGTTCAGCGGCTGGGGTCTGTTCGCGCACGGCCTCGCGCACCTCAACGAGGCGATCTTCCAAGCCGTATACGACTTCCGCGTCTTCGTCGACAACCTCATGGCGCAGGGGGTCGAACAGGTCGCCGTCACCGGCCTATCGCTTGGCGGCTACGTCGCGGCGCTATTGGCGGAGGTCGACGACCGCCTCGCGCTGTCGATCCCCAACGCGCCGGTGGTGAGCATAGGCCCGCTGATACGCCAGTGGTTCCCCGCGAACCTGCTCGTCGCCGCCGGGGCGCAGCTGGCGCGCGTCGGGCGCGACGAGTTCGACCAAGCGCTCGCGGTGCATAGCCCGCTGACCTACAAGCCGCTGATCGCACCCGAGCGCCGGATGATCATCGGCGGCCTGGCCGACCGCCTTGCACCGCCCGAGCAGAGCCGCATGCTCTGGGAGCATTGGGGTCGCTGCCGCCTCCATTGGTTTCCGGGCAACCACGTGCTGCATTTCAACCGCGGCGTCTACCTCGAGGAGATGCTCGCATTCATGCGCGGCGTGGGATTCGGCGCGTGATGACCGATCTCGTGGGTTCGACTGAGCGATCGGGTGCACGGGCCGGCGTGGGATGTGAAAAGGACGGGGCGGTACCGCTACGTCCGTGACCCAGCCGCAGCGGGCCAGCCGGTCCGTTCATCATCCGGCGTGAAACGTGAGCCCTCGCCTGCGTTAACCGGAGGGCACCCGGGTAGCTCGGTCGCAGGTACGGAAGCCAAGCGCAGCGGTTTGGCCGGGGAATCGAGCGAGACGTGCACAGCGATCGAGCAGGTTGGCTGTTGAGCCCCCCGCTAAGGCATCGAGCCCGGTCTGACGATCACCTTAGGAGGAATGTCACATACGCCCCCTTCCGATCCCGCGCACGTCGACGGGCTCGCATCCTTTGCTGTCGATCCAGCGATGACGGAGCGCTTTGTGAAGGCGAGCCGACTGTGCGCTGTGTCGGTCGCGGCGATCGGGGTGACCGTGCTGAGCGGATGGCTGGCCGGACTCGACGCTCTGAAGAGCATCGGGCTGGACGCAGAATCGATGAAGGTCAACACGGCGCTTGGCCTGTTGGCGGCTGCCGTGTGCCTGGCCGCGCTCATACTAATCCGTCGTAGTAAATAGCGGGCAGAGCTGGTAGTGTCTGCGGCATGGAGCGTGACGCGAGGCGGTTGCCGCAGGCTGCTCAGGAGGAGTTGCG
>JADGPP010000085.1 GCA_017882375.1 Solirubrobacteraceae bacterium | reverse complement strand
AGGCACAGTGGGCTGTGTCCTCTTTACGCGAACTGCGATAGCAATCGTATATACGGTGTAGATACTATGGCTACCGCCAGCGCTGTTTTCACACACTCAGCCCACGCTGCGTAACTACTATGGCTATCGCTGGCGTTATTTGCGCACACACTCAGTCCACGCTGCGCGCCGCGGGCAGTGCGCGATGCAGGCGATGAACCCGCATCAAGCCTCTAGTCGTCCTCGGGTCGGCGGCGCTCGCGCTTGCGCTGCGTGCCTCGGCGCTTGGCGGCCAGGCGCCGCTCGCGCGAGGCCGCGGTGGGGCGCGTGGCGCGGCGGCGCTTGGCGACCGCGAGCCCGCGCGCCAGCCGCTCGCCTAGACGCGCGAGCGCGAGCTCGCGGTTGCGCGACTGCGAGCGCTCGTCCTGCGCAACGGCGACGACGCGCGGGCCAAGACGTGCCAGCAGGCGTTTGCGCTGAACCTCGCTGAGCGCCTGTGAGGCGAGCACGTCGAAGCTCGCTTCCACGCGCGAGGCCGTGACGTTCGCGTGCTGCCCGCCGGGGCCGGAGGAGCGGCTGGCGCGGAGCGTGACCTCGGCCAGCGGTATCGCCAGGCGGTCGTTGACGCGCAGGCGCTTCGGTGCGGGCTCGGCCTCAGTCACCGCGCGCCGCCGTGGTCGCTCAGCCGGATTGCTCGCTGGAGAGATCGTGAAGGGCTTTGACGCGCTGCTGCTCGCCCTCGGGAACACGACCGTCGCGGCCGACGTAGCCATCCTTGCCGCCGGCGCACAGGTACACGGCGTCGACGTCGCCGGTGTTGCGCACCTTGCGCACCGTCGCGGCGTCCACGCGTGCGAAGCCGCCCTCGCCGAGCTCGTGCACGGCGCCGTCGCCGAACTCCATCTCGATCGTGCCGCGATGGACGAAGTACAGCTCCTCCTGGGAGTCGTGGTAGTGAAAGCCGGTCTCTATGCCCGCTGGAAGAACGATCGCGTTGACGCCAAACGCCGTCACGCCGAGGCCCTTGCGCACCTTGCGAAAGCCGGGTCCGTCACCGAGGTCGTCGAGGTCGCCGACGGCGTAGCCTTCGCCCTCGGTCACGCCCGGGTACTCAGTCGAAGCCTCCATCTCGCGCCTCCTGTCTTTCAGCTGTCAGTGGTCGGCAACGTATCCGTCCTGCGGCGACAGCGGACGACCCTCGCCTGCCCAGCGCATCAGTCCGCCCTGCATCGAGTAGGCCTCGAAGCCCGCTGCACGCAACGCCTGGGCGGCCATCGTCGAGCGCGCGCCCACGCGGCAGTAGAACACGACCGGCCGGTCGCGCTGCAGCGTCGCGGCCTCGGCGGACAGCTTGTTCAGCTCGATGTGGCGCGTGTCGGCAATGTGTCCGGCCTCGCGCTCGTAGGGCTCGCGCACGTCGACCAGCTGCAGGCTTGGATCGTCGGCCAGCCACTCGGCTACGCGCCGGGGCTCGATTGCGATCTCGGTGGTCTCGGTCATCGCGCCGAACAAGCTAGCACCGTGGTTGGGGCGCATCGCAGCGCACCCGAGCCAGCGCCGGATCACTAGGATCAGCGGCTATGGAGGCTGTCGGCGATGTCTACACGATTCCGCAGGAGCACCTGGACTTCTGCGCGACGATCGGACAGATCGCGCGCGAGCGGATCGCCCCACGCTCGGCGGAGATCGACGAGCGCGCGGAATACCCGTGGGACGTGCGCAAGCTGCTCGCCGAGCAGGACGTGCTCGGGCTTCCGTTCGCAACCGAGCACGGCGGCACCGGGACGGGCACGCTGATGCTGAACATGGCCATCGAGGAGATCGCCAAGGTCGACGCCTCGTGCGCGCTGATCCTGATGGTGCAGGAGCTCGGCACGCTGCCGATCCAGCTGTTCGGCTCCGAGGAGCTGAAGGAGCGCTTCCTGCCGCGCTGCGCGACGGGGGAGTGGTCGCCGGCATTCGCGCTGTCCGAGCCCGAGGCCGGGTCGGACCCGGCGGGCATGAAGACGACGGCCGTGCAGGACGGCGAGGAGTGGGTGATCAACGGCACCAAGAACTGGATCTCCAACCTCGGCGTCGCGGACTTCTACATCACCTTCGCGGTCACCGATCGCGAGACCCGCCGGCTGACCGCCTTCGTGGTGGAGGCCGACCGGCCGGGCTTCAGCGTCGGCAAGCTCGAGCACAAGCTCGGGATCCGCGCCTCGCCGACCGGGCAGCCGATCTTCGACGACGTGCGCGTGCCCGCGGCGAACGTGATCGGACAGGTCGGCAAGGGCCTGTCGGTAGCGCTTGGCACGCTCGAGCGCACGCGGCTGGGCGCCGCCGCGCAGGCCGTCGGAATCGCCCAGGGAGCGACCGACTACGCGGTCGGCTACGCGCGCGAGCGCCGCCAGTTCGGCAAGCCGATCAACGAGTTCCAGGGAATCCAGTTCAAGCTCGTCGACATGGAAACACGCACGGCGGCGGCGCGCGAGCTGCTGTACAAGGCGTGTGCGATGGCCGATCAGGCTCACCCGCTGCGCGCGAAGTACTCCTCGATGGCCAAGGTCTTCTGCTCGGACACGGCGATGGCGGTGACGATCGAGGCCGTGCAGGTGCTCGGCGGCTACGGTTATGTCAAGGAGTACCCCGTCGAGCGCATGATGCGAGACGCCAAGATCACCCAGATCTACGAGGGCACGAACGAGATCCAGCGTCTCGTGATCGGCCGCACGCTCAAATAGGGCAGCGATGCGAAGCTCACGACCGCCAGCCAACGCCTCCGGCCACCTGAGGCGCGTCGGCGTGGCGGCGCTGATCGCGCTGTCGCTCGGTCTCGTGACGATCGTCGTCGGCCAGGGCTTCAGCTCGATCGGTGCGGTGCGGGCGCTCGAGGACATCGTGCTCGGCGTGATCGTCGCGGCGGTGCTGATGGGCGCGGCTGCGTTCGTGGCAGTTCGCCTCGCCGGCTGGCGCGATCCGGAGTCCGAGAGCGAGTTCGAAGAGATCGTGCGCCATTCGGAGGCGCTGGCTCGCGACGGGCTGGCCGTCGCCCCGCAGGAAAACGAGTTCATGGAGCTCGACCCGCTCGACGACGACGACTTCGAGGAGCTCGTGCGCGACGCGCTGGACGACCTGCCCGATCTGCTGCGCAACGCGCTGTCGCACGTGGCCGTCGTGGTCTCCGACGGCGGGCGTCGTCAGCGCGCTTACGGCCTCTACCAGGGCGACGGCGCCACGCGCGAAGACACCCACGACCGGATCGTGATCTTCCGCGACACGCTGCGACGCGACTTCGGCCACGACTCCGATCTGCTGCGCGATCAGGTCACGCGCACGGTGCGTCACGAGTTGGCCCACCACGTCGGTTTCGACGAGCTCGGCGTCAGCCGGCTTGACCTTTAGTCGCGACTAGACTTCCGGCGATGACGGCGCCAACGAAGCCCCCCCTGTGCGAGCTCGCGCCGCTCGACGACGACGACTCGGCGGTGGCCGCGAAGACGACGCCCGACTTCTTCATCGTCGGGCACCAGAAGTGCGGCACGACGGCGCTGTATCTGATGCTGAGCGCTCACCCGCAGATCTTCATGCCCGATGTGAAGGAGCCGTGGTTCTTTGCGCGCGAGCTGCGCCCCGGCTCCAAGCATTCGGGCTCGCGCAGCCGGCCGGACACGCTGGAGGTGTACCTGTCGCTGTTCGCCGACGCGGCACCCGGGCAGGTCGTCGGCGAGGCGTCGCCCCAGTACATCCGCTCGCAGACCGCGCCAGCGCAGATCGCCGAGCTGCGCCCGGACGCGCGGATCGTCGTGATCCTGCGCGAGCCGGCAAGCTTCCTGCGCTCGCTGCACATGCAGCTCGTGGCGACGCACATCGAGTCCGAGACCGACTTCGGCCGGGCGATCGAGCTGGAGTCGGCCAGGCGCCAGGGCAAGCACATCCCGCGGCGCTCGATCTCGCCGCCGTCGCTGCTCTACTCCGACCACGTGCGCTACGTCGAGCAGCTGCGCCGGCTGCACGACGCCTTCCCGGCCGAGCAGGTCAAGGTGTTGATCTACGACGACTATCGCCGCGACAATGAGGCGGTTGTGCGGGAGGTTCTCGGGTTTCTCGGCGTGGACGCGACGCTTTCCGTCCGGACTGTCGAGACCAAGCCGCTGAAGACCGTGCGCTCGGTGCGCCTGCATCAGTTTAGGCGCGCGATCCGCCGCGCGCGGCTCAATCCCTCCGCCGGCGGTCGCCTGGCGCGAGCGGTCGATGCGGTTGCGCCCGAGAAGCTGCGCAGCGACGCAATCTCCGCCGCGTTTCGCCGCACCGCCTACCGTCAGCAGCAGCCCGCCGACGACGAGCTGATGCTGCAGCTGCGCCGGCGCTTCAAGTCCGAGGTCGTCGCCGTCAGCGACTACCTCGGTCGCGATCTGGTGACGCTGTGGGGCTATGACCGCATAAGCTGACACCTCCCGCCAGCGTGTTGCGTGGGCCAACGACCAAGGAGACCGCCAGAGATGCCCGAAGCAGTGATCGTCGACGCCATTCGCACCCCCATCGGACGAGCGGGGAAGGGATCGCTGAAGAGCGTCCGCGCCGACGACCTCGCCGCGATTCCGCTGCGCGCGCTGATCGAGCGCAACCCCGGGCTCGACCCGAGCTCGATCGTCGACATCATGATGGGTTGCGGCTTCTGCGAGGGCGAGCAGGGCTACAACATCGGCCGCGTGGCGGGGCTGCTGTCGGGCATCGACCACCACGTTCCGGCGACGACGGTCAACCGCTTCTGCGCCTCCTCGCTGCAGACCGCGCGAATGGCCTTCCACGCGATCAAGACGGGCGAGGGCGACACGTACGTCGCCGCAGGCGTGGAGGCCGTCTCGCGCGCCGGCGGCGGCGCGCCGTTCGAGTTCAACCATGCGGTCGACGGCTCGGAGGGGGCGGCGTATGACGTGTACATCCCGATGGGCATGACCGCGGAGAACGTCGCCGAGCGCTGCAATGTCAGCCGCGAGTCCCAGGACGAATGGGCGGTGATCTCCCAGGGCCGCGCCGTGGAGGCCGTGGCGAACGGGCACTTCGACAGGGAGATCGTGCCGGTGACCGTTCCCGCGCACAAGGACGTCGACAAGGAGGGCAACGAGATCGACGTGCCCGAGACGGTCTTCAGCAGGGACGACGGTCCGCGCGCGGGCACGACGATGGAGAAGCTCTCGGCCTTGCGGCCGGTGTTCAAAGAGGGCGGCACCGTGACGGCGGGCAACGCTTGTCCGCTCAACGACGGCGCGGCGGCGTTGCTGATCATGTCCGAGGAGAAGGCCAAGGAGGCCGGCCTCAAACCGCGAGCGCGGATCCTCGCCTCGGCGGTCGCCGGCCTGCGCCCGGAGATCATGGGACTCGGTCCGATCCCGGCGATCGAGAAACTGCTCAAGGCAACGGGCATGACGATGAGCGACATCGACGTGGTCGAGATCAACGAGGCCTTCGCGGCGCAGATCGTGCCGTGCAAGGAAGACCTCGGAATCGACGACGACAAGCTCAACCCGTTCGGCGGCGCGATCGCACTCGGACACCCCTTCGGGATGACCGGGGCGCGGATAATGACGACGCTGCTCAACGACCTCGAGACGCTCGACAAGACATACGGCATCGAGTCGATGTGCGCCGCCGGCGGCATGGGCATGGCGATGCTCGTCGAGCGCTTGAACTGATCTCTGCAGGGGCTGGCCGTCGCGCTGCTAGCGCGGCGGCATCCGCAGTGCGCCGTCGAGCCTGATCGTCTCGCCGTTGAGCATCCGGTTCTCGATGATCTGACAGGCCAGCTGCGCGTACTCGCCGGGGAGGCCAAGGCGCTGCGGGAAGGGAATCCCGGCACCCAGCGCCTGGCGGGCCTCCTCGGGCAGCGCGGCGAGCAGCGGCGTGTCGAACAGGCCGGGCGCGATCGTGTTGACGCGAATCCCGTACTGGGAGAGGTCGCGCGCGGTGGGGAGGGTCATCCCGACGACGCCGCCCTTGGAGGCAGAGTAGGCGACCTGGCCGACCTGCCCGTCGAACGCGGCGATCGAGGCGGTGTTGACGCATACGCCGCGTTCGCCATCGTCGAGCGGCTCGTTCGCGATCATCGCCGAGGCCGAGAAGCGCAGCGCGTTGAACGTGCCGATCAGGTTGATCGCGATGATCGTCTCGAACGGCATCAACGGATGCGGGCCCTTGGAGCCGGCGATCTTCTGCGCCCAACCAGTGCCCGCGCAACAGACGGCGATGCGCAGGCCGCCATCGGACTCGGCGGCCTTCTGCACGGCCAGCTCGACTTGACCCTCCTCGCGCACGTCGCAGGCGACGAACTCCAGCCCCAGCTCGCCGCTCAGCGCGGCGCCCTTCTCGGCGTTGACGTCGGCGATCGTCACGATCGCGCCCTGCTCGTGCAGCGCTCGAACCGTCGCCTCTCCCAAGCCAGACGCGCCGCCGACGACGAGCGCTCCGCTACCCTCGATCCTCATGGCGCGAAACCTTATCCGTCGGGCGCGCTCGCCGCGTCTGAGGCGATGCGCGAGAGCGTCAGCGCGAACAGGTCGTCGGGGTCGGTGAACCAGCGCACGAGCTCCAGCCCGGCGGCGAGCAGATCGCCCTCCAGGCGCTCGACCGTGAACTTCGCGCTGATCTCCGTGCGCATCTCCTCACCGGCGTCGAAGTGCACGGGCAGGTCGAGGTCGCCGACGTAGGTCGTGTGCTCGCGGCGCGCGCGCAGGCGCATCTCGATCCACTCGTGCTCGGCGTCGAACAGCGCGACGTGGTCGAAGTCGTCGGGCTCGAAGTCGGCGTCGAGCTCGCGGTTGAGCACGCGCAGGACGTTGCGGTTGAACTCGGCGGTGACGCCCTGCGCGTCGTCGTATGCGGCCTGCAGGATCTCCGGGTCCTTGACGAGGTCGGTGCCCATCAGCAGGTAGTCCTGCGGCCCGAGCAGATGGGAGATCTCGCGCAGCACGCGCCGGCGACTGCCCGGCGGGAAGTTGCCGATCGTGCCGCCGAGGAAAGCCACGATCCGCGGGCCGACGGCGGGGGGGACCTGGTCGAGATGGCGCTCGAAGTCGCCGATCACGCCGTGGACGCGCAGGCCCGGGTACTCGCCGGTCAGCTCGGCGGCGCAGTCGCGGACCATGCTCTCGGTGACGTCCACGGGTACGTAGCGCTGCAGCGTGCCGGCGCCGTGCAGGGCGTCGAGCAGCACGCGCGTCTTGGCGGCCGTGCCCGAGCCCAGCTCGACCAGCTCGGCCGCTGCGGTCAGCTGCGCCAGCTCGTCAGCGTTCTGCTCGAGGATCGAGCGCTCGGCGCGCGTCGGGTAGTACTCGGGCAGCTCGCAGATCCGGTCGAACAGCTCAGCGCCGCGCGCGTCGTAGAAATGCTTCGGCGGGAGTTCCTTGAACGGACGCGTCAGTCCGTCGAGCACGTCGTCGGCGAGCGAGCGTTCATGCGTACCGTCGAGATGAGAGTCGATGCGGATCGCCGTCTCCAGGACGGGCTCCGGTGGGGTATGGGCCTCCATCAGCAGGTTCCCGGGGAGCCGAACGCTATCGCAGTTCGTCTCCGCTGCGGCGAGCCTATCGCGTCTGTGTCCGGCGTTCGCACGGGCAGCTCGCGCGCGGGCTCAGGCTGTGTCGCGGACCAAGCGCACGCCGGCGAAGATCTGACGGCGCTGGGGTAGGTCCCAGTTGCGAAAGCGCGGGTTGGCCACACGCGCGTCTGTGGCCCACGACCCGCCCTTGAGCACGTAGTACCCGTCGCCGAAGAAGACCTCCGAATACTCGCGGTAGGGGCGGGCGACGAAGCCCGGGTAGCCGCCGAAGGCGCTCTGCGTCCACTCCCACACGCGCCCGACGCCCGCAAGCGGCGCAGACGTCGCGGCCTTCTCCCACTCCGCCTCACTCGGCAGGCGCGCGCCGTGAGCGCGCGCGAACGCCTCGGCCTCGAACCAGCAGACGTGGCACGCGGGCGCCTGCGGATGCCCGGCGGCGATCGCCGGGTGGCAGGCCTCGTCCTGTTCGCCGAGCCACGCCCAGCCCTGCTGCGACCACCACTCGCGGCGCTCGTAGCCGCCGTGCGCGCCGAAGGCCAGCCAGTCCGCGTTGCTCACCGGGTAGCGAGCGATCTGAAAGGCACCGATCTGCACGCGGTGGCGCGGGCGCTCGTTGTCGTAGGCAAAGCCGTCGGCCGGTGCGCCCATCTCAAACGGCCCGGCGGCCACGTCGATCCACTCCTCGGGCGTCTCGCTCGCGCGCAGCGGGCGCGCGAGCGACGCCGCGTCGACGGCGGGCAGCAGGCCGGCGATCGCCAGCGTCTGGCGCATCGTCTCGCCGTGCTGTAGCTCATGGCGGATGACCATCTCGCAGATGACGCCGTCTGCGACTCCGCGCTCGGCGATCGTCTCGACGGTGCGTGTGCGCACGGCCTCCAGATAGGCGCGCGCGTCGCGCGGTCCAAGCGCCTCGATGTCGCCGCGGATCGCACGCGGGGTCTCGAAGGCGTCGTACAGGTCGGCGAGGTCGGGGCGCAGTAGCGCGAGCTCGCCGTGGCGGTGGGCCAACCACAGATCCTCATAGGCGGCGATGTGGCCGAGATCCCAGACGAGCGGGCTCATCAGCGGCGAGTACACCCGCTGCAGCTGCTCGTCGTCGAGGTGGGAGACGAGCGCGAGCGTCCGCCCGCGGGCCGCCTCCAGCCCGTTCAGGGCCTGCACGGCGCCGGCTGACAGGCGACTGCTCTTGAGCGCGTCGGTGGCCATCGCTTCGCACACCTACTCTACGAAGTCTCGCGCGATGCTCAGCGTTGCGGCGGCGCGGGGGCGGCGGCGTCGTCGACGATCACGCTCAGGCGCCCGCGCCGCAGCAGGCTCGCGGGCACGTGGCGGCTGGCCTCGCCGAGCATCGCGTTGACCGCGTCGGCCTTGCTCGCTCCCGTGGCGAGCAGCACGCAGCGCCACGCGGCACGCAGCACGGGCAGCGTCAACGTGATCCGCTCGGGCGGCGGCTTGGGCGAGTCGTGCACGCCAAGGCACAGCCGCTGCGCGTCTGCGTCGAGCGTCGGGGCCCCAGGGAAGAGCGACGCGACGTGTCCGTCGGGGCCGATGCCGAGCACGATCACGTCGAGCGCCGGCGGCACGTCGCCTGCGTCGCCTGCGTCGCCTGCGTCGCCTGCGTCGCCTGCGTCGCCGCCGGCGGGCGCGTGCTCGCGCAGCTCCAGCTCGTAGCTTTTCGCTCCCTCGTCTGGTCCCAGCTCGCCGCGCATGCGATGAATGCGCTCCGCGCCCAGCTCGGCTGCGGTGCCGAGCAGCGTCTCCTTCGCGAGCCGGTAGTTGCTTTCCCGGTCGTCGGGACCGACGCAGCGCTCGTCGGCGAACCACAGCTCGATTCCCTCCCAGCTGTCCAGCGCCGTTGCCAGCAGCTGATAGGTGCGCGCCGGCGTGCTGCCGCCGCTCAGCGCCAGGTGGGCAGCGCCGCGCGCCTCGCGCGCGCTGTGCAGGCGCCGCGCGATCTCAGATGCCGCGCGCTTGGCTGCCGCCTCGGCGTCGGCACAGGTCGTCAGGCTGGTCACGTCTGCGTCACCCGCGGAAGCATCTCCTGGGTGGCCGCCAGCGCGGCCCCGTAGGTCGGATCGCGCAGCAACGCCTGTCTGATGCCCTCGCCGAGGATTCCTCCCTCGCCGCGCGATGCTCCCAGCAGCGTCCACGTGCGGTCCCTGCCGCCGGGATCGCGGCGGTGCGCGCGCAGGCCGCCCGGCTCGCGGTCGAGTCGCACGCGCAGTCCCGCGGCGCTGGTCAGCTCCACGCCGGCCAGGCCCGGCACCTGCAGATCCGGCGCCGGCTTGAGCGTCAGCCGCACCTCGCCGCTCTCGGCCTGCGCGCTGCCGCAGAGCCTGCCGTCGGACCCCTCGGCGATCACCTCCGAGCGCGCCAGCGACCAGCCCAGGCGCGAAGCCAGCCAGCCGACGAGCAGCAGCGCCGCCACACGGGAGTCCGGGTGGTGGCGCACCGTCACCGCATCCAGGCTGTGCAGTTCGCGGCGCATCGGGATCGGGTCGAAGACGGTCGCCACGCGCTCGCGCCAGGGCGTCGAGCGCAGCCAGGCCAGGTCGACCACGTAGACCTGCTGGGAGAGCTCGTATGCGCGGTCGATCGCCGCGCGCTGACCCGCCTGCGATCGGTCGGGCTCCTCGATCGAGTCCAGCAGCGTCGCCTGCGCCAGGCTCAGCAGGGCGTCGACCGCGTCCGGATGGCCATGTGGAGACCACAGCAGCGTCGGCAGGTCGGTGACGACCAGCGGGTCGGCGATCGTCAGCAGGTCGTCGAGGTGTCGATCGCCGAGCCTGACGATCACCGTCTCGCGCAGCAGCGCCACCTGTCCGGGAGTCGGATCGGCGTCGGAGGCGATGGTTGCCCGCGCGTCCAGGCGCTCGCGGCCGGGCTCGTAGGAGAGCACGAGCAGACGGGACGCGGCGTAGCGCCCGACTCCCCGCAGGCGGTTGGCGATCTCGCCGCTGTATTCGTCGTCGACGAAGGCGATCATGTTCAGCACGCGAGCGGGGATGAAGCTGGCGCTTTCGGCGTGGCGCTCGGCCAGCAGCGCTCGCAATGCAGCTTCGATCTGATCGGGCGTCGTGCCCTGGGCGCTCCAGACTGCGTCGCTGCGGGGCATCAGATCGCGCGCCAGCGCTGGCCCTCCAGCAGCAGGCTGTCGGCCTCGGCGGGGCCCTGCGAGCCGGCTTCGTACTGCGCCAGCGGGCCGGGCTGCTTTGCCCACGCAGCGACGATCGGATCGCAGATGCGCCACTGGGCCTCGACCTCGTCGTTACGCGTGAACAGCGTCGCGTCGCCGCGCATCGCGTCGGTGATCAGACGCTCATAGGCCTCCGGAGACTGCGACAGGAAGGCGGTGCCGTAGAGGAACTCCATGTTCACCGGGCGGATGATCATGCGCGTACCGGGGATCTTCGCCCCCAGCCGCAGCGAGACGCCCTCGTTGGGCTGCAGCGTCAGTACGAGCTGGTTGGGCTGCACCCCCAGCGAGCCGTCCTGGCTGAAGGCCAGGTGCGGCACCGGCTTGAGCGTCACGGCGATCTCCGTCACCTTGCGCGCCAGTCGCTTACCCGTGCGGATGTAGAACGGCACCCCGGCCCAGCGCCAGTTGTCGACCTTCAGGCGTATCGCTGCGAACGTCTCGGTCGTCGACGTGTTCGGCACTCCGTCCTCTTGCAGGTATCCGCGGACGTCCTCGCCGCCCACGTGCCCGGCTGCGTACTGCGCGCGCACAGACATCTCCGCGATGTCCGCCGGCGTTGGCTCGGGTATCGCGTTGAGCACCTTGACCTTCTCGTTGCGGACCTCTTCGGCGGTGAAGCTGCCGGGAGGCTCCATCGCCACGTGGCAGAGCAGTTGGAGCATGTGGTTCTGGATCAGGTCGCGCAACGCCCCGGCGTGGTCGTAGTAGCCCGCGCGCGTCCCGACCCCGAGGTCCTCGGACGCCGTAATCTGCACGCTGTCGATGTAGTTGCGGTTCCACAGCGGCTCGAACATGCCGTTGGCGAAGCGAAACGCCAGCATGTTCTGGACGGTCTCCTTGCCCAGGTAGTGGTCGATGCGAAAGACCTGCGTCTCGTCGAAGATCGCGAGTACGTCGCGGTTGAGCTCGCGCGCCTCTTCCAGCGTCGTGCCAAACGGCTTCTCGATGATCACGCGCACCTCGGCGTTCTCATGGTGCTGCAGCTTGGAGCGGCCGAGTTGCTCGACGATCACCGGGAAGAACTCCGGCGCCGTCGACAGATAGAAGGCTCGGTTCAGCGGTTCGCCGGCGCGCTCCTCGAAGCCGTCGAGCACCTTGCCGAGCTCGCTGTAGACCGAGTCGTCGTCGAACACGCCGGGGACGTAGCGGACGTGTTGCAACAGCTTTTTCAGCACGTCCTCGTCGGGTGTGCGCCGGGAATACGTGCGGATCGCTTCTTCGCACTCGGCGCGGTAGCGCTCGCGCGCCTTTTCCTTGCGCGAGACGCCGACCAGGTGAAAGCGCTCGGGCAGGGCGCCCTCGTGCGCGAGGTTGTATAGCGCGGGCAGCAGTTTGCGCCTGGCCAGGTCGCCCGTCGCGCCGAAGATGACGAGCGTCGTCGGCGCGACCGGCAGGCGCTCCAAGCCGGCCGTCAGCGGGTTCTCGGGTGCGGGCTCGGCGGTCGGCTGACCGGGCTGCGCTGCCAACTCTCAGCGGCTCCCGGGTCGCCGTCCGGCCTTCGCCGGCGGAGATTTCCTGGCCGCCGCCGGCTTGACCCCGCCCCCGGGGGCGCTCTTGACCGCGTGGCCCCCGAACTGGTTGCGCAGGGCAGCGAGCACGCGATCTGCGAAATCGCCGTTGCCGCGCGAGCCCAGCCGCGCGTACAGCGAGGCGGTGATGACCGGCGTCGGCACATCGTGCGCGGTCGCGTCGGCGATCGTCCAGCGTCCCTCGCCGGAGTCCTCGGTGTAGCCCTCGATCGCCTCCAGCCCGTTGCCGTCGGCTTCGAAGGCTCGCGCGGCCAGTTCGCACAGCCACGAGCGCACAACCGACCCCTGGCCCCACAGGTGGGCGATCTTTGCGTTGTCGAGCTCGTACTCGCACTTGTCGAACACGTCAAAGCCCTCGGCGTAGGCCTGCATCAGCCCGTACTCGACGCCGTTGTGGACCATCTTCACGTAGTGCCCGGCCCCCGACGGGCCGAAGTGCAGCCACCCGCGCGGCCCGATCGCCTCGACGCTCTGCTCGTTGGTCTGCGGCGCGAGCACGTCGAGGATCGGCGCGAGGCGCTTTACGGCTTTCGGCGGCCCGCCGACCATCATGCAGTAGCCGACTTCCAGGCCCCACACGCCTCCCGACACGCCGACGTCGACGTACTCGATGCCCTGGCTTCTCAGCGCTTTGGCGCGGCGCTTGTCGTCGGTCCAGCGCGAGTTCCCGCCGTCGACGATCGTGTCGCCGCGGTCGAGCAGCTTGGCGAGCTCGTCGACTGTCTCCTGCGTCGGATCGCCGGCGGGCACCATGATCCAGACCATCCGCGGCGCGTCGAGCTGCTTGACGAGCTCCTTCAGCGAGCCGGCGCCCGCCGCGCCGTTCTTGACCGCCTGCTTGACCGCCTTTGCATCGAAGTCGAACGCGACGACCTCGTGCTCGGAGTCGCGACGGATGCGATGCACCATGTTGCCGCCCATCTTGCCCAGCCCGACGAAGCCGATCTGCGTCACAG
>JADGPP010000145.1 GCA_017882375.1 Solirubrobacteraceae bacterium | reverse complement strand
GGCCGCACTCCGGCGGGCGATGTCGTCGGCGCGATCCACGAGGATCTAGCGCTCGCGGCGGGTCGGGTAGCACTCCGGCAACCGAGTGAGCTCGTCGAATAAGAGACGCGTGCGACCGAGAGCCCGACGACCCGCGGCTATGGCTCCACCTCGGACTGCTGCTGATGGGCGATGGGGTGGCAGCCGGCTACGCCGCACTCGATGCGGGCGGCCGCGCGCCGGCTCGCCGCGCCGAGGAACTCCTCGCCGAGGGCGCCCTCTGGTCTTGGACCTGCGCCCGGTCGGCGTGCAGCCGGACCGTGTCGGCGTAGTTGCCCAGCTGCTTGCGCTGCGCCTCGGTCAGCGTGTCCTTGCTGGCCGACAGCTCGTCCTTGCTGGTCACAACCTCACGCAACCGCGCGTTGGCCGAACGCAGCCCGCCCACCTGCGCCCGTAGCTCCTCCACCAAACGCGGCCAGGTCCGGCGTGGGCGGAAGATCGGACACAAGGCGCCATGATCAGCCTTGTGCGCATCAGATCAAGCCGACACGCCGCAGGTCAACGGGCCGCCTGAATGGACACCCGAGGACGGGACCATGGGAATCTGGCTCGCGAATGATGGGCTGCACAGCATAGATAGCTGGTTAAACTTCGATGAGATGGCCGAGATTCTGGATGAACTCGCACGGTGGTCCGATGCTGCACAAGATCCCTTGACCATGAGGGGGAACCTTCTGCGGCATCATGAAGATGCTTGTGCGGACAGCGATGAAGCGGGCCCGTAACCAATCCTGGAACGCACGAGCTGCCTCAGGGCTGAGGCTGGCGCGGCCCAGCGCGGAATCCGACTCAGGCTGCGGCCGGCGAGCACGGTGAGGGTGGTGTCCACGTCGACGTTGAGCGGCCAGCCCGGAGGACAGCGCGTCGAGGTGGAAGCCGCCGATGTAGGCGTCCAGCTCATTCTCGACCAGCATCCGTTCGGCGTAGCGGGTGAACAGCGCCTTGGGCCGGGGTGGCGTGGTCGTTGGTGATCAGCAGGGTGGGCTCGTCCCGGCCGATGTTGGCGACCGCGATTTGGCGGACCCGGGAGCCGCAGCTCAGTCACGGTCCACCTCGAGGAGAAGGAAGTGGTTGGTCAGATGGGGCCAGTCGAGGCGGAAGGCCTCGATGGCTCGGGGGACCAGCTCGAGGGTGACGGGCGCTGTGGCCCGCAGGAGGCGCCACAGTGGGCCGCCAACTGCGGCCGCATCACGCCGGGCGAGTGGCGGCCAGCGTCGAGCCAAGTTAACCAGCGCGACGGCGATCTCCATGTGCGCGTAGCCCCGGTTGCGCTCGACGGCAACGACGCGCAGGTCGGCCTCGGCAGCCAAGGCTTCGTACTCCTGCAGTGACCGGTACGCCACCTGGTATGTGCCTGTCTGTACCTCTACCCCCGCGCGAATTCCCGATTCGCGCAGGATGATTCGGCCCCTCGGCGCCAGCTGGCCGAGGCGGGCGAGCAGAGCCACAGCGTCGGCTCGATCAAGGTACATCAGCAGCCCTCCGAGCAGGACGCCCTGGAACTCGCCGTCGAGGGCCACGGTCAGGGCATCGCCTCGCACCAGTTCGACGTTGCCCTGCCCTGCCAGGCGCCGCCCGGCTGCGGCCAGCATGCCGACGCTTGCGTCCACGCCGACGACTCGCCCGTGGCGCTGCGCGAACAACTCTGTCCACGCCCCGGCACCGCACCCGACGTCGAGGACCGAGGCCGTGGGTCCCAATCCGGCGAACCACCGGTCGACCACCGCCCGCTCGAGCGCGAAGCGATGCTCGACGCAACCGGGGGGCAGGCCCTGCTCATGGGCCATGTAGGAAGCCGATTCGGCCGCATGGGCCGCGTCCTCCCAGTAGGCGCGCACCACCTCGTAGTCCAGGCGGTGCTCATCACCTCGATAGCCAGACACCCAGGCCAACCTAGCGCTGATGACCTCGCGTCGCAGCGCCTCGGCACGAGAACACAGGGTGAAGTTCACAAGAAATGCTAACGTCGCCCTGGGTCGTCGATAGAGGCCTTCTCGCGTTTCGACTGGGAGCTGACCGTCCGCACCCGCTCCTCAAGGGTCCGTTACCTGGCGGGACATTGGACGACAACGTAGCCATCGAAAGGCCTGGAGGCTTGCTGTGACGCAGACGGTAAGAGTTGGCACGCAGGGGCCGCTGCCCGTACGGCGCGCGCTCATCCTCGCCGCCGGCCTTGGCCAGCGCATGCACCCCCTCACCATCGACGTGCCCAAGTGTCTCGTCGAAGTGAACGGGGTTCCGATCTTGTTCCGCTCGCTGCAGGCACTGGCCTCCGCGGGGGTGGCCGAAGCCATTATCGTGGTCGGCCACGAAGCGGCCCAGGTCCGCCGGAGGGTAGGGCACAACTTCGCCGGGATCGACATCGTGTACGTCGATGCCCCGTCGTTCGGCACGACCAACAACATTCGCTCGCTGTGGGACGCCCGCCGATACTGCGACGAGGACATCCTCCTGCTCGAGGGCGACATCCTCTTCGACAGCGATGTCGTGATGCGCTTGTGCGAGCAGGTCGGCAGCAGTATGGCCGTGGCCCCCAACAACGCCAACTTCTCGGGCACCGTCGTGCGCCACGACGACAACGGCTTCGTCACCGCCTTCATCCTGGGCGCCGAACTGGACGGGCACCCGAACGGCGCTGAGGCCCACAAGACTGTCAACATCTATCTGCTGCGGGCCGAGGCGCTGCGCACCAAGATCTTGCCCGAACTGTGCCGCCAAGTGGATAGCGGCAACGTGCAGGCCTACTACGAGACGGTGTTCCGCGCCCTCGTGGCCGACGGCTCGTTACCGGACCTCGTCGCGGTCGACGTGTCGAGCAGCCGGTGGTACGAGCTCGACGATTACCGCGACCTCGAGATCGCCGAGTTCATGTTCCTGAGCCGCGAACGCCAGTACAAACGCATCCAGTCACTGCATGGCTCGTACTGGCGTTACGGCGTCGTTGACCACTCCTACCTGTACAACCTGCACTTCCCTCCCCCCGCCATGCTCGACGACCTGCGCGATGAGGTACCTGACATCGTCGCCAACTACCCGGTCGGTCAGTTGGAGCTCGACCGGCTCGTCGCCCAATGGACGGCAGCCGACCCGGCGAGCATCGTCGTGGGCAACGGGGCCGCTGAGCTGATCAAAGTACTGGGCCAGCACCTCATCGAGAAGATGACGATCCCCGTCCCCTCCTTCAACGAGTACGAGAACGTGTTGCGGCCCGAGCAGATCGACCGCGTGGCACTCGATCCCGTGACTTTCGAGCTCGACCTGGACGCCTTCGCCGAGTCTGCTCGGCGGGCGGGCTCCAACGTGGCCGTCCTCGTCACCCCCAACAACCCGACGGCCCTCTCCATCGACCGTCAGGCAGTCCTGCAAGTGGCGCGCCGCCTAGCGGAACACGGGTGCCGGCTGATCGTGGACGAGTCATTCATCGAGTTCTCCCGCGCCGGGCGGACGGCCAGCGTCGAGGGCGACGTTGACAACCACCCCAACCTGGTCGTCATCAAGAGCATGAGCAAGGTGTTCGGCATCGCCGGCCTGCGCATCGGCTACCTCCTCACCGCCGACCGCCGCTTCGCAGCTACCGTTCGCGCTGATCTACCGATCTGGAACCTGAACGGCATGGCGGAGGCCTTCCTCCGCCAGGTGAGCCGCTACCGGAGCGAGTTCGCAGCCAGTTGCGAGATGGTACGCGACACCAGCCAAGAGCTCTACCGGGCACTGCGCGAGTTGCCGGGCTTGGCTCCCTTGCGGCCCGACGCCAACTTCGTGTTCTGTAAGATCACCGCACCTGGTCTAACGGGACCGGAGCTGGCTCGAAGGCTGTACGTCGAACACGGCATCCTGATCAAGGACTGCGCCTCAAAGACAATGCCCGAGGCTGATCGCTACCTTCGCATCGCGTCGCGCACGGCGGCCGAGAACCGGCGGCTCATGGACGCCCTGTCCCAGCTCGGGCTGGACCGGCCGTGAGCGAATCACCGGTCGCCGATGCGCGAGGGGACGCCGCTGCGCCGCCTCCGACCATCCTGTCCCACCTCGCCGACGCCGCCAATCTGCTCACCCTCACCGGGCTCGCAGCCAGCATCCTGGCGATCACGATGTCCGTGCGGGGCGCGCACGCGGGGGCCGCCATCAGCCTCGTGTGCGCCTTCCTCTTCGACGTGGTCGACGGCCCTGTGGCCAAGCGGACGCCGGGGCGCACCGGCGAGCAGGGTGCATTCGGGGCCAACCTCGACTCGCTGGCCGACATGGTGTCTGCCGGGGCTGCCCTCGGCGTTGTGATCTTGTCCTATGGCCACTTCCGGGTTGCGTACGTACTGGTGGCGGTACTGCTCGCTGCCGCCACGGCAATGCGACTCAGTTACTTCAACGTCCACGGTCTCGAAGCAGCTTCGGGTATGTACACCGGCTTGCCAACCGATCTGGCCATCATCACCTTCGTAGCCTTGATGCTCCTCGATGGGCCGCTCGGCCCCGCCGCCTTCCGGGTCGCCCTCAGCGCCTACGGGGTGGCGCTGGCCGTGCTCATGGTCAGCCCGTTGCGCATCCCTAAGCTGACCGGGCGCTGGTACGTCGCTCTCATAGTCTTGGCCGTCG
>JADGPP010000084.1 GCA_017882375.1 Solirubrobacteraceae bacterium | reverse complement strand
AGCGCGGGCGCGTCGTTGGTCCCGTCTCCGGTCATCGCCACGAGGCGGCCCTCGGACTGCTGCTCGCGGATCAGCGCGAGCTTTCGCTCGGGCGTCGCTTCGGCGAGGAAGTCGTCGACGCCGGACTCCTCGGCGATCTTGCCGGCCGTCAGGCGGTTGTCGCCGGTCACCATCACGGTGCGGATACCCATCGCGCGTAGCTGGTCGAAGCGCACCTTCATGCCCTCCTTGACGGTGTCCTTCAGATACACGACGCCGAGAACCTGGCTGTCGCGCGAGACCGCCAGCGGCGTGCCTCCCTCGTTGCCGATGCGATCGAGCTGGACCTGAAGCTCCGGCGGCGGGGAGCCGCCTTCACGCTGCACCAGCTCGATGATCGCGTCGCCGGCGCCCTTGCGCAGCTGCTGGCCGGCGTAGTCGACGCCGCTCATGCGTGTCTGCGCGGTGAAAGGCACGAACTCGGCATTCATCTGGGCCATGTCGTGCTCGCGGATGCCGTAATGCTTGGCCAGCACGACGACCGAGCGGCCCTCCGGCGTCTCGTCGGCGAGCGAGGACAGCTGCGCCGCCTCGGCCAGCTCCGCCTCGGACACGCCCGGCATCGGTACGAATTCCGAGGCCAACCTGTTGCCGATCGTGATCGTCCCGGTCTTGTCGAGCAGCAGCACGTCGACGTCGCCCGAAGCCTCCACGGCGCGGCCGGACAGCGCGAGCACGTTGCGCCGCACGAGGCGGTCCATGCCGGCAATTCCGATGGCCGACAGCAATGCGCCGATCGTTGTCGGGATCAGCGCGACGAGCAGCGCGATCAACGTCGTCTCGGAGATCGAGGTGCCGGCGAAAAGGCCGAACGGGCGCAGCGTCGCCACGACGATCATGAAGATCAGCGTGAGCGCCGCGAGCAGGATGTTCAGGGCGATCTCGTTGGGCGTCTTGCGGCGCGCGGCGCCCTCGACGAGGGCGATCATCCGATCAAGGAACGACTGTCCGGGCTCCTGTGTGATTTCGACGACGATCTCATCCGACGTCACGCGCGTGCCACCTGTGACCGCGCTGCGGTCTCCGCCGGACTCGCGGATCACCGGTGCGGACTCGCCGGTGATCGCCGACTCGTCCACCGTGGCGATTCCCTCGATCACGGTGCCGTCTCCCGGAATCAGCTCGCCGGCCGGCACGACCACGACGTCGCCGCGCGTCAGCTCGGCGGCGGCCTTCGTCGTGCCGTCGCGCATCGTCGCGACCGTCTCCTTGCGCATGGAGCGCAGCGTGTCCGCCTGTGCCCGTCCGCGGCCCTCGGCAAACGCCTCGGCCATGTTCGCGAAGACGACCGTCAGCCACAGCCAGACGGCGATCGTGAACGTGTACCACGCTGGCTCGTTGCCGCCGCCGAGCGGCTTGCCGCCGAACGCCTGGATCAGCCACGTAACGGTCGTGATGACCGAGCCGATCTCCACGACGAACATCACCGGGTTGCGGATCTGCACGCGCGGGTCGAGCTTCTTGAAGCTGTCGATCAGCGCGCGTTTGACGATCTCAGGCTGAAACAGCGAGATCGCTTGGCGCTCGTGGCTGGCGGGTATCTGTGCCGACATCAGGCTGTTCCTCCGGTCAGGCGGTCAAGCGCCAGGTTGAGCTCCAGGACGTTCACGCCCGGTTCGCCCGAGAAGCCAAGGCCGCGAGCGTCGGTGTACTTGGAGACCAGGCCGTCGACGACGCTCACCGACAGCTGACGCTTGGCCGCGATGCGGTGCGCCTGGATGCGGGCGTTTGCCGGTGAGATTTCCGGGTCGAGGTTCGAGCCGGAGGTGCTCACCGCGTCCACGGGGATCTTGGCGGTCGCCAGGCCGGGGTCGTAGGGCTTGTTCAGTTCGAGGTATTCCTTGATGTTTTCGGCGTCGGCTTCCTCGGTCGCCTTGTCGTTGGGGCCGCGGTTGGAGAAGGTGCTCGCCGCCGCGTTGTACGCGCCGCCTTCGGTGGCCGACGGGCGCGACTGGAAGTACTTGGGGTCAGCTTCGGTGACGACTTCTTTTTCTTCTTCCTTCGGCTTGCCGTTCTTTTCGAGCACCACCGTCTTGAAACTCTGGCCGATGATCTTCGAGCCGACGAGCTTGCCGTTGACGTAGACCTTCTGGCCGTTGGCGTTGCCCGGGAAGGCGACCTGGCTGACGCCGGTGATCACCAGCGGGTAGACGAGGCCGAGCAGGACCGTCAGGACGACGATGCCGATGACTGAGGTGACGATGTCGCGGCGCATGTCAGTAGAGGTGTCCGGTCAGGCCCTGCACGACCGGGCCGAGCAGCAGGGCGGGGAAGAAGGTCAGCGCGCCGACGAGAATGACCACGCCGATCAGCAACACGACGAACGTCGTGTTGTCAGTGCGCATCGTGCCGAGGCCGGCAGGGGTGACGCGCTTGCCGACAAGCGCCCCGGCCACCGCCAGCGCGAAGAGCATCGGCCCGAAGCGGGCGAACAGCATGACCAGGCCGCCGAGAACGTCGGCGAAGGTGACACCGTGGGAGCCGACGTTGCCGGCATTCGGCTGGATGAAGCCCGTGTAGCCGGCGAAGGCCGAGCCGTTGTTGTTCGACTGAGAGAGGTAGGCGTAGAGGGTCTCTGAGAAGCCCTGCGGCCCCTTGCCCAGTTCGGAGATCGAGGCGCGACCGGCGTGACTCGCGGTGGCCAGGGCGGTCGCGAACAGTGCCGCCAGCGGCGTGATCAGGATGCCCAGTCCGGCGAGCTTGATCTCCTTTGCCTCGAGCTTCTTGCCGAGCCACTCCGGCGTGCGTCCGACCATCAGGCCGCCGATGAACACCGCCAAGAGGACGTAGAGCAGGATCGAGTACAGGCCCGTGCCGACTCCGCCGAAGATCGTCTCGCTCGCGGACAGGTTGGCGAAGGGCACAGCTCCGCCGATGCCCGTAAAGGACTCGAGCGCGCTGTTGACCGCGCCGCAGGACGTGACGGTCGTGACGACGTCGAACAGGGCCGAGCCGGCGACGCCGAAGCGCTGCTCCTTGCCTTCCATGTTGCCGCCGCCGGAGCCGGAGATCACGTGCGTGTGTAGCCCGGCTGCGTGTTGGGCGGGCGACCCGTGCGCCTCGGCGATGTAGGCGACGACCACCGCGCCGAGGAACATCACCATCATCGTTGCGTAGATCGCGTAGCCCTGGCGGCGATTGCCCGTCATCCGTCCGTAGGTAAAGACGAGCGCTGCCGGGATGATCAGCACGAGCATCATCTCCACGAGGTTGGTGAACGCAGTCGGGTTCTCGAACGGGTGGGCGGAGTTGACGTTGAAGAAGCCGCCGCCGTTTGTCCCAAGCAGCTTGATCACCTCCTGCGAGGCGACCGGTCCCATCGCGATCGACTGCGTCACGCCGGTGAGCGTGTGGGCGGTGAGGTAAGTCGAGAAGTTCTGGATGGCTCCCTGGGAGACGAGCAGGAGCGCGCCTAGGACGGAGATCGGCCCGAGCACGTACAGAACCGTGCGCACGAGGTCCTGCCAGAAGTTGCCGAGGCTCTTGCCGCTGCGTCCGACGATGCCACGGATCAGCGCAACTGCGACGACGATTCCGACACCCGCCGAGAGGAAGTTCTGGACGGTCAGCCCGAGCATCTGGCTGAGATAGCTCATCGTCGTGTCGCCGCTGTAGTACTGCCAGTTGGTGTTCGTCACGAACGAGGACACGGTGTTGAACGTCACATTCCACGGAGCCGAGTGGTAGGCGAGCGGGTTCGCCGCATGGGGAACGAAGAAGGCGTCCTGCGTGCGCAGGATCACGTAGAGCAGCAGCCAACCGGCGAGCGAGAAGATGATCAGGCTTTTTGCATATGACTTCCAGTCCTGCTCGCGCTTGGGGTCGACGCGCAGGACTTTGTAGAGGAAGCGCTCGGGCCAGGCGAAGATCGGCGTCAGGAACACCCGCTCGCCGCCATACACCTTCGCCATGTAGCTCCCCAGCGGCATCGCCAGGGCGCTGAGAATCACTACGAACAGGACGATCGTCAGCCAACCGCTGAACGTCATCTCAGAGCTTCTCCCCGCGGATCAGGGCGTAGAAGAGGTAGGCGATCACCAGCACCGAGACGACCAAGCCGAAGAAGTCGGCACCGCTCATGTGCGCGACGAAGAAGCCGAGGATCGGCGAGGGGCTCATACTCGATCAATCCCCTCGATCAAAAACAGGAGGATCGCGAACGCGGCGATCCCGATCACGATTGCGACGACGTCCATGCGGAGCACTATTGCCGCCCGCGTGTGACGCCCGCGTGACAATCAAGGCGTTACGCATAACGATTTCGTTACGACGCAGGCCGAGAGAGTCATGCGCGAGGAGGGGCTCTGCCTTCTGCGTCCGTTGGCACGGGCTCAGTGAAGTCGGGACGGTATGAAGTGCTGCAGAGGCTCTCTGTTTGGCGGCAGCATGGCGGGCTCTGACGGGCACCGCAAATCCGCTATTACTCGGCGGAACTATCAGCCCGTTCAGCGAGTTGCCCGTCAAGTTCGTGCAGGCGAAGGGAGCGTCCCGCAGGGCTAAGGGACATGTGACTGAAGCGCATTCTCCGCCTCGGTCTCTCCGGCGACAGCGCGATAGCGAGCGTGGAGCCTACGCCTCGGCCGCGTGATAGCCGATCGTCGGCTCTTCCAGAAGCGCGTCTTGGATTTCGCGCGTGGCCTCGGCGACGGTCCGCTCGGAGTACGGATTGAACAGAGGGCTGTTGCCGTCGGTGAGGAGCGCTTGGGCAAGGACGATGCCCCTTGGGTTAACCGGAGCCGCCCGTTCGAGCTGCTCTGCGAGTTCGCAGATCGCCGTCCGGCCACCTCTCACGGCGCGTGGACTGATGACCACACAGGAGATGCCCTTACGGGACTCCTGACGATCGACATAGCGGACGATTCCGCGCAGGTTACGGGCGATGTCTCGCTGAGTGCGGGGGTTGGTGAGGTGCTTGGCGCGCAGCGTCAGCTCATCGGCCCCGTCGTGCGCATGCCCGGCGGCAAGCTGGCGGTCGAGGCGCCCGCGGGTCAGGTAGACATTCAGACGAAGGGCAAGGGGAGCGCCCGCGGAGGCCGATCGGACGCCGTCCACAGGAACCACGGTCTCGTAGGCGATGTTCCTCACCGCTGGAAAGGCGTGGCCGGTTCGTATCGCCCTCATGTGGAGCACCTCTTCGAGTCAAGTTGGGATGAGAACGACTCAAGTGTTCCACCGCCTTCATTACGTCCGCGTGACGAACAGGCCACCGGGCATAACGATTTTGTGACGGTCCACTAGCGACGCCAAGAGGAGCGCTTTGGCCCGGTACAGCCCGGCGTCTCGCGCCTGCGTATGGTTGATATGTTGAGGCGCGTTGCACCGCGGAGAGGGCGCGGCGCACGCAGCGGCAAACTGACATGGGCTCCCAGACTGACCTCCATCTTGCCGACCCGCGCGTGGCCGTCGATGTGCGGGCTCCTGGAGAGTGGATCGCCAATGCCCCTCCGGGCGGACACTCCTTGCACGTCTACCGGCTTGCACCTACCGACTGGCTCGTCTCGGAGGTTGGACGCGGCAACGAGGGGCGTGGCGCGGATCTGCGGGAAGCGCTCAGAGCCCTGTCCGCGGGAGCGCCGCCTCCCGACTGGTGGAGCGCTGTCGTCGCGACGCTGTGTGCTTGACCTGGCTACGACAGCTAGCCAGCTCCCCCTACTCACGCCGAGCGACCCCCAAAGGACCAGCGGCGGCGCTTCGGTTAGGCCTCTTGGGTCAGGACGCCTGGTGCTTGGCCTACCCTTGCGTCTGTCCTGGAAACCCCCCGTTCGTCCTCGATGAGCCGGCCGAGCCCACCACTTCATAGCGACGGCGAACGTCGGCGCGATCCGCCTCCTCGGCCACGGATTCCTCGCTTGCCCGCAGGATCATCGCCGCTTGCTCCAGCACGAGCTGGTGCTGCTCGGCAGAGGTCGTGTATGCCATCAGCTTGGCGAGCCCGTCGAGCTGGCGGATCATTACCGCAGGCATCCCCCGGCTGGCCTGGCGGATCTTGTCGTGCGCTCGCTCGAGCAGGCGGCGAAAGCCGACCGTGACGGCGATCACGCGCACGTGCCCGGCGGCGTCGCGATGCACCTCGGTGGGCCGCCACTCAGCCGCGATCTTGCACAGCGAGTCGCCGAGCCAGTCGATGCACGCGAGTGCCGTGAAGGTGTCGTTGACCGCCGGCGACAGCGCCCTGATCGCGATCTCCACCAGCTGATCGACCGCAAATGACAGGTCTTGCGTGAGCGTCCTGTGCGGCCCCGTCGCGTGCGCACCGCCGAGCGCACGGGCCACGCCGGGCGCAGCCGCAGCCGGCCAGACGTCGGCCAGCGGCTCTCCCTCCACGACGAAGTGACCGGGACGGTGCAGCAGGCGAATCACGGCCTTGCTGCTGCGAGAGATCTCGATCAGCGTGCTCATGCTCACGTACTGCAGGTAGCCGCTGCTCGGCGCGCACACAACGCCGCTGTCCTCGTCCAGTCGCGCGAGCATCTCCGTCAAGGACGGTCCCGCCTTGGGCACAACGCTCACCGCGAGGGCGGACTCGGTTTCGATCGCTCCGGAGAGGTCGCCGGCGATGCTCGCGATGACCTGTGGCAATTGAATCGACTTGGCGATGTGATCGATGAAGACAACCAGCAGGATCACGTCCAGGACGACAAGCGCCATCGTCACCGTGATCGAGACGTGAGGCACGAATTCCCCGCGACTGCCTGGGCCGATCGAGACGAGCGCCAGGATCGAGAAGATGAACGTCGCGACGAAGCTTCCCAACGTCAACTGGGTGATCCGGTCGCGGATGAAGTTGCGCAGCATGCGCGGGCCGAACTGAGTGGAGGCGAGAGTCAGCGTCACGATCGTGATCGAGAAGACGAGCGTGACGACCGTGATTACAGCGGCCGCAGTCGCGGTCAGGACCTGCCGAGCGGCATCGGCGGTGCCGCTGACGAAGAACGAGGGCAGCTGCCACGAGCCGTTGTAGGCGGCCCGGTCAAGCGCATAGGTGCCGGCGAACAGCGCGACCGCTAGGGCGATCTCGATGGTCGGGACGAGCCACAGATTCGTGCGCAACGCCTCGCGGCGCCAGGCCGAGGGCAGAGGCGTCTTAAGGCTCATCGTGGCGAGGTGCGTCTGGGGACGGGAGTCTGGAAGGTCGGCACATGGTGGCGGGCAGCTCAAAGCGAGTGCCGACCAGGCTTCCCGGCTCACCGTGAGGGATCGTAAACGATCGGTGCTTCTACCCGAGGGCTATATGTCGCCCTCGAGACCGATCGTTGCGCTCCACTCCAATGCTCCAGGAGAATCCTGCCACCAGCAGGACGCCGCCGCGATCGGGCCGCCGCCTCGAGAGGACTGGAAGCGCACAGCTTCATGGCGCACGCGGCCCGCACCGAGGCAGCCACCCATGAGAAGGCCGATGGCCCGGGCGACTGAGTCAACCTGCTGGCTTCGCCCCCACTTTGCTCGGCTGCAGGTCTCCCACCAACACTATGTCCAAGCCCGGGTGGGCGGTGACGATCTCATCCACCAGCGACCTCCCTGGTCGGCCGAATCTCTGGCGGGGGTGAGGTGTGCCCATCACGATGTGCGTGGCCCCTCGGCTGACGGCCGCTCGCGTCACGGCACCGGCGATGCTGCTGTCGGCCTCGATGAGCAGCTCGGCGCCGAAGACTGCGGCAAGGCGTCTGAGCTCGTCCACGTGACGGTCGGTTTCGCGGTCGTCGGCCTGTCGTGGTGAGACGACCCACAGCAGGTCCAGCTCTGCGCCCAGGCGCTCGGCGAGCACCCAGGCGCGCCGGATTATGCGGTTGGCGCTCGGATCGGGTCTGACGAGACCGAGAAGCCGGTGCGCGCGCTCGGGTGCCACGTTGGAGATCAGTCGATCCTCGTCGTGGAGCAGCTCGGCGGCGAGCCGGTGCGCCTCGACCTCCTCGACGACCTGCAGCAGTGCCATCTCGCGCAGCACATCGAGGTTCTCCTTAGCGAAGAACCCTTCCAGAGCGATCGGGACGCTTCGCGCTGGGAACACCTTGCCCTCGCCGATGCGCGCCCGCAGGGCCTCGGGCGCGAGATCGACGACCACGACCTCGTCGGCCCCGTCGATCACCCGGTCGGGCATCGTTTCCTCGATTGCGATACCCGTCTTCTCGGCGATCCGTTCGCTGACGCTCTGTAGATGCTGCACGTTGACGGTGGAGAAGACCGTGATCCCGGCCGCCAGGGCGTCCTCGACGTCTTCGTAGCGCTGATGGTGCTCCAGGCCGGGCGGGTTGGCGTGCGCAAGCTCGTCGATCAGGCACACCTGCGGGCGACGGCGCAGGATCGCCGGCAGGTCCATCTCCTCGATGACCGCGCCCTGGAAGGGAACGCGCCGACGGGGGATCAGCTCGAGCCCCTCGGCGAAAGCGGCTGTCGCGGCCCGCCCGTGAGTCTCGAGCAGGCCGATCGCCACATCGGTGCCTTCGGCGGCGACAGATTGGCCCTCCTGGAGCATGCGACAGGTCTTGCCCACGCCAACCGCCATGCCCAGGAAGACCTTGTGTTGGCCGCGGGCCATCGCCCGATCAGGCTCCCAGAACCCCGTGCAGGAGCAGGTCGATCAGCTTGATGCCGACGAACGGCGCGATCAGGCCGCCGAGGCCGTAGATCGCAAGGTTGCGGTAGAGCAGCGCGCTGGCGCCGAGCGGGCGATAGCGCACGCCGCGCAACGCGAGCGGCACGAGCGTCGGGATGATCAGCGCGTTGTAGACGATCGCCGACAGGATCGCCGATCGCGGAGAGCCCAGACTCATGACGTTCAGCCGCCCGAGCGGGCCGTTGCCGGCTCCAACCGAGGCGTAGGTCGCCACGAACACGGCCGGCAGGATCGCGAAGTACTTGGCGACGTCGTTGGCAATCGAAAACGTCGTCAGCGCGCCGCGCGTGATCAGTAGCTGCTTGCCCACCTCGACGATCTCGATCAGCTTCGTCGGGTCGGAGTCGAGGTCGACCATGTTGCCCGCCTCGCGCGCGGCCTGGGTGCCGCTGTTCATCGCCACGCCCACGTCGGCCTGGGCGAGCGCGGGCGCATCGTTGGTCCCGTCGCCGGTCATCGCGACGATCCGACCCTCGCTTTGACGCTGGCGGATCAGTGCCAGCTTGCGCTCGGGCGTCGCCTCCGCCAGGAAGTCGTCGACGCCGGCCTCGTGCGCGATCGCGGCGGCGGTGCGCGGGTTGTCGCCGGTGATCATCACCGTCTTGACGCCCATTCGGCGCAGCTCCTCGAAGCGGCGATGAATGCCCTCCTTGAGGATGTCGCGCAGGTCGATCACGCCGAGCACGACCTCGTCGCGGCAGACGGCGAGCGGCGTTCCGCCGTCACCGGCGATCCGTCCGAGCTCCCTGTCGAGCTCTGCCGGCACCCGCCCCGATCGGCGCTGGACATGATCGACGATCGCGTCTCCGGCGCCCTTGCGCAGCTCGTGGCCGTCGAGATCGACCCCGCTCATCCGCGTCTCGGCGGTGAACGGCACGAAGTGCGCCCCGGCGTCGCCGAGCTCGCGCTCGCGCAGGCCATAGCGCTTGGCGAGGATCACGATCGAGCGGCCCTCGGGGGTCTCGTCGGCCAATGACGCCAACTGCGCGGCGTCGGCGAGCTCGCGCTCCTCGGTCCCCGGCATCGGGATGAAGGCCGTGGCCTGGCGATTGCCCAGAGTGATCGTCCCCGTCTTGTCGAGCATCAACAGGTTCACGTCCCCCGCAGCCTCGACCGCGCGACCGGAGAGCGCGAGCACGTTCCGGGCAACCAGCCGATCCATGCCGGCTATGCCGATCGCCGACAGCAGGGCGCCGATCGTCGTGGGCGCCAGCGCGACGAGCAGCGCGATAAGCGTGGCGATCGAGATCGCGGTGTGGGCAAAGCCGGCGAACGGCCGCAGCGTGATCACCACCGAGAGGAAGATCAGCGTCAGCCCAGCGAGCAGGATCCCCAGCGCGATCTCGTTCGGGGTCTTGCGGCGCTGGGCGCCCTCGACCAGGGCGATCATGCGATCCAGGAAGCTCTCGCCGGGATGCTGGGTGATCTCTACGACGATCCGGTCGGAGAGCACCCGTGTGCCGCCGGTGACAGCGCTGCGGTCGCCGCCGGCCGCTCTCACCACGGGCGCGGACTCGCCGGTCACTGCCGCCTCGTCGACCGAGGCGATCCCCTCCACGATCGTCCCGTCGCCGGGGATCAGCTCGCCCGCCAGGACCTCGACGAGGTCGCCCGGAAGGAGCTCGGCGGAGGACTTGGTCGTCCCGTCCCTCAGACGCGCCGGAGTGTCCGTCCGCATGCCTCTCAGAGCGTCGGCCTGAGCCTTGCCACGCCCCTCGGCGACCGCCTCGGCCAGGTTGCCGAAGTAGGCGGTCAACCACAGCCATCCGGCGATCGACGCGGTGAACCAGGTCGGATCGCCGCTGGTGCCGCCCACGCTCGCGCCGGTCACCTGCGCGAGCCACAGCAACGTCGTGAGCGTCGCGCCCACCTCGACCGTGAACATCACCGGGTTGTGCATCATGCGCGTTGGGCGTAGCTTGCCGGCGGCCGACGCGAGGGCCGGCAGGATGATCTCGACCCTGATCACCCCGACGCGCGGCCGCCGGTTCATGGCGCGCGCGCGGCGTCGAGGGCCAAGTTCAGCGCGAGCACGTTGACCGAGCCCGGGCCGAACAGACCGCCGGCCAGGCGGTCGGTGTGTTCGGCTACCAAGCGCATCACGGCGGCCAGCGGCAGGCCGCGGACGGCAGCTACGCGGTGCGCCTGGATGGCCGCGTTGGCCATTGAGATGTCGGGGTCTACCCCGGATCCCGAGGCGGTGACGGCGTCCGCCGGCACCGCGGCGTCAGTCAGGCCCGGATTGTAGGGCCCCTCGCGGCGCAGAAATGCTCCTAGGCGCTGCCGTATCTCCAGCGACAGCCTCCTCGAGTTGGGTCCGAGGTTCGAGGCTGCGGTGGCAACTGCGTCATAGACGCTCGCCGATGGGCGGCTTTGAAAGTAACGCTCCTGGTCACGGAAGTCCTGGCCGATGAGAAGCGAGCCAACGAGCCGTCCGTCCTGCTCGACGCGACTGCCGTTGGCCTGGTGCGGCCAGAGCACTTGCGCCAGGCCGGTGATCACCAACGGGTAGGCCAGGCCGAGCAGCAGCGTGAGCACGATCACCGCCTGTAGCGAAGACCTGAGCTGGCGCAGCATCAGAAGAGCCTCGGGGTCAGGGCCTGCACGAGTGGTCCGAGCATCAGCGCCGGCACGAACGTGAGCAGCGCGACGATCGAGATAGTCGCGAGCAGCAACACCGCGAACACCGCCGTATCGGTGCGCATCGTGCCCTCGCCCGCAGCGATCGTTCGCTTGCCCGACAGCGAACCCGCCACCGCGAGCGCTGCCAGCATCGGCAAGAAGCGCCCCACCAGCATCGCCGCGCCGCCAGCCAGGTCGGCGAACGTGACTCCCGCGGCGCCCACGTTGCCGGGCGCATGCGGCTGGGAGAAACCGACGTACCCGGCGAACGCCGAGCCGTTGTTGTTGGCCTGCGAGGTGTACGTGTACAGCGTTTCCGAGAACCCCTGGGGGCCGGCGTTGAAGATCGAGCGCATCCCGTAGCGCGTACTGATCGCCCACGCGGTCATGAACAGCACGATCAGCGGCACCGCGATCGCACCGATCGTGACCAGCTTGATCTCGCGCGCCTCGATCCGCTTGCCCAGATACTCGGGCGTGCGACCAACCATCAGCCCCGCGACGAACACCGCGAGCAGGACCATCAGCAGCATCCCGAACAGGCCCGAGCCCACACTGCCGAAGATCACCTCGCCGGTCATCATGTTCGCCATCGGGATCGAGCCGCCCAGCCCGGTGAACGAGTCCAACGCCGCATTGGTCGACCCGTTGCCCACCGCCGTGGCGGCGACGGCCATGAGCGTGGAATCCGAGGCCTGCAGGCGTTGCTCCTTGCCCTCCATGTTCAGACCGTGGGCGCCGGCGGCCCGCATCGCGGGGGAGGGCCGGCTCTCGGCCGGGTAGGCGACCGCCGCGGCGCCAAGGAACATAGCGAGCATCACGGCGTATAGCGCCCAGCCCTGGCGGCGGTTGCCGACCATGCGGCCGTAGGTTGCCGTCAGCGCGGCCGGGATCGCCAGGATCATCAGGACCTGGACGAAGTTGGCCACGCCGCTTGGATCTTCAAACGGGATCGTCGAGTTGACCGCATAGAAGCCGGCACCCGCCGATCCCAGCAGCATGATCGCCTTCTGGGACGCGACCGGTCCGAGCGCGAGCGTCTGGCTGCCCCCCGCAAGCGTCGAGAGGTGAACGTTGCCCGCGAGCGTCTGGATCGCCCCCTCGCTGACCAGAAACACCGAGCCGACGATCGCCAGCGGCAAGAGCACGTAAAGCAGCGCCCGAGTCAGGTCCACCCAGAAGTTGCCGAGCTCCTTGCCCGAGCGGTTGGCAAAGCCGCGCGCGACCGCGATTCCAGTCGCGACCCCCACGGCCGCGGAGAGAAAGCCGTTGACGGCAATGCCCGCCATCTGGGCGAAGTTCGACAGCGTCGTGTCGCCCGCATAGAACTGCCAGCCCGTGTTGCTGACCAGCGACGAGGCGGTGTTGAAGCTGAGATCCCACGGACCGGAGCGGAAGCCCTGAGGGTTGAACGGTTGGATCGACTGCGTGCGCAAGATGAGAAACAGGGCCAGCCAGCAGACCGCGCTGAACATCAGCACGCTGCCCGCGTAGCCCTTCCAGTCCTGGCCGGCGGGCTCGCGTCCGGCCAGGAGCGCCGACAGGCGCCGCTCCGCCGGCCCAAGAGCGTGTGTGAGCAGCACCCGCTCGCCGCCGAAGACGCGATGGATGTAGCCGCCGAGCAGCGGCGTGATGCCGGTCAGGAGAACGAGCAGCAGCCCGATCTGCAACCAGCCCGACGCGGTCACCTAAAGCCGCTCCCCGCGCATCAGCGCATACACCAGGTAGACGAACAGAGCCACCCCGACTACCAGCGCAATCGCTTCAGCGATACTCATGGGACGGCCGCTCGGCGCGTCTTCATATGCGGTCGAAGCCCGCGATCAGCGCGCCGAGGAGGCCGAAGATCAGCGCGGCGATGGCGATCGCGACAGCATCCATCTCACCCCAGCATCCCACTCGTGGCTGACAAGACGCCGACGACGAGCCTGGACGCCCGTCGCGGCTGCGTGCAACGGATGGCTACGCTGACAGCTGTGCTCTGATCGGAGGAGGCGGACGTGGCTGGGCCCGTTGTGTGTGTCGTCGGAGCCGGTACCGCCGGCTTGGAGGG
>JADGPP010000083.1 GCA_017882375.1 Solirubrobacteraceae bacterium | reverse complement strand
ATCGTATTACATTGACAGATGCAATTGTTATTGATATATGTATATAGATGACCATCGATATGGAACTGGTCCCCAAGCAGAAGCGAGCGGCCGGTGAGCGCTGTTGCGAGCCCGTCGTCTACCCGGACGTGCAGCGCGAGGATGCGCTGCGCATGGCCGAGGTCGCCAAGGCCCTCGGCGACCCGATCCGCCTGCAGCTCGTGGACGTGTTGAGAAAGCACGCGGGCAAGGTCTGCGTGTGCGAGCTGGTGCCGCTGTTTGACATCTCCCAGCCCACGCTCTCCCATCATCTGAAGAAGCTGCGCGACGCTGGAATCGTGGACTCCGAGCGCAAGGGCCTGTGGGCCTACTACTACGTGATCCCCGACGCACTGAAGGAGCTATCCGCATGGCTGAGCTGAGCACCACCGAGGGCGATATCCGCGAGCAGGTCCGCGAGCGCTACGCCGCCGCCGCGACGCAGGTCACGACGACCGATCCGGGCGCCGGCTGCTGCTCCCCGAGCGAGACGTTCGACGGGGGCAGCGAGGTATTCGGCGCCGCGCTGTATGAGCTCGGCGACCGGGAGCAACTACCGGACACCGCGACGCTCGCCTCGCTCGGCTGCGGCAACCCGACGGCGGTCGCCGAGCTGCGCGAGGGCGAGACGGTGCTCGACCTCGGCTCCGGCGGCGGAATCGACGTCTTGCTGTCGGCCAGGCGAGTCGGCCCCACCGGCAAGGCGCACGGCCTTGACATGACCGATGAGATGCTCGCCCTGGCGCGCGAGAACGCGCGCAAGGCCGGTGTCGAGAACGTCGAGTTCCGCAAGGGCTACATCGAGGAGATCCCGCTGGCCGACGACAGCGTCGACGTGGTGATCTCAAACTGCGTCATCAACCTTTCTCACGACAAGCGCAAGGTGCTGCGCGAGGTCGCGCGCGTCCTGCGCCCGGGTGGGCGCTTCGCGGTCTCCGACGTGGTCGCCGACGAGGGCATGGACGACGCGACGCGCGCCGACATGCAGGCATACACGGGCTGCATCGCCGGGGCGCTCACCGAGCGAGAGTTCACCCAGGCGCTCGCCGACGCGGGCCTGGTCGAGATCGAGATACGCAAGACACACCGGGTTCACGATCAGGCGAGCTCGGCGATCGTGCGTGCGCGAAAGCCGAGCGAGCGCTCCCGGTGAGCGATCCAGCACATCAAGTCGCGGCGGCTGCCCGCATCCGCTCGCCAGCGGTCGCCGCTGCCCCGTTGCGTCGGGTCCTCAGAGGTCTTCGGGCGTGCCGTCGGGCGCCGCGTCCGGGCGTGCCCCGGCGGGATGTGAGGAGTCCGAGAACTCGCGGAACAGCCCGGTGACCACGAAGGCGACCTGCTCGCCGATGTCCACTGCGTTGTCGCCGATCCGCTCCAGCGCGCGAGCGACGAGGATCATGTGCATCGCCCACTCGCGCGTGTCGACGTCGTCGCCGATTTCGATCGCCGTGCGGAAGATCTCCCGATTGAGACGGTTGATCTCGCGATCCTGGCGCACGAGATCCTCGGCCAGTTCGACGTCGCGCCCCGCGAAGGCCGCTTTGGACTGGGCGACCTCCGAGCGAGCATAGGCTCCCATCTTCGCCAGCGCGTCGAGCATCTCCGGACGTACGGGCGGCTCGTAGCCCGACAGCGGGATCATCTTGGCGATGTTCACGCATTGATCGCCCATGCGCTCGATGTGCTTGATCAGGTGCAGCAGCGCGGCGACCAGGCGCAGGTCGCCGGCGACGGGCGCCTGCAGGGCCAGCAGCGAGAGGATGCCCTGGTGAACCTCCAGGTAGCGCCCGTCGACGCGATCGTCGTCGGCGATCACCATCTGCGCAAGCTCGACGTCCTGATGGCACAGCGCCTCGAGCACGCGGTCGAGCTGCTCGAGGATCAGATCGAGGCCGCCCAGGGCGTTGGTCTCCAGCGCCTGCAGCTGCTGCTGAAAGTGCGCGCGTCCATGTGGCGCGTCGCTGGTGGGGCCCTCGTTCGCGGCGGCGCTGCTGGCGGTCGCTCCGGCCGCCTCGGCCGCCGCGCCGCGCCGGTCGTCGTCGCTAGCCGAACTTGCCGGTGACATATTCCTCGGTTCGCGAATCGTTGGGTTTGGTGAATATCTCCTGTGTCGGGCCGACCTCGACGAGCTCGCCGCTGAGCATGAACGCCGTGCGATCGGCCACGCGCGCGGCCTGCTGCATGTTGTGCGTGACGATCACGATCGTCACGCGCTTCTTCAGTTCGTCGATCAGCTCCTCGATCTTCAGCGTCGCGATCGGGTCGAGCGCCGAGCAGGGCTCGTCCATCAGGATCACCTCGGGCTCGACGGCGAGCGAGCGCGCGATGCACAGTCGCTGCTGCTGGCCCCCGGAGAGCCCGGCGCCGGGCTCTGACAGCCGGTCGGACATCTCGTCCCACAGTCCAGCCGCGCGCAGCGCGCCCTCGACCTTGGCGTGCAGATCGGCCTTGCCCCGACCGCCTCGTCCGCCCGAGCCGAGGCGCAGGCCGGCGGCGACGTTGTCGAACACCGACATCGTGGGGAACGGGTTGGGCTTCTGAAAGACCATGCCGATCGCGCGCCGCACGGCGACGACGTCGACCGACGGGTCGTACACGTCGGCGTCGTCGAGCAGCACGCGGCCCTCGGCGTGCGCGCCGGGGATCTCCTCGTGCATGCGGTTGATGCAGCGCACCATCGTCGACTTGCCACAGCCGGACGGACCGATGATCGCGGTGACCTCGTTGGCGCGGAAGTCGAGGTCGATGCCCTTGACCTGTTCGGCGTCGCCGTAGAAGGCCTTCAACTGCTCGAGCGTGACGCTCAGCCCCTGCTTGGTCTCCACCGTGCCTGCGGCGTCGGCGGGCGCGACCGGGTGTGCGTCGGCGGGCGCGCCCGTCTGCGGTGCGATCCGCTCTCGCCCGAGCCCGGTTCGGCTCTCGGGCTCCATGTCAGCTACCTGAGGGGAAGTTCCGTCCGGCGTCATGCAAGGCGACTCCTTCGCGATATGAGGCGGGCGATGAGGTTGAGCAACAGAATCATGGCGACCAGGGTCAGCGCTGCGCCCCATGCACGGTTTACCACGGCCGTGGTTGGCGACGTGACGTCTTTGTAAATTTGCACGGGCAGCGAGTTCATGAACTGACCCAGGTTGAGGTTGGTCTTGTCGGTTGCGGCGGCCGTGAACAGCAGCGGCGCGGTCTCACCGGCGGCTCGCGCGATCGCCAGCAGAACGCCCGTCACCATGCCGGGCAGGGCGGTCGGCAGGACGATGCTGAAGATCACTCGCCAGCGTGGCGCGCCGAGCGCCAGCGCCGACTCGCGCAGGGCATCGGGGATCAGCAGCAGGATCACCTCGGCCGAGCGGATCACCACCGGGAGCATTAGCAGGGCCAGGGCGAAGGAGCCCTTGTAGCCGGCGTAGGAGCTGCCGGTGCCGACGATCAGCACGATGTAGATGAACAGCCCGAAGACGATCGACGGCACCCCGGTGAGCACGTCGACGAAGAAGCGAACGACCTTGGCGAACCCGCTGGCGCGGCCGTACTCGACCAGCCACACGGCAACGCCGATGCCGATCGGGATCGCGATCGCCGAGGCCAGCGCGACGATCTCGACAGTCCCGAGGATCGCGCTCTTGATCCCGCCGATGCTCGACGCTTTGAAGAACGTGTTGCCCGTCGGATCGGTGCTGAGGAAGCTCCAGCTCCAAGAACCCAGCCCCTTGCTCAGCAGGTAGTAGACGACTAGCCCCAGCGGGATCAGCGCGATCACCGTGCAGGCGGTGATCGCTGCGCGCGCCAGCTTGTCTTTGCGCCGCCTAGCGGGGCTGACGGCGAAGCGCGCGAACTGGCCGCTCATCGGGGTCGGCGCGCTCATGCTCCGGCCACCGCTCCGGCGACCTGTCCGGGGCCTACGGCGGCCTGCGGAGCAGACGGCGTCTTGCTCGGGTGCGAGGCTCTGCTGACGAGGACCCTCGCCACGCCGTTGACCAGCAGCGTGAGCACGAACAGCACGAGCCCGGCGGCGAACAGCGCCGAGCGGTGCAGGCCCTGGGCCTCGCCGAACTCGTTGGCGATCACCGCGGCGAGGCTGTAGCCTTGGCCGAACAGGTGTTTGCCGAGCCCCGGCGCGTCGCCGATCACGATCGTCACGGCGATCGTCTCGCCGATCGCGCGCCCCAGCCCGAGCATCGCCCCGCCGACGATCCCGGCGCGGCAGTAGGGCAGCACGGCGGTGCGGATCATCTCCCAGCGCGTCGCGCCGAGCCCGAGTGCGGCTTCCTTGTGATCGGCTGGAACCGTCGCCATCACCTCCCTTGAGATCGCGCTGACGATCGGCAGGATCATGATCGCGAGGATCAGCCCGGCTACGAAGTAGTTGGGAATCGTCACCGAGTCGCCGCCGATGAACGGGATGAACGACAGGCGGTTGGCGAACCATTGCTCCACCGGTTGCAGCTTTGGTGCGAGGAAGAAGATCCCCCACAGCCCGTAGACGACCGAGGGTACGGCGGCCAGCAGCTCGACGAGCACCGTCAGCGCCGCGCGCAGGCGCAGCGGGCAAAGCTCGTTGGCGTACAGTGCGGTGGCGACGGCGATCGGCACGCCGATCAGCAGCGCCAGCCCGGAGGTGATCAGCGTGCCCACGACGAGCGGCAGCGCGCCGAATTTTTCGCCGCTGACGTTCCAGTCGTTGTTGAAGGTGAAGCCGAACACCCCGGCATGGGCGAAGGCCGGACGGGCCTGTCCGACGAGGCGCACGAAGAAATAGACGATCAGCGCGAGGATCAGCGCCGCAAGAATCGTCAGCCCGTACTTCAGCGCCCGGTCGGGCAGCCGCGCAAGCGGTGACCGCGCGAGTATCGGGCGGTCACCGCCTGGCATGGCTGCCGTGTTCATGGCCTCTTGTCTACTCGATCCGAGGCCGCTGTGTCGTGCTCAGGCGCCGATCGGCGAACCGTTGCACTCCAGCTCGGCGGCAGCCGTCTTGGACTTGGCCAGGATCGACGCCGGAAGGCCTGCGTAGTCGGCCTGGGAGAGGATCGACTGCCCTGCGTTCAGCCCGTAGGTGATGAACTTGACGACACCCTTGGCGGCGGCTTCGCCACCGGGCGTGCCGGCCTTGCAGAGATCCTTGTTGACGATGATGAACGTCTGCGAGGTGATCGGGTAGCTGGCCGCGCCGCCGGGATTGCTGATCTTGATGCCCAGGTTCGCGGGAACCTTCACGCCCTGCGCCGCCGCCGTGGCAGAGGCAAGGTTCGGGGCCACGAACTGACCGGCCTTGTTCTTCACCGATGCGAAGGTGAACTTGTGCTGCAGGGCGTAGGCCTGCTCGACGTAGCCGACCGCTCCGGCGGTCTGCTGCACGGCGCCGGCGACGCCGGCGTTGCCCTTGGCGCCCGTGCCGGTCGGCCACTGCACGTCCTTGCCTTCGCCCACCTTGCTCTTGAATTCGGGGTCCACGGTGGCCAGGAATGCGGTGAAGCCTGACGTGGTGCCCGATGAGTCCGAGCGGTGGACAACGGTGATCGCTGTGCTCGGCAGCGAGACGCCCGGGTTCAGCGCCTTGATCTCGGCGTCGTCCCAGGTCTTGACCTTGCCGAGGTAGATGTCGGCGATCGTCTTGCCGTCGAGCTTGAGGCCGGTCTGCACGCCCGGCAGGTTGTAGGAGACGGTGATCGCGCCAAGGAACATCGGAATCTGCACGGCGGGGCTGCCGTTCTTGGCGATCGCTGTTTCGTCTTCGGGCTTCAGCGGCGGGTCGCTTGCGCCGAAGTCGACGGTCTTTGCCTCCAGCGAGGTGATCCCGGCGCCCGAGCCCACCGCCTGGTAGTTGACCGTCAGTCCGGATTGTGCGGACGCCCACTGTTCGTACACGGGCGCGGCGAACGTCGAACCGGCTCCGGAGATCGTCCCGGAGGAGCTGCTCGAGGACGTCGTGCTGCCCGAGCTGCTGGACGTGCTGGAGCTGCTGCCGCACGCGGCTAGTCCGAGCGCGAGCAATACGGCGCCCACGAGCGCGCCAATCTTGGTCTTGGTCACTACGTCTCCTCTGGCTGGATTTGCGTGTTGCGACTGGATGCGGACCCCGAGGAGTCCGCGCCGATCGCTGCTGCGCGCAGTGTCTTAACCGCTGGTCGTTCCAATGTGAACATTTCGTGAAAGCAAATCGGCCTCGTCGCGTGCCTGGCCGGCGCGAGCGAGCATGCCGGCGGCCTGCTCGCGAGAGGGTTGGGGCTGAAAGCGGTAGCCGAAACCGGGGTGGGTGTGGATGAAGCGGCGGTCGGGCATCGCCTCTTCGAGCTTGCCGCGCAGCTTGCTCACGTAGACGTCGACCGAGCGGTCGCCGTGACGCAGCTCGCCTCCCCACACCGTCGCGTACAGTTCCGCCCGCGTGGCGATCGCACCCGTTCTGCGGGCCATCGCCACGAGCAGCTCGAACTCGCGCACGGACAGGCGCAGTGCGCGGCCGCTGGCGAGCACGAGTCCATCGCCGAGCCTGATCTCAAGCTCGCCGGCGTACAGCGTGTCCGCCCCCTCGGGAATGCTCGCCACACTGCCAGCCTGTCACGCGCGTGTACGTATCCAAGTTGCAAACTCGTAATCGAGTCGTAAAAAAATCGTGAAAGCTCGGTTTCTGCTCGCGCAGCTGAATATCCTCGCGCGATGAGCTTGCTGCGGCGCCCTGTCGATCCGGTCTTGATGTCCCTGGTGGAGGAGGCCGGGCGCAACGTGCAGCGGTCGGGGCTGCTGCTGCACGACCTGCTCGTCGAGTATCCGGAGCACTCGACGCTCGCGCAGGATCTGAAGGTGTGCGAGCAGGAAGGCGACCGGATCACGCACGACATCATCCACCGCCTGGCGGGCGGCCGCGTGCGCGCGCCGTTCACCGCGGGGGACGGGTACGCGCTGGCGACGGCGCTCGACGACATCGTCGACCACGCCGAGCAGGCGGCGGCGCAACTGGGCCTGTACGGAGTCGAGGCGCCGATGGAGCAGTCGGTCGAGTTCGCCAACGTGCTCGTCGGCGCCGGCGAGCAGATCGCGCAGGCGCTGCGCTGCCTGCGCACGGGCACCGAGCTCGGACCGCACCTCGTCGAGATACATCGCTTGGAGAACGAGGGAGACCGCCTGCAGCGCGACGGCGTCGCCTCGCTGTTCGCCGGCGGGACCGACCCGATGGTGGTGATTCGCTGGAAGGACATCTTCGAGTCGCTGGAGGCCGCCGTCGATGCGTGTGAGACTGTCGCGCACGTGCTCGAGGGCATCACGCTCAAGCAGCGCCGGCGCCGGCGCTGAGACTCCGTCGAGCTCGCACGGTCGCGGCTTCGGCAAGCGGCGCGTACGCAACCGCTCATCGACGAGCGTGCGGATCTACGCGAAGCTGGTGGGCGGCGCGACGAAGTTGAGCTGCGCCCCGTGGGCGTCCCCGACCAGGGAGACCTGAAAGGACACCGAGGCGTTCGGGGCGAGTTCGGGGACGACCGCCCTGCCGGCGGCGACGATCTTGCCGGCGCGTCGTGCGACGCCAAACAGCACGAGGCTCTTCTGCTCGATCTGCGAGCGGTTTCTGACGCTCCCGGTCGCGACGAGGCCGCTGGCCGGGTCTTCGCTGAGCTGGGTCGCGCCGATCGCCAGTCGGGGCAGCGACCCGGCGACGTTTGGCGCCTCTCCGACCCTGGCGCTTACGCTCGCGGGGGTGCCGCTCACGGGTAGCTGGTCATCGACCCAGGTTATGGTGGCGTGCGGCCCGATCGAGGGCAGCGAAACGAGCGCGCTTTCCACGCCGGCACCGTTGTTCTCGAACAGCGTCCGGCCGCGCGCGTCCCTCACCGTGATCGCGATCGGCACGCTGCGCTGCGCGTGCGCGGAGCTGTTGTGCAGGGTCACGACCGCGGCGGCGCGTTCTGAGTCGCGCACGACGGTCGTGCTCACAACGTTGACCTCGGCGCTTTCGCGTGTGATCGAGAGGCCCTTTTCGTCCAGCGTCACGCGCCTTGCCTGACGTTGCAGCTGTGCGCTCTTTTCGGCGGTCGTCTCGCATCCGGTCAGCGTTAGTGCTGCGAGTGCGAGTGCGAGCCATCGCGCTCCCCTCACAGCGTCGCCTGCGCCGAGCTCATCCGAACGCGCCACTGATGTAGTCGCGCGTGCGCTGCTGGGACGGGCGGTCGAAGACCTGTTCTGAGGGGCCGTACTCGATCAGCTCCCCCAGGTGCATGAAGGCCACGTGGTCGGCGACGCGAAACGCCTGCTGCAGGTTATGCGTGACGATCACGATCGCGACGCTCTCGCGCAGCCTGACGATCAGCTCCTCGATCGTAGCCGTGGAGATCGGGTCGAGCGCCGAGCACGGCTCGTCGAGCAGCAGCACCTCGGGCTCCGCGGCGAGCGCGCGCGCGATGCACAGGCGTTGCTGCTGGCCGCCGGAGAGTTTCAGCGCCGAGCGATCGAGATCTGCAGCGATCTCGTCGTAAAGGCCCGCGCGACGCAGCGCTTCCTGCGCCGCCTGCTCGAGCTCGGCTGTCCGCCTGCGCCGGCGCCCGCGCGGAGGCCGCTGCTCGGCGAGCGCATAGGCGACGTTGTCGTAGATGCTCATCGGGAAGGGGTTGGGCTGCTGGAAGACCATGGACACGCGCCGGCGCAGGTCGTTGACCTCCAACTCGTGGATCTCCTCGCCCTCGAGCGTGATGCGCCCGGCACGCGCCGCACCGGCCGTGATCTCCGTCAGGCGGTTCAGCGAGCGCAGCAGCGTCGTCTTGCCCGACCCCGATGCCCCGATCAGCGCGAGTACCTCGCCCTTGCGCACGGGCAGCGTCACGTCACGCACGACCCAGTTCTCGCCGTAGGCGAGCCACACCGATTCGATCCGCATGCGCTCGCGCACAGTCGCCGGATCGGGCCTGGTGAGGCGGCGGTGCGCCTCCGAGGGAACGACAGCGCCCGAGCCGGCGCCGTTCGGGCTGGTCGCCGGGGGTGCGATGTGCGGCTCGCGGTCCAGCGCGATCCGCCGTACGGGCGGTGGCATCAGCGGGTCCACTCGGGCCTCCTGCTCGCGAGCGCGCGACGCAGCGCGGAGAGCCGCCCGCCTCGCTCGCGCCCGCCGGTGAGACGCGTGACGAGTGCGTTCAGAGCCAGCACGACCATCAACAGCACGAACGCCGCCGCATACGCCTTCTGCGGCGCGTTGCCCTCGCCTGCGGGCGAGTTGTTGTAGACATAGCTGGTCAGGGTGGAGCCCGTTCCGCGCAGCGTCCCGATCAGCGGCACGCTGCCCACACCCTCGGTCGTCAGCGTGACCCCGAGCAGGATCGTGATGATCGCGGTGTCGCCGACGATCCGTCCCATACCGAGCGCGATGCCGCTGGCGATCTGCGGGCGGATCGACGGGAGCAGGACCCAGCGGATCGTGCTCGCGCGCGACTTGCCCAGGGCATACGAGGCCTCGCGCACGCGGTCGGGAACCTGCGCGAGCGCCTCGCGCGTGGAGCCGACGATCAGCGGCAGCGCGAGGATCGCCATGACGATTCCGGCGGCAAAGAACGAGCGTCCGTACACTGAGCCGTTGACTGCATTCTGCGAGAGGAAGCCGAGAAAGCTCTCCGAGAACACGAGCAGCCCGAAGATCGCGAGGACCACGCTGGGAACGCCGGCGATCACATCGATCGCCGATTCGACCGCCCGGGCCAGCGACACCGGCCGCCCGTACTCCGAGATCCACACGGCGAGCGCGACGCCCGCCGGAGCCGCGATCACGGTGCCGATGGCGGTGATGATCAGCGTGCCGACGATCGGGTCGAGAAAGCCGCCGGACTGACTCTGCTGCAGCGAGGGCGCGGGCGACTTCACGAACAGCGCCGGGCGCAGATAGGCGATGCCCTTGACGAACATGAACACGACGATCGCCAAGGCGATCAGGCACAGCGCGATGCCCGTCGCCCAGCACAGCCAGTAGCCGATGCGATCTATGAGCGGCCACGAGGCACTGCTCTGGCGGCGAGGCCGCACGATGATCGGCCTCGCGGGGGCAGGAACGAGCCCTCCGGCCTCCATCAGGCGCGAATCCCGTATTGCTTTAGTGGTTGCTTGGCAGCCCACCCGGCGAACGACAGCAGCGCGGCGGACACGAGCAGCACCGCGGCCATCGCGTAGATCGTGTGTGCGAGCGGCGCGATCGTCAGGCCCTCGGACTGCTGCACGATCGTCGCTGCCAGGGGCCGCACGGGCTCGAACAGGAAGGTCAGCCCGTCCAGCGGATTGGCCGCGAAGCCGCGTCCGCCGGAGACCATCGCGAGCATGATCGCCTCGCCGAGCGCGCGCGCGGTCGCGAGGACGGTCGCCGCGACGATCGCCGGCCGCGCAGTGCGCAGCGACACGCGCACGATCGTGCGCCAGCGATTGACACCGAGCGCGACAGAGCCTTCCCGCCACGGCAGCGGCACGGACTCCAGCGCGCCCGCGATCAGCGCGACCATGATCGGCGTGATCATCACCGCGAGGATCACCGTGGCCGTCGTCAGGTCGGCGCCGTTGAGCTGCACCACGTAGGCGACGGACTGCTTGCGTGCGTTGCTGATCAGGTGCTGGTTGATCAGCGGGGCGAGCGCGAGGATCCCGATCAGCCCATAGACGACCGACGGCACGCCTGCGAGCAGCCGGATCACGGGCTCGAGCGTTCGCCGCACCGGCGCCGGCGCGAACTCCGTCAAGAAGACGGCCGCGAGAATCGACACGACGAGCGCCAGCACGACCGCGAATACGGTCGTCAGCAGGGTCCCCCAGATCAGCGGCCAGGCGCGGAAGTAGGAGATGTCGTGGCCGGGCAGCGGCGTCGATTCCTGCATCGCGCGCAGCTGCGTGTCGACGTTGCCGCCCGGGCCGAACCAGCTCAGCCCGTTGCTCGAGAACGACGGCCACGCGTTCACGAAGACCGTGACGATCATCGCCCCGATCAGGACGAGGACGGCGATCGCCAGCGCACCGAGCATGCGCTCGGTGCGCTGGTCTTCTGAGCGACCGCTACGCCGGGGCATGGATCAGGCCGCCGGGGTCACTGCGTCAGTGAATCGCGATCCAGCTGGAGTTGACGATCGCGCGGACCGTCTTGTTACCGGCCTTGGTGACCCAGGCGATGAACTTCGCAGCTTCGCCTTTGGGGATGCCCTTGGTGACCATCCAGAAGTTGCGCACACCGCCGTACTGCCCCGACTTGGCGTTCGCGAGCGTGCACGCCACGCCCTGGTAGCCGACCGCATTCACACCCGCGGTGTAGGCGAAGGAGACGAAGCCGATGCCTGCGCCGCCCGGATCGTTGTGCACCGCGTTCTGCTCGAGGCCGTTGGAGGTCTCTTCGGTGGCGCTCGGCGAGATCTTCAGCGTTTCGCCGAGGAAGATGTGCTGGAAGGCGTCCTGCGTACCCGAGGCGCCGTCGCGGTCGAACAGGTCGATCGGCCCTGAGGCCTGCGCGCCGGGGACCTGGCTCCAGTCGCGGATGGCTCCCGTGAAGATGCCCACGACCGTCTGCTGGGAGATGTTCGAGAGGCGATTCTGCGGGCTGGTGATGACGCAGATGCCGTCCTGGGCGATCTTCGTGAACACCAGGCCATGGGGGTCGACGTTGAGGATCGGGTTGCGCGAGGAGTCGCCGATGTCGAAGCGGCCACTGGCGGCGCCGCTGATACCGATGTCGGACTGGCCACCGCCGACCTTCGGTGTCGGGATCTTCGGGTAGGTCTTGTGGTAGGCCGTCGCCAGCTTCTGCGCCAGTGGCAGGACCGAGGTCGAGCCGCCGATGATCAGCTGCTTGGCCAGTGCCGTCGCCGGGACGGCGAGGATCAGACTAACTATCAAGCTGAGAATTAGAGTTCTGTGCACGCGCACTGTTGTGTGTCTCCTTTGTCGTTCGGGCTGTGATTGGTGCTCGTCGTCATCGTCGAGACGCGGGAGTTGTCACGACGCGGGAGGCGGAAACAACTCGCTCGCGTGATCGATGCGGGTGCGCGAGAACCATTCCCGGAGCGCAAGACTATGAGCGCGGATTTGCCTGGTGTTTCGTTTTTGTGAACGCTGCGATGTGAACATCGATGTGTAAAAAATGTGTTCGTTTCGTAAAAGCAAGGCGTTGGTTTCAGGAACTCATGTGTCGTTTTTGTGAACGACATTGCAATTCCAGCCGGGTCGTGTGACGCTGGCGCCAGGTTGGATCGCCGTGCCGTGCAAGCGGCCGCACCGGGCCGCCCACCTGACCGCTGCCACGACATGACAGACGAACACAACGCTCCCCCGCCCGAGGGCCCCGACCCTTCGCCTTCGACCAACGGCCACTCGCCCGCGGCCGCGGCGTCCGTGCGCTCGGGGCTCGCGCATCGTCGCAATCCGGTCCTGGCACGGCTCGCTGAGACCGCGCAGGCCGCTCGCCGCATCGTCCTGCGCGATCCGCTCTCGTTGTTCCTTCTTCTGGCTTCGGTGGGCCTCGCAATCGCCTTCGCGATGCTGCTCGGGGAGATCAAGCCGGGCAGCTCGGGTACGCAGGTTCCGCTGAGCATGGTTCAGAAGCTCGCCAAGAAACATGAAATCGCAGGCGCGATCCTGCTCGACCACGACAGTCGCGTCGAGCTCACGACGCAGACGCCGCCTGCGACATCCTCCGGCAAGCACACGGGCGGAACGGCTGTCAGCGAATCGCCCTTCAGCCCAACGCCTGAGCGACTCTGGGCGGCATACCCGTCCTCCGGCGCCCAGACTCAACAGCTGGCCAGCGAACTCGACACGAGCGGCGCAAGCGTGACGGTCGACCAGCAGTCGGGCAAGCCGACAAAGGCGATCATCGTCCAGTTCCTGATCCCGATCCTGCTGCTCGTCTGCCTCTTCTCGTTCTTCATGCGCGTTGGCGGAGAAGGCGCCGCGGGCGGGATCGCGGGCTTCTCGGAGTTCACCGGTAAAGGCCGCAAGAAGGGCAAGGGGAAAGCGGAAGCGATCACCTTCGCCGACGTAGCCGGCGCCGGCGAGGCGTTGGCCGAGCTTCGCGAGATCCGCGACTACCTCGCCGACCCCTCCAAGTACCTCGCAGTCGGCGCGGCCGCACCGAAGGGCGTGCTGCTCGTCGGCCCTCCCGGCACAGGCAAGACGCTGCTGGCCAAGGCGGTCGCGGGCGAAGCCGACGCCTCGTTCTTCTCGCTGTCGGGATCGGACTTCGTCGAGTCGCTCGTCGGCGTCGGCGCTGCGCGCGTACGCGATCTGTTTCGCAAGGCGCGCAAGGCCGCGCCGGCGATCATCTTCATCGACGAGCTCGACGCCGCCGGGCGCAAGCGCGGCGCCGGCATCGGCCAGGGCAACGACGAGCGCGAGCAGACGCTCAAC
>JADGPP010000010.1 GCA_017882375.1 Solirubrobacteraceae bacterium | reverse complement strand
TCGATCCGCCCGCAGGCGATCGCCATCGCGGCCACCGCCAGCGTCACCTGCTTCTCCGGGATCAGCCGCCCGGCGAACAGCACCACGGGGTCGGCCGGGCGCGCCGTCACGCGCTCGCCCGTGTCGGCGTACAGGCCGCGCAGGACCGTCACCTCGCCGCGCAGGCCCTGCTCGCGCAGGCGCGCCGCGTGCAGCGCCGAGAAGCAGAAGGCGCGCTGGCGCACGTGCGCGCAGGCGCGCTGCACGAGCGCCCCGAATCGTCCGCGCGCTCCGCCCAGGTAGTCGCGCCAGTAGGAGCGACTCCACACCTCAAACCAGTCGACGACCAGCTCGAAGCGCCCGAGCGGCCGCACGAGACCCGCGGCGAGCAGCGAGAAGTACGGGAACGCGGAGGTGTGCACGACGTCGTAGCGGCGACCTCGCGCCAGCAGGTGCCAGAGGACGCCTGCGCCGAACACCAGCGGCGGCAGGATGCGCCGCCGTCCAGCGGCGGTGTACAGCGCCATGCGCGGGCCCGCCGTCACGACGCGCACGCCCTCGCCGGCGTCGGGCGCCTCGCCCCGGTCCCACTGGCGCAGCGTCAGGTAGGTGACCTCGTGCCCGTCGGCGGCCAGGCACTCGGCGAGGTTGCGATACCAGCGCTCGCCGCCACCGACCGTGTACGGGAACAGGCAGTCATAGACGACGCAGACGCGCATGTGTCGCGAGAGACTGTCAGACCGTGCGATAGGATCGCCCTCCGCACAACGCGCCACTTTCCGTCCTTGCGCGCGTTATAACGGCACGACCCGGGCACGACCCGGCTCTTAGCCGCGCGAAGAGGATCACAGGCCACAGCTGATGAGCACAGTCGACCAGACAAGGCCACCAGTCTTGGTGGACTCCGAGGGCCGGAGCGTGCCGCTCGTGTCGGTCGTCATCCCGTGCCTGAACGAGGCGGCGAACATCGAGGAGTGCGTCACCGCCGCGCGCGAGGCGCTGCACCGGATGCAGGTCCCCGGCGAGGTCATCGTCGCCGACAACGACTCCGAGGACGACTCGGCGCTCCTGGCCGAGCGCGCCGGAGCACGCGTGGTGGTCGAGCAGCGCCGCGGCTACGGCAGCGCCTACCTGGCCGGCTTCGCCGCTTCGCGAGGCCGCTACATCGTGATGGCCGACGCCGACCTGACCTACGACTTCAAGGACATCCCACGCTTTGTCGAGGCACTGCAGCAGGGCGCCGAGATGGTCATCGGCGACCGCATGGACAACATCCAGCCGGGAGCGATGCCGTGGCTGCACCGCTACGTCGGCAACCCGATCCTCACCGGCCTGCTGAACCTGTTCTTCCGCACCGGCGTCAACGACGCGCATTGCGGGATGCGCGCCCTGCGCCGTGACGTGCTGGAGCGCCTGGACCTGCGGACCACCGGCATGGAGTTCGCCTCGGAGATGGTCATCAGGGCCGCCAAGGAGCAGCTGCGAATCGCCGAGTTCCCGATCGAGTACCGCCCGCGAGGCGGCGAGAGCAAGCTGTCGAGCTTCCGCGACGGCTGGCGCCATCTGCGCTTCCTGCTCGTGCACAGCCCCAACCACCTGTTCATCGTGCCCGGCGCGCTGCTCGCCGGCGTGGGCACGCTGATCGTCGTCTTCGTCGGCGCCGGCCTGGACTTCTTCGGGCGCGCGTGGGGGCTGCACGCGCTGATCGGCGGAGCCCTGCTGATGATCGTCGGCACGCAGGTGCTCGCGCTCGGACTCTGCGCGCACGCCTACGGCACCTACTTCATGGGCGAGCGCGATCCCTGGTTCGATCGCATGCGCGCGCGCTTTCGCCTGGAGCACGGGCTGCTGCTGGGCGGCCTGTTCACGCTCGTCGGCCTGGTGATGGGCGCGGTGATCGTCGCCACGTGGATCGCCCACGGCTTGGGCTCGCTTGCCGACGAACGCCTCGCCGTCGTCGCCGCCTCGCTGATCATCGTCGGCATCCAGATCTTCTTCTCCTCGTTCTTGCTGTCGATTCTCGGTCTGCGCCGGCGCTGAGCGTGGGCCCCCTCGGGCGGGTGCCGGCGGTCGTCTTCGCGGGTGACCGTCGCGTGTGGCGCGTGGCGGCGATCTGCGCCGTTCCGCTGCTGCTGCTGACGGCCTTCTACTGCCTGCGCCCGCGCTTCTACTTCACCGGCACCGAGAGCGTCGAGAACGCCGGCGCGGTGGTGGAAGCGAAAGCCGGGTCTCCGGTGTGCGCGCCTGGGCTGGAACTGCCGGCGGGCACGGCCGTCGTGCGCCTGCAGGTTTTCTCGCCGACCGCGCAACGACCGGCTCTGCATCTCGCCCTTCGCGCGGGCGGACAGACGCTCGCCTCCGCCCTGCCCGCGTCGAACGTGCAGGTCAACCGCCCGAGCAACGCCGACTTCGCGATCGCGCAGACCGCCGCACATCCGGCGGCGCGCGCCGCCTCGCTGTGCCTAAGCGCCGACGCGCCGGTGCACCTGGGCGGGACGCCGCTGACGAAGCCCGGCGGCTCGCCGCCGACGGTCGCCGGCAAGGCCGTGCCGGCGCGGCTGGCGGTCTGGTATCTGCCGCGCTCCGGCCAGCGCAGCAGCTACGTGCAGCGCGTCGCGCAGATCCTCGGCCGCGCGGCGCTGTTTCGCCCGGGCGTGGTCGGCGCGTGGCTGTATTGGCTGCTGCTGTTGCTGGTGCTTCCTGCGCTCGCGCTGCTCGGCCTGCGCTGCCTCGCCGTCGCGGTTGCCGGAGGGACGCGCCGCGTGGCCCTGACGCTTTTCGCGATCGCGGCGCTGAACGCGTGCTGCTGGGCGCTGATCACGCCGGTCTTTCAGGGTCCCGACGAGGTCGATCACTTCGCCTACACGCAATCGCTCGTCGAACGAGGCGAAAAACCGATCAACGATCCGCGAGCGGCGCGGCTGCGCTGGTCAAACGCGGAGAACCTCGCGCTGGAAGACACGAGCCTGTGGACCGACCATCAGGTCGGCGACACGCGTGCGCCCTGGCTGTCAGCGCAGGCTCACGACTACGCAGAAGATGCCCGGCTGCTTCACCCCAGCCGCAGCGACGGAGGTGGCTATACGACATCCGCCACGCACGGACCCGCCTATTACCTGGCGCTCGCTCCCGCCTACCTCGCGACCGAGCACGGCTCGATCTTTTCGCAGCTGACGCTCATGCGCGTCACGTCGGCGCTGCTCGGCGCGCTGGTCGTGCTGTTTACCTATCTGCTCGCCCGCGAGCTCGCGCCGCGCCGGCCGTGGCTGGCCGTGGTCGCGGCGCTGCTCGTCGCCTATGAGCCGATGTACGGATTCATCTCGGGGATCGTCAACAACGACGTCGGCGTCAACGCGGCCGCCGCGGCCCTTGAGCTCTTGTTGATCCGTCTGCTGCGACGCGGGATCACCGTTCCGTGGGGAGCGCTCACCGGCGCCGTGCTGATCCTGCTGCCGAACGTCAAGGGCACCGGGCTATCGCTGTACCCGGTCGCCGGCCTGGTGTTCGTCGCCGCGCTGTGGCGCTATCACCGGCGCTCGGACCTCTTGGGCTGGGCGGCGCTGGTCGTCGTCGCGGTCCTCCTCGGCGAGCTCGCCACGCACGTGTTGAACCCCGCCCTTGCCGCCCGAGCCGTGGGTGGCACGGGCGCCGGCCCCTCGGCGATCAGCTCCAACGCCAACGCCGTACACGAAGCGCTGCATCACCTGCCGGACTACCTCTCCTACCTGTGGCAGGTCTTCCTGCCGCGGCTGCCGTTCATGACGGCGCACTTCTCGCCCTCGGCCTATCCGGGCTTTGTGATCTTCATCGAACGTGGCTGGGGCGCATTCGGCTGGTACGACGTGTTCTTCCCATCATGGGTCTACGCGGCGATCCTCGTCGTGAGCCTGCTCGTGCTCGTGCTCGGCCCGTGGGCGGCTCGACGCGAGTGGCGCTGGCTGGCGGCGCACGCGCCGGAAGCGCTTGCGGTGATCCTGATGCCGATCGCCGTGATCGCGGGTTTCACCGCCGCCTACTACTCGCAGGAAGCGAGACCAGTGATTGCCGAGTTCGGCCGCTACGTGTTCCCGGCGATCGGGCCGATCGCGCTGCTGGTGGTCGGCGCGCTGCACGCGTTCGGCAGACGCCGGATGCTCGAGGCCGGCGTCGCGCTCGTCGTCGCCACGATCGCCCTCAGCTACGCCTCCCAGCTGCTTACGCTCAGCGCCTTCTATGCCTGACGTGAGCGTCGCCATCCCCGTGCGCGACGGCGGCGCGCTGTTCGCCGAGGTTCTGCGCGCGCTGTCGTCGCAGACCGTCGAGCACGAGCTGATCGTGTGCGACTCGGGCTCGCGCGACGACTCGCTGCAGCTGGCCCGCGCGCACGGCGCGCGAGTGCTGCAGATCGCGCCCGAGCGCTTTTCGCACGGCGGGACGCGAAACCTGCTGGTGCGGGCGGCCCTCGGCGCGCACGTGGCGCTGCTCACGCAGGACTCCGTCCCCGCCGACGAGCGCTGGCTGGAGCGGCTGCTGGAGGGCTTCGCGCTCGCGGGCGACGTGGCGCTGGTCTACGGGCCCTACCGGCCGCGCCGGCAGGCTTCGCCGGCGGTGCGCATGGAGCTCGAAGGCTGGTTTGACTCGCTCTCGCCAGACGGCGAAGCGCGCGTGGAGCGCCTGGACGAGCGCGAGCGCGCGTCGCTGCCGGCGAGCGAGCTGATCGGCCGGCGCGGCTTCTTCACCGACGCCAACGCCTGCCTGGCGCGCGCGGCGTGGGAGCGGATACCGTTCCGCGACGTCCCCTACGCCGAGGACAGGGTGCTCGCGCTCGACATGCTCCGCGCCGGCTATGCCAAGGCGTTCGTGCCGCAAGCCGCCGTGATCCACTCGCACACCTACACGACCAGCCAGCAGCTGCGCCGCAGCTTCGACGAGTGGCGGGGCCTGCGCGAGATCTACGGCTGGCGCGAGCCGGCCTCGCCAAGGCATCTGCTGAGCCGGCTGCGGGGTTCGCTGGGGCTGGCGCGTGTGACTCTCGCCGGTGAAGGTGCGCCGGTCGCCCGTCGCTTCACCGCGCTCGCCGCAGTGACTCGTCAGCAGCTCGCCAGCCTGTGTGGAGCGCTACTCGGCTCGCGCGCGGAGCGGATGCCGGCGGCGGTGCGCCGCCGACTGTCGCTCGAGGGCCGCGCGGGCTTCGTGCCGCTGGAGCTCAGCGATCCCACGGGCCCGGCCAACGATCGATCGAGCTGATGACCGACCACAGCCCGATCGAGGGACGCCCGCAGGGCCCGTTCTCGAACCTCAGACGCCGCATCTACCTGACCTACACGCACTTCGGGCTGCGCACGATCCTGTTTCGGCTGATCACCTTCCCGTTGCGCTTCACGCCGCTGGAGCGGCGGATGCGCCTGCGCACGCATGCGCGCGATCAGGAGGTGCGCCGGGCGGTCAGCTGGTATCGCGAGCACGGTCGTCCGGTGGACGTCGTGATCCCCAGCTATCGCGACGCCGCGCACGTGCAGACGCTCGTGCACAGCATCCGCGCGACCGTGCGCAAGGGGATGGCGCGCGTGATCGTCGCCGACGACGCCAGCGGCGAGGAGCATCTGGCCGCGCTGCGCGCCATCGCGGGGATCGACGTGCTGGTCGAGTCCGATCGCAACAGCGGCTTCGCCGCCAACGCCAATCGCGGCGTCGCGGCAAGCGACCCCGAGCGCGACGTCGTCGTGCTGAACTCCGACGTCGAGGCGCTGCCGAGCTGGCTGGAGTGCCTGCAGTACGGCGCCCGCGGCCACGAGCGCGGCGCCGGGATCGTCGGCGCCCAGCTGCAGTATCCCGACGGGCGCATCCAGTTCGGCGGGACCGTGCGCAACCGCGACCAGCCCGAGTGGTTCGACCACCGCTACCGCTTCAAGCCGCACGGCTGGGGTCCCGCGGAGGCGCCGAGCCCGGCGCTCGCGGTGACCGGCGCTTGCATGTACGTGCGGCGCGAGGTGATCGAGCGGATCGGCGCGTTCGACGAGCGCTACGCGATGGCCTACGAGGACGTCGACTGGTGCCTGCGCGCCTGGCAGGCGGGCATTCGCGTGCTGTATTTCCCCAGCGCGCAGCTCGTGCACCACGAGTCGCTGACGCGCGGCAGCGAGCAGGGAGAGCGCGAGCTCGGCTCCCAGCGCGCGTTCTGGGAGCGCTGGTCGGACTTCTTCGATGCGCGCTCGGCGGCGCTCGCCGCAGGGGCGCCCGAGCGGCTGCGCATCGTCTACGTGACCGAGGACACGGGAGTCGGCGGCGGGCACCGCGACATCTTCGAGCACCTCAACCGCCTGGCCGCGCGCGGGCACGAGGTGGCGCTGTACACGCTCGGCGAGCCGCCGCAGTGGTTTGCGCTGCGCGTCCCCGTGCACAGCTTCGAGGACTACGAAGCGCTCGGCGACGCGCTCGCCGAGGTGGACGCGATCAAGGTGGCCACCTGGTGGATGACCGCCGCGGCCGTGTGGCGCGCGAGCATCCCGCGCGGCATCCCCGTCTACTTCGTCCAGGACATCGAGACCTCCTACTACCCCGACCACGAGCGCGCGCGCCACGCCGTGCTCGACTCCTACCGCCCGGAGTTCCGCTACATGACGATCTCCTCGTGGAACCGCGAGCGCCTGCGCGAGCTCGACCTCGACGCCGAGCTGATCGCGCCGGGGATCGACCTGGAGACCTTCCGCCCCCGGCCCGACGTGCGCCGCCGCGAGGACATGGTGCTCGCGCTCGGGCGCACCAACCCGCTGAAGAACCTGCCGCTGACGCTCGCGGCCTGGCGCTCGTTGAACGAGCCCCGCCCCGAGCTGTGCCTGTTCGGCATCGAGCCCGAGCTGGAACAGCGCGGCGTGCGCTACGTCGAGTCGCCATCGGACGAGCAGGTCAACGAGCTGTTCTGCCAGGCCACCGTTTTCATCCAGACCTCCGTCCACGAGGGCTTTGCGCTGCCGCCGCTGGAGGCGATGGCCACGGGCGCGGCCGTCGTCTGCACCGACGCGCACGGCAACCGCGACTTCTGCGTCGACGGCGTCAACTGCCTGATGCCCGAGCCGACCCCCGCGGCCGTCGGCGCCGCGCTCGCGCGCCTGCTCGGTGACCGCGAGCTGCGTGCGCGGCTGGGCAGCGCGGGCGTGCAGACGGCGCAGCAGTACGCATGGGAGCGGCGCATCGACGCGCTGGAGGAGTTCTTCCAACGGGTGGCCGCTGCGGGGCGGATGGCCGTGGCGGGGGAGCTGGCCCCGGCGCTGGGAGCGGCGAGTCGCTGACGCGCGCCGCTAGAGGTCCTCGGCGATGTGCGGGGCCTCGCGGTTGAAGACCCAGAAGCCGAGCACGAAGATGATGACGACCAAGGCGATCGGCTCGAGCAGCGCCAGCCAGCTGCCCATGATCTGTCCGGCACTGAGCGTCGCGCCGTTGATCATCGCATGGCGGAACTGCTGGAAGATCGTCACGAGCGGATTCAGCGTGTAGACGTGGTACAGGATGTGGTCGAGGTGGCCGTGCCCGAGTTCCGAACGCACGGCTTCCGCGGGAAGGATCACCGGTGAGGCGTAGAACAGGATCTGCGAGAACACTTCCCAGATCGGGGAGATGTCGCGAAAGCGCACGAACAGCGCTGAGAGCAGCATCGCGACTCCCGAGGCGAGCAGAGCGAGCATCGCGATGATCAGCGGCAGCTCGAACCAGCTCCACATCGGGCGCACGCCGGCGATCACGGCGAAGATCATCACGACGACCAGGTTCAGCGCGAGGTTGAACGCAGCCAGCAGCGTGACCGAGGCGGGGATCGCCAAGCGCGGAAACTGGATCTTGCGCACGAGGCTCTCGCGGTCGACGACGCTGCGCACCGCGCCACTGGTGGCTTCGCCGAAGAACGTGAACAGCACGATCGAGCCGAGCAGCTGCGCGCCGTAGACATGGCCGGCGGCGCCTTTGGCCCTGTCGACGTGGAAGACGAGAACGAAGAAGACGTAGAGGACGCCGAACAGCAGCAGCGGGCGCATCACCTGCCACAGGTAGCCGAGTGCCGAGCCGAAGAACTTGAGTTTGAACTCGCTGCGCGCGATGTTGTAGGTGAGCTGCCAGAAGCGCGGCCAGCTGTCGCCCAGCGCGCGCGGCCCGCGGATCGGCTGGCCAAGCGGCTCGGCGTGCTCGGTCGCGGGGGCTGATTGCTCGGACAGGCGAGGCGTGCTCATCAAGCCTCTCGGGCCTGCTGGATCAGGTCCGGGTGCAGGATGCCCCAGCGGTTTACCTCCGTCTGCACGGGGATCTCCACCATCCCGCCGCTGGCGCTCTTGCCGGTCACGACGAACGACATGTCGCGCGTGAAGCGGTCGATCACGTCGAGGCCGTCGCCGCGCCGCGTGACCGTAACCACTGGGTGATAGCGACCGGGGGCGAGCATGTTGTGCATCGAGAAGCTGAACACGGCCACCTCGGCCTCCTGGTAGCCGCCGCTCTCCTCATGTTCGTCACTGGTGGTCGCGACGACCACCGGCTGATTGTGTTCGTTGAGCAGCGTCAAGCTGACGGCGGGGTTGACGACGTGACTGTTGAAGCGCACGAGCACGTTCAGGGTCAGCGGCTCGGACTGCAGTGCGACAGTCCGATGTTCGGCGCGATCGTCGCCAAGCCACACCTCGCTGACGCGGGCTGCGCCATCGCCCATCCGTGGGCTGGCCAGGTCGGGCTCGTCGTAACCGACGTTGCGCCCGAACGAGAGCTCGAGGTAGCGGTCGGCCACGTCACCTGGGTCGCCGATCATCACCATCTCACCTCGCTCGAGCAGCATCGCGCGATGGCAGAATCGGGTTACAGCACCCATGTCGTGTGTCACGAAGATGATCGTGCGCCCTTCGTCACGCATGCGCGTGAAGACGTCGAAGCACTTCTGCTGAAATGCGGCGTCACCGACCGCGAGCACCTCGTCGATCAAGAGGATGTCGGCGTCAACCTGGATGGCCACCGAGAACGCGAGCCGAACGTTCATGCCCGACGAGTAGTTCTTGAGCTTGAGCTCTTGGAACTCCTCGAGTTCTGCGAACTCGATAACGCCGTCGTATCGCGCGCGGGCCTCTCGCGGGGAGAGGCCGAGCATGATCCCATTCAGGGCGACGTTGTCACGTGCGGCCAGGTCCGGGTTGAAACCGACACCGAGCTCGATGAACGTCGAGAGGCGCCCGTTGCACCAGATTCTTCCCCGGTCGGTCCGGTAGATCCCAGCGAGGCACTTCAGCAACGTGCTCTTGCCGCTGCCGTTGCGTCCGACGATGCCGAAGAACTCGCCGGGAGCGACCGAAAAGGAGATGTCCTTCAGCGCGTACAGCTCATCGTGGCGCGATCGCCGCAGCGGGTGCAGGGCGCGCTCCTTGAGCGTGTGGCTGCGCTCCTCCGGGATCTTGAAGCGCTTGTGTACATCCTGCGCCGCAACCGCGGGGCGCCTCCCCGGGACCATCTCATCGTCGGACATTCTGAAGCAGGGTATAGCCAGCGGATGATCGTCCGGGTCGGTCCAGGCGCTCAGCGCGCGCGGCGCAGCAGACGGCGCACGGGCCGTGCCACGGTGCGTGCCGCGACGAAGCCCTTGGCCACAGCGGCGAACAGGGGACGGCTTAGGCCAGGCCGAGCCGTGAGCGCGAGCAGCGCGCGCTGAACGCTGTCGGGAAGCGCGCCGTTGGGCCCGATCAGCGCCAACCCCGAGCCGACCTCGGCGTTGAGCTCGTCGTACATGCGCTGGGCGTGCTCGCGCTCGCCGACCAGCTGGCGCACTTCGGCATCGTGCTGGACGCTCAGCCGCGCTTCGCGCTTGACGAGGTCGCGGCTGAGCGTGGCCGAGTCGCGCACCGGCGCGCGCGCCGCCTCGCGGTAGATCTCGACCATCGAAGCGGCCGCCGCGTCCCAGGTCAGCTCGCGCGCACGCGCCGCCAGCGAGCTGACATGGCGCTCGCGCGTGTCGGCGTCGGTCAGCAGCGCGTATGCGGCGGCCGCGCTCGCGATGGGGTCCCAGGGAACGATCGTCGCCGTGCCCCGCGGCGCCGCCTCGGCCAGCGACGCCTGTGGCGCGAACACGCACGGGACGCCGCTGAGCGCCGACTCGAATGGCACCAGCCCGAAGCCCTCGTAGACCGACGGATAGACGATCGCCCCCGCGCTGGCGATCAGCCACGCCTTCTCGCGCTCGCTCACCGGCCCCAGCGAGACGACGGCGCCGGCGAGCTCGGGGTGCTCGGCCATGAACGAGCGCTCGATCTCAGACGACGAGCCGGGCGAGATGTGCGTGCCGGCGAGCACGAGGCTCCCCTGCCAGCCGTGGCGCTCGCGCAGCGCGGCGAGCAGGCGCAGCGCGAACACCCTGTTCTTGTGGCGGAAGTCGGTGCCGAGGCAGAGCAGGAAGCCGGGCGCAGGCGAGCCCGCGGCATGTGCGTCGAGCGCCGTCGGTCGCAGCGGCTCGCCGGGCGTGCGGTGATCGAGGCCGGGCGGCACGATGCACACGCGCGACTGCTCGACGAGCGCGTCGGAAACGAGCTCGTCGCGCGTGTGCTCGGAGAAGACGACCACACGCTCGGCCGCCGACAGGCCGTGGCGGCTGGCCGCGCGGTAGTCCTCCCACGTGGCCGCGTCGGCGAAGTAGCCGGGGTTGCGATAGGCGATCAGGTCGAGCTGGCTGATCACGAAGCGCTCGCCGAGCGCCAGCGCAAAGCTGACATCGCTCGGCGAGAAGGTCTGCTGCGGACGGTGAAAGACGGCGCTCCTCGGCGTGTGCGGGTCGAGATCTTCGGCTGCCAGGAGCTCGGTCTCGGGCAGCTGCTCGAGCAGCTGTCGCGTCGCCGCATCGATCCGCTCGGCGCGTACGAGCAGCCGCAGCCTCAGCGCGTCGGTCCGCGCGAGCGCGACGATCAGCTCGAGGATGTGCACGTGAGTGCCGGTGATCGCGCCGTCGAGCGCACGCGCGTCGAGCGTCACCGACAGGCGCGCTGGAGACTGCCGGGCGCTCTGCAGGGCGTAGCCGAGCACGCCCGAGTCGGCCAGCGGCGCGTGCGCCAGGTAGGGGTAGCGTGCGCGCAGCTGCGACGGCAGCTCGGCCGGGGCCGGGCTGCTCGCCGGGTCCAGGCGCTCGACGACGACGTCGTCGGCGGCGACGTGCGTCATGCCGCAGAGCACGCAGCGCTGGGCGAAGTCGACCTCGATCGCCGAGCGCAGGTCGAGCTGCTCGTCGAGCGGGCCGACCAGCTGCAGCGCGTCGCGGCGCAGGTAGACGCAGGGTCCGACCGCCTTGTTCAGGCGCGGGCGCAGGGCGAGCGTGCGCCCGGCAAGGCCCTCGGCGAGCTTGGCGAAGTCTTCTCCCGCGCCGTCGGGCTCGCCCAGCGAGAGCGGCGTGCCGGCGTCGGCGAGCGCGCTGGCGCTGGCGATGTTCGTGTCGCTGCGCGCCGCCGCGCCGAGGCGCTGCGCCCAGCCGGCGCTCACGCGGCACGGCTCTGAGAGCACGATCACGTCGGCCGGCGCGAGCTGCCCGATCGCGCGGTTGACGGCGGCCGTGTTCGCCGCGACCTCGCTGATCTGAACGTCGCTCTGCGTGTTGGCGCGCACTGAGCGCACGCACTCGCTCAGGCGCCCGTCGTCCCCGTCGGCGGCGATCACGACGCAAACGCCTCTCGGCTCGTTGGCTCGGCGCATCTTGGGCAGCTCGTTCATGCTCATCGGGGTCCGCCGGCGGATCAGCCAGCCTAGAGCAGTCTCGCGGACGCCAGCGACATTGGGCGATAATCGAAGGAGCGCCGATGACCGTCGACGATCAGATGAACGCGCAGATCCGTGTCGCCGGGCCCTTGGCGGGCGCGCGGCGCCGCTCGCGCGAGCTTGCCCGCAGTGCGCTGTGGCGCCTGGCGCCGGCGTACGCTCGCCGGCGCTCGCGCAAGGCGGGGACGGCCGCCACGGTGCAGCGCCTGGCCGCGGACTTCGAGCACGTGAGCAAGCGCCACAGCGAGCAGATCGAGCGTCTGGAGGACCTCACGCGAGAGCTCGTCATGACGGCCGAGGCGCTGCGGCGCGAGATCGCCCAGCGCGAGCATCGCGACGGGGACTGATGCAGGTCATCACCGTTGCGACGATGAGCACGCTGCCGCGCGCACGGGCGCTGGCGGACTCGCTTCGCTGTCATCAGCCCGACTGGCCGCTGAAGGTGATGCTGATTGGTCGCGAGGACGCGATCGCGGCCACGGCGCAGGCCGAGGAGTCGCTGACCATCGGCTCGGTCTCACGCGAGCTCGACCTCGACGTCGAGACGCTGCTCGCGCGTCACGACGAGGAAGACCTCAGCGTCCTGCTGCTCGCACCCCTGCTCCTGCGCCACGTCGAGCAGACCTCCGAGCCGGTCGTGCACCTGCCGAGCACGGCGTGGCTGCTCGGCGACCTTCAGCCGATCGAGTCGATGCTGCGCACGCGCAGCGTCGTGCTCGTGCCGCGGGTCACCGTCGATGTCCCGGACGACGGACTGGAACCCTCGCCCGAGCAGCTCGATCGCGCCGGGCGCATCGACGACACGATCGTCGCGGTCGACGGCGGCGCCGCAGCGCGGAAGTTCCTGGCGTGGTGGATCGGTCACGTCGAGCAGACGCTCGGATCGCTCGACGCGTTCCAGGTCGGCGCGCGACCGGAGGACCGGCCGTGGCTGGCGCGCTTTCTCGAGCTGGCCCCGGCGCGCTTCTCGACCGGCGTGCTCGACGACGCGGGCTGCAATCTGAGCAAGTGGAACCTGCATCGTCACACGCTCGAGGCGAGCGGGGAGGGGGTGTCGGTCGACGGACGTGTGCCGCTGCGCTTCCTGAACCTGCCGGGCTTTGACCCGGACCGCCCATACCGTCTGGCGGCGAACGCCAGCCGTGCGCGCGTCAGCCGCTCGCCCGTGCTGCGCAAGCTGTGCGAGAGCTACGCCGAACGGCTGCGCGACGCCGGCTGGCGCGATGCCGGCCATCGCCTCGAGGTGGGGCGGCGGCTGACCGATGCGCTCGTCTACGACGATTCGCTGCGCGCCACCTATTCGCGCGCGCTCGCGCTCGGCGAGGGCTTTGAGGATCTGTTCAGCGACGAGGGGACGCGCGCGTTCCTCGCCTGGCTGGAGGGGCCGGCGCCGCGCGGCGGGGCGTATGGCATCAACCGGTACGTCTTTCATCGGGTCTCACGCGAGCGCCCTGACGTGCTGCGCGCCTATCCGGATCTGGACGGCGAGGACGGCCCGGGATACGTCGCCTGGTGCTGGGCATTCGGCCGCGAGGAGCTGGCGATCCCCGATCGCTTCATGCCGCCGCAGCCGGGGCGCCACGCTGCCTCACGTCCGCCGCGCGCCGAACGCCCGGCCGAGGAGCCGGCCCGCGCCGAGTCCCCAACCGACGCCCCTGCGCTCGTCGACCTGCCAGACGCCGCTGACGAGCCCCCGGCGCCGGTGCTGGGCAGCGACGCAAGCGACGACACGCTCGTGCCCGGCGCAGATCTCGACACCGGCGCCGTCGTGGATGCCGGCGCGCCGCTGGCACCCGCCGCCGGCGAGCTGGCGGTTCGCCTGACCGGATACCTGGGCCACACGCTCGGCCTCGGCGCGGCGGCGCGCGGATACGTGCGGGCGCTGGGAGCGGCCGGGGTCCCGGTGAGCACGGTGACGGTGCCGCTGCATCATCTGGCGCTTCCGGTGCAGCTATCAGAGGCCTACGGCCGGCACGGCTTCGAGGACCTCGTCCAGCAAGGGCGGCACGGCTTTGAGATCGTCGCGGTCAACGCAGACGAGCTCCCGGGCTTCGTCGAGCGCCTCGGTGAGGACTACTTCGAGGGTCCGCGGATCGGCATCTGGGGCTGGGAGACCAACAGCATCCCGCCGCGCTGGCAGCGGGCGTTTGCGCTCGTGCAGGAGATCTGGGTGTACTCGGCTTTCATGGCGCAGAACATCGGCGCGGTCGCGCCCGTGCCCGTGGTCGCGCTGCCGCCGCCGGTGCAGCGCCCGGCCGAGCCCGCTGCGCCGCTGCGCCTGGGGGTCCCCGAGGGGTTCTTGTTCCTCTACGTGTTCGACTACCTGAGCACCGTTCAGCGCAAGAACCCGGTCGGGCTCGTCGAAGCCTTTCGGCGCGCGTTCACGCCGGGGGAGGGCCCGCAGCTGCTGATCAAGACGATCAACGGGCCGCTGCGCCCGCTGTCCGAGGAGGAGGTGCTGTGGGCGGCCGACGGGCGCGAGGACATCCACGTCATCGATCGCTCGCTCAGCGGTGAGCAGCTCGACGGGGTGATGGCGGCGTGCGACTGCTACGTGTCGCTGCACCGCGCCGAGGGCTTTGGGCTGACGATCGCCGAGGCGATGGCGATCGGCAAGCCGGCGATCGCGACCGGCTTCTCGGGCAACGTCGACTTCATGAACGAGCAGAACAGCTATCTCGTCGACTTCACGATCGGGCGGGTCGGGCCGGAATGCGAGATCTACCCTCCGGAGGGCGAATGGGCCGACCCGAGCGTGGAGCACGCCGCGCAGCTGATGCGCGAGGTCTACACAGATCGCGAGGGAGCCGCGCGCCGCGGCGCGCGCGCCGCGGACGACATCGCGCGGAAGCTCTCGCCCGAGGCGACCGGCGCGGCGATGCGCGCGCGCCTGCTCGAGCTGGCACGCAGCTCACCTACGCGGCCACTCCATCCCGTCTAGCTCGAGCTGACGGGCGGGCGACGGCCGCAGGCGCGAGTACCTCGATCCATTGATAACCGACGTGCGTCGCACATACGGGGCCGGCGTCCTTGCCTGCAGCCAACCGCAGCTTCCCAGCCTGCGACTGTTCCAGGGCGAACGTCAATGAGCCGATGATGCCCGAGGACGTATCGGGACCATCTCCGTCACCGGGGTGAAGGTCGCCCGCAGGGCGGGTTAGACGAACGGAATGCGCTCCGGCGCTAAGCGTGATCCGGCCGAATCGCAGGTACTGTCCGGGGTAGCGCTCCTGGTAGCCAATGCTCCCGACCCGCCTCCCGTCTACGAACACGGTAACGCGGCGGCCGACTGAGCCAGGCATCGAGACTTCATAAGTGCCTTCGGCGGGGATCGAGATCGAGCCTTCGATCGAACCCTGACCGTAGGCCCGCAGTGCTTCCGGGGTGACCGCGTGCCAATAGCTGGGGTGCTTTGCCTGCGTCGGGACCAGGAGAGTCCGCGGGCTTGTGGGAACGTAGGCAATCAACGCTCCCGTCCCCGCGCTGCGAACGGCCTGGCGCAGGCTCTGGCAGAACGCGCTCGTCCGCTCGGTGGGCAGGCCGGACAGCGGGAAGTGGGTCAGCACCTCCGAGGCCGGACGAACACGGCGCCACACCTGGAAATCCGCAGTCTGATCGACGAGGTCGAAGTTCGCGGGCGGACGACTTGCAACCGGGCTTCGTGCGAGCACGAGCAATGGGAACGACTCGACAAAGCTCAGTTCGAGCTGGTTGAGGTCCAAGGCGAACGCGAATTGACCCGGCGCCAGTACGAGCGCCCCCGGCCGGACTTTGAGCCCGGGGGGTATGTTCAGGTCGTACCCGTGCTCGCGTCGAAGAAAGTACTCGGAGTACTCGTCAAAGGCGGGAAAGAATGCGGGTCCAACGCCGGCAAAGCGCTTCCCGATGGCCTCCAGCTGTTCGTATCGGGCCACCGGGGCCAGCGAAATATCGTGATAGGTCAAGGCATTTCCGTAGAGCACTGCCCCAGCGACCGCGAGCGCGGCAGCCCATCCGGCGATGTTCAACGGCAACTGCACATTCCTGCGCCGCAATCTGAGCGTCGCGAGAGCGCCGGCGCCCACGAATGCCATCGCCAAGACCATTGGCGCTGTGATCGTGTACGCCTTCAGCTCGATCCACGGTCCGCCATGGGCGACCCAGTAGGCGAGCGCGATCGGGATCGCGAGGCCGAAGACCGCAACCACCCACCTGCGCCTCCAAAGCGCGTACAAGACTCCGATCGCGGCCAACGCAATTGCGAGCGCATCGAAGACATGGCTGGCGCTGGCGTGCGCATACATCGGGAATCGGTAGTCGCTGCTGATCCATACGCCGACCGAAGAGATCTCCGGAATCGGCGCGGTCAGGTTGCCGAGTCCGAGTTCGACGACACCGTTCACCGCAGTCCTGACATCACCAAAGAGTTTTACCGAGCTGATCACGGTCGGAATCGCCAGGATCGCCGTTGCGACTGCCGCGATGGCCCAGCTCGCGACCGTTCGCAGGCGTCTTCCGCTGACCAGCAGGCTGATGACGAACGCCGCCGGCAGCAGGAGACCGAACCACGGGGTGACGCCGTAGCTGAATGCAGCAACGGATGCGGCAATCGCCGGTGCGAGGGCAAGCCCGGAACGCAGCGAACGCGGACCGGGGAGTTGCTCGGCGAGAATCGCCACAACCAGCAGGATCAGACTGGCGGTCGTCAGCTCCTTGATCCCGCTGACCAGTGCATAGTCGTAGAGGATGTTCGGCTGAATCGCGACGGCAGCGCCGATGCAGCACATCAGCGGGCTGCGGATGACACGCCTCAGGAGAGCAAACAGCGCAAGCGCGCCCATCGCGGCCGCCCACGCTTGGTAGGCCTGGAAGCACCATGGGACATCCGTGTCGATGACGTGGGCCATGACTCCCAAGGTGGCCTGCGCTCCGCCCGGATATCCGTTGCCCGCGAGTCCTTGGATTGTGATGTTGAATGAGGAGTTCCCGATCGGGACCGAGCGCCCGGATTCGGCCAGGTGCTGTGCAAATCCCATCTGGCCGGCTGTGTCGGTTATGCGCTGGAAGCCCGTCCACGAGGCCGTGCCCGTCAACACGACCGGCGCTGCGATCACGGCGAACGCCACGAACGCGGCAAGCGCTGGATACGGACCGACTCGCATCAGCTTGCGCAGCGCAGTTCGCGGACGCGGACGATCGAGCAGACACTCCAGGGCGATCCCCACGACGGCGACGGCGACGACGAGCACGCCGGTGGCTGGAGCTAGCCAGGTGATCGACGTCCCGAGCGTCGAGAGCGCAACCGCGACGGAAAAGCCGACCGGAAGAACCAACGCACCTGAGACTGCGTTGCCGCTGAGGCGTCGGACGAGCAAGCCCGCGCCGGTGCAGACTCCGAGCAGGGACAGGGGAAAGAGCACCCAGGCGCTGAGGAATAGTCCTGTCATCTGGTTGGGATGGGCGTCCGGCCCGCCCAACGGCAGGAGCGCAGCTCGGAGTTGGCTAGGCTACTAGCATCGTGCGCGAGCCAAGCCGAGCCTATTGGACCGACCGAGCGGTGGTCCTCACCGGAGGGGCGGGATTCGTCGGCAAGGCGATCGCCCGCGATCTCGAGGCGCTCGGGGCAGAGGTACGAATAGTTCGCTCGGCAGACCACGACCTGCGAGACGCCAACGCGACGCGCGAGGCGCTCGATGGAGCCGAGATCGTCTTTCATCTCGCGGCCAACGTGGGCGGCATCGGCTTCAACCGCAGCAATCCCGCGCCGCTGGTCTACGACAACATGATGATGGCCGGAAACGTCTTTGAGCAGGCGCGTCAGGCCGGCGTCGAGAAGCTCGTCTCGGCGTGCACGGTCTGCGCCTACCCAAAGTTCACGCCCACACCCTTCTCGGAGGATGAGCTGTGGAACGGCTATCCCGAGGAGACGAACGCGCCGTACGGGCTCGCCAAGAAGATGATGCTGGTCCTCTCCGACAGCTACCGGCGCCAATACGACTTCGATTCCGTGGTACCCATGGTCGTCAATCTCTATGGGCCCAACGATCACTTCTCGCTCGAGGACTCGCACGTGATCCCGGCCATGATTCGCAAGTTCCAGGAAGCGGCCGACGCGAGTGCGCCAGAGGTGACGATGTGGGGAAGCGGCAAGCCGTCGCGCGAGTTCCTTTTCGTCGATGACGCAGCCCGCGCGCTGTTGCTGGCGTGCGAGCACCTGCAAACCTCGGATCCGGTCAACGTCGGCACTGGGGTCGAGACCACGATCCGTGACCTGGCAGACATGATCAGCCGCTTCAGCGGCTACGAGGGAGAGATCGTCTGGGACGAATCGAAGCCCGATGGGCAGCCGACTCGCTGCCTGGACGTCTCCAGGGCGCGGAGTCTCATGGGCTTCGAGGCACAGGTCGGGCTCGAGGAAGGGCTTCGCAGGACTGTTGAGTGGTTTCGCGGGAGTTTGAGCGAGGATCAGCCCTCCACTGCGCAAGCACCCGAGTCGTCCACCCGCCATACGTGAGCGAGCTGTTCTGCGCCGCCGCGCAGGTTTAGCCGACGGCGATGCCCGGGCAGCCTTGGGCATCGACCAGAGAGCGGTCTGCTTTCACGTAGGCCGCTTCGGGCATCCCTACTTCCAGGAGCAGCTCCAGGCGGTCCCTGAGGGTTTCTCCTACCGCACGCCGGACTCCGAGATCGAGCAGAGCGGCTCCCACGTGCCTCGTCGCATCGCGCTGCAGGGCGTCCGCTTGCGCAAGATGCGTGAGGGACTCGAGTGGGCCGCGATCCGCGGGCTGTCCTCGGCCGGTTACATCCGCCGCGTAAGGCTGCGGCCGCAGGCGGACTGCGTGCTCGTCCACAGCGCACAGCAACTGCTGCGCCGGTCGGCTCTGCCCTATGTCCTCGACTTCGAGTGCGTCGAAGTCTTCGCGCTCTACCAGCGTGTGTCGTTGAGCCGTCCGTGGGCGCGCGCACGCCTGATCGCCGCAATGAGCGAGGACAGCTGTCGCTTCCTTTTGCCTTGGTCGCGGGCCGCCGAGCGGGGCCTGCACGCCGCGCTCGGGGCGCCTGCGCCAGACCGTCTTCGCGCGAAGACGGTCTGTGTCCTGCCGGCGATCCGCCCGCGGGCCGACCGCCCTGCTCGGCGGAGTCCCGGGCCGCTGCGCGTGCTGTTCGTTGGCACCGCATTCGAGGCGAAGGGGGGCGTCGAGGCGATCCGGGCGATCACCAAGGTGAGGTCCACCCACGACGTCGTCCTGGACGTGATCAGCGACGTGCCCGCGCACTGGCGCGCTGAGATCGCGCGGGTCGGAGGTATCGAGATTCACTCCTGGCCGACTCCTGCGGCGCGCGTCGACGAGCTCTTCAGGCGCTCGCACCTGCTGCTCTTTCCGTCGCACATGGACACGCTCGGGTTCGTGATGCTCGAGGCGATGGCGCACGGCGTGCCCGTCCTGGCGACCCGGCACTTCGCCGTACCGGAGCTCGTCGAGGACGGCGTCTCAGGCCTCGTCGTGGACGGCGAGAACACGCTCTACGGCGAGGATGGACTGTGCCGCTTCGACCACACCCTGCCACCCCCGAGGTCCTTCCGTCACGCCCTCGCGTCGCCGTCGGAGGCGTACGTGACCAGACTGGCCGACTCTTTGGCCCGCGTCGCCGCGGCGCCGGACCTCCACGAACGGCTCGCCGCCGGGGCGCTCTCGCGCGTGACGGACGGCCCGCTGTCGATGTCCCGGCGTCGTGCCGCTCTCGGCGAGATCTATCGCCGAGCCATCGAGAGCTGAGCGATCGGCCCGTCCGCCTCGGCCGCTTCGGCGGCTAGGCTCCGCCGGGTGTTCGGCCAAGGCAGCATCATCCGCAGCCGACGTCTGTGGGACAGCAGGCTCGCCGTGCGGGCCTACGGCCTGGCCCGGCGCGCGGCAGAGCGCGCCGGCTTTCAGCTGGTGCTCAAGACCTACTACAGCCCGATCCCCGATCTATCGACCCTTCCCGAGCGGATCTGGGAGGAGGCCGATCCGATGCGCGGCATCGAGCTCGATCTCGACGCCCAGCTCGAGCGCCTACGCGATCGGCTGTCCGGCCACATCGCCGAGTTCGCGAGCGCCGACGCGCCCACGCTCGCCTATGAGGCGCTCAACGCGTCCTATCCGCTGCCCGACGCCCGGCTGCTCTACGCGATCGTCCGTGACTCAAAGCCCGCATCGATCGTCGAGCTCGGCTCCGGGCAGACGAGTCGGGTCATGGCCCAGGCGTGTGCCGCGAACGCGGCCGAGGGGACTCAATCGAGCTTCGCGGCCTTCGACCCGTTTCCGACGGCCGTCGACGAGTCGCTGCCCGGCCTGTCGGCGCTCCACCGCGTACCGGCGCAGGAGGTTCCCGAGAGTGTGTTCGCCGAATTGCGGGCCAGCGACATCCTGTTCGTGGACACGACCCATACGGTCAAGATCGGCAGCGATGTCAACCGCATCATCCTACGCGTCCTACCGCTCCTCGCGCCGGGGGTGATCGTGCACTTCCACGACATCTGCCTACCGTACGAGTATCCCAGGTATCTGTTCGAGGACTTCGGTCTCTACTGGGCCGAGCAGTACCTGCTGCAGGCCTTTCTCGCCATGAACCCGAGCTTCGAGGTGCTCTACGCGACTGATGCCCTGTGCCGCGACCGCCGAGCCGAGATCACCGACGCCGGCCTCGCCGCTCCGGGGGACAGCGGCAGCTCGTTCTGGATCGCGCGCCGCTAGTCCGGCGGCCGGGCGCCCGGCCCGGCCTCACACGCCGCTTCTCACGCGCCGCACCAGCGAGCGCAGCCCTCGACGCCGCGCCAGGTGACACGCGGCGCCTCCCAACAGGCGCCGCCGGTTGGCACCGATCGGAAGGCTGAAGATGACCGGCAGCAGCAGCTTCAGCGACCACGGAGCCTCCGAGCGCTGCCACGCCCGCCGGCGGCCGGCGAACAGGCGGCGATGGCGTGCGCGAAGCACTTCGTAGATGTCCCCGTGGCGCGCCGCCGCCTCCCCCAGCATGCGCACACCGTGCTGGCGGTACTCGTATGCGACGATCGGCACGCGCACACCTCGTCGTCCGTGTTCGGCCAGGCCCATCAACATGTCCCAGTCCTCGTATCCTCCGCGCAGCTCCCAGCCTCCATCGCTGACCAGCGCCGCGCGGCGCACGAGCACCGAGGCCGGTATGTCGTTCTGGTAGGTGATCTGCCAGGGATCGAGAGAGGGGGCGGTCTCCTGGCGCCAGCTGTGCCCGCCGAACAGCCGGTAGTCGCCCCACGCCAGGGCCAGCCCGGGGTCGCCGTCGAGCGCTGAGCCCAGCCGCGCCAGCGCTCCCGGCAGCAGCCGGTCGTCGGCGTCGAGACAGAAGACGTAGTCGCTGCTCGTGGCGAGCACACCGGTCATGCGCGCCGCACCGAGACCCCCATTGGGACGATGCACGACCTTCACCCCCTGCGTGGTCAACGACTCGAACACCTCGAGCGTGCCCGCGTCGGTCGAGCCGTCGTCGACCACCACGAGCTCGTCCATGCGGTCCTGCGCGATTGCCGAGTCAACCGCTTCGCGCAGCGTCGCGCCGTCGTTGAAGCAGGGAATGACCGTTGCGATCGAGGGCGCCCTGGCCTCGCGCGGCTGCTCGCTCGCTGGTGCTGGCGCTGACACGGCTCGTATCATGCCGGGGATGCTGGCCAGCGACACAGCCGTTGTGCCTCGCGCCGGCCGACACGTCGACTGGTGCACCAGCTGAGGCTGCTGGTCTTCAGCCCCTACTTCCCTCCCCACGTGGGTGGGCTCGAGGGCTACGTGAGCGATCTCGACAACGTCCTGCTGCGGTCGGGCGAGGTCGACGCGATAACGGTCTTCACGACGAAGCTCCCGCCGGAGGCGGAGTCGCTCGAGCATCGGGCCGACGGCCAGCTGGTCGTTCGCTTCCCCGCTTTCGAGCTGATCCCGAACTTCCCCGTCCCCAAGGTCTGGCGACCCGCCTTCTGGTCCGCGCTGCGCTCCGCCCGCCCGCGCAGCCACGACGTGTTCGTGAGCCACACCCGCTTCTTCCTGAGCTCGGCGCTGGCGCTCGCCTGCGCGCGGGTCCTGCGCCGGCCGCTGCTGCACGTGGAGCACGGTTCGGACTACGTTCAGCTCACCGGCCGCGGGCCGCGGGCTGCCGCCCGGATCTACGACTGGCTGCTGGGGCGCTTGCTCCTGCGCCGTGCCGACGGGGTGATCGCGATCTCGCAGGCCGCGGCGGAGTTCGTGCAGCGGCTCGCTCGCCGTGAGTCGACCGTCGTCCACCGCGGCATGTGGATCGAGCGGCTGGACGCCGCGCCACCCGACCAACGGCTTCTCGATTGGGCGGCCGATCGCCCGATCGTCTCGTTCGTCGGGCGCCTGATCGACGGCAAGGGCGTGGCGGACCTGCTCAACGCCTTCGCGGGACTGACGGGCGAGCCGGCAGTGCTGTGCATCGTGGGAGACGGACCTCGCCGCGCCGAGCTCGAACGGCTTGCCGAGCGCCTCGGGATCGCGGTGCGCGCTCGGTTCCTCGGCTACCTGCCGGAAGAGCGCGCATGGGCTGTGATCCGCAGCTCAGACATCGTCGTGAACCCCAGCTACACCGAGGGCCTGCCGACCTCCGTGCTCGAGGCCGCGCTGATGGGCAAGGCGGTGCTCGCAACCGACGTGGGGGGCACGCGGGAGGTCGTCGGCGACCGCCGGGGAGGGTTGCTCGTCCAGGCCCGCGACATCGAGGGGCTGCGCTCGTGTCTGGCGCAGCTGCTGGCGGACGCCGACCTGCGGGCGCGTCTCGGGGCCGCGGCCCGCGACGAGGCTGCCGGGCGCTTCGACTGGGACGTCAGCGCCAAGCGCTTCGCCGCCGTCGCGCGGGAGCTCACGCCCCCGTGATCGGGTCAATCGACGCTTGACGTCGTGGCCTGCAGCACGCGCTCGAACGCCGACTCGTAGAGCGGCACGATGTCCTCCCAGCGGTGATGGGCCTGCCACGCCTCGCGACCCTCCGATGCAAGCTCGGGCCGCTCTCCGTCGAGGATCCGGCGCGCGGCCTGCACGAGCTCGGTGAAGCTTCCGGCGACGACGCCTCCAGGGAGCTCCGAGACGTTGCCGACGTCGTAGCTGACCCACGGCGTGCCGGCTGCCATCGCCTCGAGGATGACGATCGGTGCACACTCCACGCGGGATGTGAACAGGAACAGATCGGCAGCAGCGATCGTGCCCTGGACCGCTCCCGGCACGGCTCCGTCCACGATCCGCAACGGATGCGTGTGCGCACGCGCCAGACAGCTCAGCTGACAACCGCGCAGGGCGTCGAGACCGTGGCGCCGCGGCGCGACGATCGCTCCCGTCAGCGGGCGCTCGCGTACGAGCGTGCGAATCGCGCGGGCGAACTGGGCATGGCCCTTGCTGACCACGTGGCTGCCGACAGTGACCGCGAGTCGCCCGTCCGGGAGCCCCTCGGGCCGCGCGCCGTCGCCGGCCGGGGGATCGGCGCCGTTGGGAACGATCACCATCTGCTCGACGCCGGCGGCCGTCGCGAAGTCCCAGTCCTGGTACACCGAGGAGTGCAGGATCAGCGCGTCGTAGCGCCGCAGCCGCGCGGGCATCGCGGCGAAATAGCGCTCGTAGCGGCGCTTGCCGAGACCGGAGAAGCCGCAGGGGGCCAGCACCATGCGAGGCCGGTCCTCGCGATCGAGCAGGGTGAAGCAGCAGTCGGTGGCCCACGTCTGGGCCGCGTAGTTGAACACGACGTCCGGACTCAGACGCGCGATCAGGCGGGTGACCGAGGATCCGTCGCCTCGTATGCCACGCGCCTCGTTGCCGCTGACCGCCACGCGATGCACCAGCACACCGCCCAGCTCCACTTCCCCCGGCGGGCCGCCGGTCACGACGTGCACCTCGTGACCGCGGGCCGCCAGGCCCTCCGCGACGCGTTGCACCACGCGCTCGGCGCCGCCGATCGCGGGCGCATATCTCTCCACGGTCGCGAGGACTCGCAAGGAAACCCGATGTCAGCTCGTCGGGGTCAGCTGCTCACGGTCGCGCGCGCGACCGTCGGCTCCGGAGTCCTCTGCCTGTGTCTCGACCTGGTGGCCGAGCTTCGCGAGGTTCTCGTTCTGCTCCTGCACCTGTCGTTGGAGGATGCCCAGTCGCTGCGCGAGCACCTTGTTCTGGTCGGAGAGGTGGGAGACCGCCAGCGAGAAATGGACGAGCAGCACGAGCACCACCCCGAACGCGACGGCGAACAGGGCCGAGGGCGGATAGGACACGCCGAGCGCCGAGGCCAACGAGTTCAGCAGGCCGCTCCACAGCGATAGGACGAGCAGCAACAGCGTGGAGAACAGCCACAGGAGCGCGTAGCGCTCCATCAGGCGCTTGCGGCGAACCAGCTCGAGGATCAGCAGCAGCAGCCCTCCGCTGATCACGATCGCGATGATTCGCTGAGTAGCCATGACGACTCAGATCGCGTGCTCGGCGTTGATCGGCGCGTCGCCCTGCTCGACGACCGGGTTGGCGCGGAAGAGCCCGATGAACACCGCCAGCAGGACCTTGACCATGTAGTAGACGGGCTGGGTCGAGGAGATCGCCGATACGCCGCTCGTCCTCGGTCGCATGACCACGGGGATCTCGCAGCTGTTCAGCCGGTGGGCGTGCATCATCAGGATCGCCTCGACCTCGGGGTAGTCGTGGGGATAGTCACGAGCGAACAGCTCGATGCCGATGCGGCTGGTCATGCGCAGGCCCGAGGTGGGATCCGTCACGCGCCGGCCCGTGATCAACGACACGAGGCCGGCGAAGATCCTGATCCCCATGCGACGGGGAGCGGAGGAGCGGTGGCCTTCACCGTCGGGTTCCAGGAAGCGTGATCCCGTCACCATGTTGAGGTCCGAGTCGGCCTGCAGGCGGTGCAGTAGATCGTGGATGTAGCGGGGATCGTGCTGGCCGTCTCCGTCGATCTGCACGGCCACCTCGTAGTCGTGTTCCTGTGCGTAGAGGTAGCCGGTCTGCACGGCCCCGCCGATCCCCAGGTTGAACGGCAGCCGAACGACGGTCGCGCCCGCCGATTCCGCGCGGGGCGTGGTGTCGTCGGTGGAGCCGTCGTCGACGACGAGGACGTCGAAGCTGGGAGCGAAGCGATGGATCTCATCCACGGTGGCCGAGATCGCATCGGCCTCGTTGTGGGCCGGAACGATTGCGAGATAGCGGTTCATGCGGATCGAGAATCGTCGTGGACGCGACGCTCCTACACGGAGGAACGGTTGCCGGCGGGCACAGTTGCGGCGCGCGGGCGGTGGATCGTCCTCAAACGGTAGCGGCTCCCCTGGCGCCGAAACCGAACCGGATGCCACCGACGGGCGATCATGCGCCTCGGGAGCGAAACGGAAGCAGCGCGTACAGCTCGCTGGGAACGGCTTTGAGGAGCACGATGAGACAGCCGTACACCGCCAACGCGGCTGCCAGTTGCGGGACGGCTGGCAGGCCCAGGAGTATCACGGCAAAGGCGGGTACTCCCGCAGCCGCTACACGCAGGACGATCGAGGGGTTCAGGCGCAGCGCCGAGGATCCTCGCGTGAGCGCCAGCAGGTAGCCGGCGCAGATGATCCACTCGCCGCAGACGGTGGCCACCGCGGCTCCCGTCGCGCCGTGGCTCTTGGCGAGGATCAGCGTCAGGGCGGCCGTGATGCTGAGCGCCACGAGGTTGGCGATCGCCAGCGCCCGGTGGCGGTGAAGCGAGATGAGCGCCATGCCGAGCGCCGGGAGGATGAACGAGGCGAGCAGCGCGGCACCCTCGATCCTCAGCGGCGCGGCCGCCCTGGCGAAGTGCGGGCCGGCGATCACTTCGATGATCGGCTGGGCGCCCGCGACGGCGCTGAGCGCCGCCGCGACTCCCAGGATGACGACGACCTCGAACATGCCCTGCACGGCATAGCGCAGGCGCTCGCGATCGTCGCGTGCGGCGCGCGCCAGTACCGGAAAGGCCGCGCTGACCAGCAGCCCGCCGATGCTCGCCGCCACGATGAACACCCGGAAGGACGCGGCGAACAGCCCGTTCTGCACGCCGTTGGTGGTCAGCGAGGTGAGGATCTGGGTGGTGAAAACGTACATCGCTCCCACGCCCGTCGCCAGCGAGAAGGTCAGCGTGTCGCGGAGCAGCGTGGCCCACACCATCGGTCTGATGGTCGGACGGATCGGCATGTGCCTGCGGGTCAACGCCGCGGTCGCCGCGAGCATCACGAGCCCCGCGGGGACGGTCGCGGCCAGCAACGGCAGGATCCCCGCTCCGAGCAGCGCGAGGATCACCAGGAGAGCGACCCAGATCGCCTGTCTCAGCAGTTCCAGCGAGGTCGTCTGGCCCAGCCGGAGCGTCGTGAAGAGGGGCACGGCGACGGTCGACTGCACCGACACCAGGCCGAGCCCGATTCCCGCGACGGCCGTCCCGAGGATTCGTGCCGCGTCGTACCCCGCGGCCACGGCAAAGACCGTCGCGAGGACGATCGAGACGGAGGTTATGAGGATGCGCAGGCCGAGCACATCGCGCATCAGATGCTCTCGATCCAAGCCTTCGCGAATCGCGTATTCGCGTGTCGCCAGACTCGTCATGCCCAGGTCGGTCAGGGCGCCCGTCACGGTCACGACGGAGATGATCGTCGTGTATTGGCCGAAGCGAGTCACACCGAGGTGCCGGGTGAGGACCACCGCCGAGCCGACCGCGAAGACGGTGCCGGCGGCGTAGCCGAGCACGCGCAGGATCGCTCCCCGGATGACCAGTCCGCCGGCCGCCGCCGTATCCAGAACGTCGACTTCCGGCCGGGGAACCTGGACCGGCGGATCGTCGCTCAGCCGCGCCACGCCTGTAAAGCTAGATGATGAAAGCACCTCGCGCATGTGCGTAGAGTGCGCTCGGCATGCACATCCTGTACGTCGCGATGCGACACGAATACGGCGATCCGAGCCGCGGGCTCTCGTTCGAGGAGACCAACTTTCGCAGCTCGCTAGAGGGCATGGGGCACACGCTCAGCACGTTCGACTTCATGGAGGTCGCGGCGCGCGATCGCGTGGCCCGGATGCGGGAGCAGCTGATCTCGCTGGCGGCGGAGACAAGACCCGAGCTCGCGTTCTTCTTCCTCTTCACGGACCAGCTCGACACACGCACGATCGAGGAGGTGGGCAGACTCGGCGGCTGCCCGACGGTCAACTGGTTCGCCGACGATCACTGGCGCTTCGACGATTTCACTCGCCACATGGCGCCGGCCTTCGACCTCGCGGTGACGACCGACGCCGACTCGCTGCCGAAGTACAAGCTGCTGGCCGACACACGCGTGCATCTATCCCAGTGGGCATGCAACCGCTATGCCTACGGAAAGGTCACCAGCGAGCTCCAGCACGATGTGACGTTCGTCGGTCAGCCGCACGGCGAGCGCAGGCAGACGGTCGCGACCCTCCAGGCCGCCGGTCTGCCGGTCGAGTGCTGGGGCTTCGGCTGGCCGGCGGGGCCGATCGATCACGACGAGATGGTCGAGGTCTTCGCCTCGAGTCGCGTCAACCTGAACCTCTCCAACTCCTCGCAGGTGCCCGGGCTCAAGGCGCGTGTAAGAAGGCTGCTGCACTTCAATCCGCCCCAGCCCCGCCCGCCGCAGATCAAGGGGCGGAACTTCGAGGTGCCCGGGTGTGGCGGCTTTCTCCTGACCGAGCGGGTCCCGCATCTCGAGCGCTACTTCGAGCTCGACGAAGAGGTTGCGGTCTTTGCCGATGCCGATGAGCTCGAGGAGAAGGTGCGCTACTGGCTGGAGCACGACGAACAGCGACAGAGGGTCGCCGACGCCGGATTTCGCCGCGTGCTCTCTGAGCACACCTACGACCACAGGTTCGCGGAGATCTTTGCGCTGCTCGGATTGGCCGGAGGCTCCGAGAATCCAACGGCTGGCGCTCGCTAGATCGCCTGCCGTTGCCACGCCGGCTTACGGCTCGGTCGGCGCGCTCCCTCGTCGGCGCCGAACTGGCGGACACCCCTGGGCGCTAGGTCTGAGACCCGTCGCCGGCCTTGCGGTTGCGAAGCGCCGCCAGACCGTCGCCGCCGGTGACATGCAGCGCCCCGGCCGTCTTTCGGACGGCGGCCCGCAGGTTCGCCGCGTCGGTCAGGTCGTGGGCGGCTCGCTGCCACGCGAGACGGGCAACGGCTCGCTCCGTTCGGGAGCGAGCAGCGCTGAATCGATCGGACGCCTCGTCCTGATAGGAGACCAGCGGCTCGCCGAGGACCAGAAAGCGTGCCCCGCGGTCGGCGAGAGCGAGCCAGGCCGCGTAGTCCTCGATGCCTCGCATCCAGCGCTCTTCCGGGAAGCGGATGGCGTTTCGCCGGACCAGCGACGACGAGGTGATGATCGGGTTGGCTCGAAGCAGCTCGTCGCGTCCGAACTCAACGAGCGGCGGCGCGCCGGGAAAGTAAGCCCCTCCACTGCTGCGCAACGCGTTCGTCGCGATCACGTCGGCGCCCTGCTCAGTCATGAACCGGCGCTGGCGCGCCAGCTTTTCGGGCAACCACTCGTCGTCGTCATCGAGAAAGGCGACCCAGTCACCTCGGGCATGCGCAACCCCGAGGTTGCGTGGCGCCGCGGGCGTTCCTGTGTTGCTGGCGATGTGCAGGTAGCGCACGCGGCTCTCGCGCCGCTCCCAGTCGCGAAAGCGCGACGACGTCTCGTCGCGCGACCCGTTGTCGCAGACGAGCACCTCGAGCGGTCGATCGGTCTGGTTCAGCGCGGACAGCAACGCTCGCTCGCACGCCTCGGGGCGCTCGAACGTGGAGATGACGACGCTGATCGCTTCGGGGTCGATACTGCTCAAGGGGGCTGAGTGTAGGCGGCAAGGCGTGTAACCAGGGCATGGGGAAGTCCACCGGCGAGCCATAGAATGGCGGCGCAAATGTCTCCCGCGCCGACGATCTAGCCGTGAGGGCTCAACAGTGGAGAGAGGCGCAGCGAGAAGCCCGTCAGGCTGTCCGCTCAGCGAGAGGTGAAGGTGGGCGCTCCCCGTCAGCGCCGGGCCCAGTCGCCTCTGTGATCGTCGTGTGCTGGAACTCGGCCGAGGTCCTTGGACGGTGTCTCGCTCAACTCCTCGCACAGGACTACACGAATCGCGAGATCATCGTCGTCGACGATGGGTCGGACGACAACACCCGGGAGGTTGCGCAGGAAGCGTCGACCCAGGGTGAGATCACGCTCGTGTCCAGTCGACGCAACCGCGGGTGCCCGAGCGCCCGCAACCTTGGGCTGCGTCACGCCAGGGGCGAGATCGTCGCATTTATCGACGCCGACGGGTTCGCCGCCCCAAACTGGCTCGGCCAAGTAGTGGCTGCATTCGCAGATGACCCGACGATCGGCGGAGTTGCCTCGACGGTGTTCTTCGACGACAACCCGCTCCTCATCAATGGCGCGGGAGGGATCGTCAACCGCCAAGGCTGGGCGGCCGATCTGTCGATGAACGAGTCCTATGAGTGGGCGCAGATCGCGTCTGAGGCGCTCTACCCGATGGGCTGCGGCATGGCGCTGCGCCGGGCGGCACTGGAGCGGGTCGGCCCGTTTGACGACCGCATGCTCAACTACTACGACGACGTCGACTACGGCATACGGCTGTGGCGCGCGGGCTACAGAGTTGCCGTCGCGCCGAATGCCTGGATCGACCACGGCTTCGGCGCGGCCGGCGGCGACTCGGCGCGCAAGCGGCTGCTGTGCGAGCGCCACCGCATGCGCGTGGTGCTCAAGCACGCCTCCGCGAGCAGGCTGGCGCGGTGGGCGGCGTGGGAGGTGCGGACCCTGCGGACGGCGCCGATGCCTGTCCGCGTGCAGAAGCTCAGGTCGATCGCCTGGAACGGGCGCCATCTGCCGAGCGCGCTCGGCAGCCGCCTGCGTCTGCGCCGCGCCCCCAGGGTTCCCGACCGGCTGATCGACCCGTCGTGGGGGGATGGCTTCCCCGCAGGCGTGGCCTTGCGGCTTCGCCCAGTTCCCCAGCGCGCGCGCGCCAGCGTCGAGATCGACGATCCGGACTCCGAGGGGCAGTTGCTGCACGGATGGTTTCCGCCCGAGCGCGTCGGCGAGCGCAGCTACCGCTGGGCGGGGCTGCGCGCTGCCGCTCTCGTCCATCTGTACGAGCCCGCTGGGCTGATGCATCTGGACTACGCGCACGTGCCTGTCGACATCGGCCCAATCGACGTGTGCATCCGGCGCGTTGGCTCGTCCGACCCGTTGACGCCGGTGTGGAGGACGCGCCTGTCGTGGCAGTACATCGCCCGCTCGGTGGAGAACCACCCGCTCGCGTTGGCGTCTGGCGACTACGAAATCGTTTTCGGCGCCGCTCGTGGCTGGTCCGATCCACCGCGGGAGACGCGCTCGCTCGCCTTTGCGCTGTCGAGCCTGTCCTTTGCCAGGGCATTTGATATCCCGGCCGGCGGGCTGGAGATGGCCTCGCCTGCGGTCGAGCATCAGCTTGTGAACGGATGGTTCGAACCCGAGGAGAGCCCGGCTCGTCGCTACCGCTGGGCCATGGGCCGCGCAGCGGCGGTCGTGCGTCTTGCCGAGCCCGCTCGGTCGGCCCGTCTGAGCTACTGCCTGCCGCCTCGCTCGATCGGGAGCCTGTGTATTGCGCTCTCGCCACTGGGCGGGGCGGGCGAGACGTTCTCGCAAACCGTGGCCTGGTGCGACTCAGACTGGCACGAGCAGAAACTCGCGCTTGAGCTTGCGGCGGGCGATTATCTGGTGTCGTTCGAGACCGAGGCGACCTGGTCGAACCCCGAGCGCCGAGACTGGGAGCTGTGGGGCGAGAACCGCTCGCTCGGCTTCGCTCTGGCCTCGCTGTCGTTCGACGGCAGGCGCTAGCGGTAACGAGATCAATCGTCTTTGCGATCACCTAGCAGACGCGGGAATCGGGCCCGCATCAGCGTCCACATCTCGGACGTGCCCGGCACAACGCCCGCTCGGCGCCAGGCGAGCACCTGCGGCACGTGTGCGCCGCGACCCCCGCTCTCGGCACACCTGCACCAAAGCTCGAAGCCCTCCCACCCGGCAAGGCGTCGGTCGGTGCAATAGCCGCCCAGTGCGAGCAGTCGCTCGCGCCGCAGGAGCGCGGTGTCGTCGATCCAGTTTCCGCGCTTGAGCCGCTCGGGCTCCCACGGCAGCGAGCCGAGCAGTTGAGTGGGGCGATCGCCGTCGAACGCGGCGACCATCGGGTAGCAGAAGAACGCACTCGGGTCTGCGTCTAGCGTTGCGACGAGGCGTTTCAGGGCCGAAGGGTAGATGCCGCAACCCGCGCCGAGCACGAAGACGTAGTCGCCGCGCGATCGCTCGGTCAGCATGTTCAGCGAGTGGCCGCGGCCGCGGCTGGCGGACTGCCGAAGCAGCATCGCCGGCAACCAAGGACGATCGCGCACGAAACGCTCGTGCGTCGTCGTCGATCGATCGTCGGTCTGCCAATCGAGCACCAGCAGCTCCAGGCTGCCATCGAAGGCCTCGGCCACGCTTTCGAGCGACTCGATCTTCTCGTCGGGACGACAAACGGCGAGCACACTGATGCGCGGCGCGGCGGCCGGATAGCACGGGGTCGTGGCAACGATGGTCGGCCTGGAGAGGCGGTTCGCCGTGCGAGCGGGGAGACTTCGCAGCCACCCGCGTTTCGCCCGGACGGAGGGCGGGGGCTGCCGCGTCCTTGGCTGTGGCAACTGGGGAGGCGCATGCGTTCCGTGAGCGTCGGCGAACCTCGAACCGTGCGCCGCGGGCGGTTCTCGCGGAAGCTCGCTGGCGAGCTTGCCGAGCCGTTCGCCCGCATGCTGCATCGGCAGCTCGCCGCGGATGAACTCGTAGGCGCACGCCCGAATCTGGCGCAAGCGATCGGGGTCGTCGAGCACCGTGTTTAGCGCGAGCGCTATGCGATCGGCGCTCGCCTGCACAAAGTGCTCGCCGGGGATCAGTGGCTCGTTGTCCAGACATGGCTCTGAGACGACGACGCAGCCGTTGCAGATCGCCTCGATGAAGCGCATCCACTCCAGCGAGGCCGACGTGGTGCGGTGCAGATTGAGCAGGACCTTGGCCGAGCGCAACCGGTGGTACTTCTCGCTGCCTGTCAGGAAGTCAGGGCGGGGGGCGGTCCTGGGCTCCAGAGGTGGGATCAGCAGCTCGCATTCGCGCACCGACAGCTCCTTGCCGAGGCCGGCCAGCAGCGGATCACGACGTGGATCGGCGGCGCCGAGGTAGAGCACATCGAGGGGGCGCTGGGCCGTCGCGTCGCCCGACCAGGTGTCCCACTGCGGGACGTAGCCGAGCTGGATGTGCTCGCAGCGAACCCCCCGGCGCTGCAGCTCGGCTGCACTTGAGCGATTGATCGACACCGCCGCGGCGAGCTCTGGCACGAGCTCGTACGTGGCGTCAAACCACTCGGTGCCGGGGTTCTCCGTGCACAGCGCGATCGTGCGTTCGCGCTGTGGGCGGTCGGGAAACCCGCCTGGCTTGCCCCACGCGTGGAACTCGTGCGGAATCACGACGTAGATGCACTCCTCGCGCAGCGGCGGAAACTCGTCAAAGACGAGCTCGGCCGCGTGTCCGGCAGATTCGGTCGCGGCCGCCATGGCCGACAGCAGCTCTGTCATGAAGTGACTGCCGCGGTGGGTGCTGACAAAGCAGAAGCGCATCGGGAGGTCAGGCTCGCAATGCGCGCGGGCTAGGCAAGGCGCTCGTATGGCAACTGGAGCGTCCACTGCCAACTCGCGCGGACACCATCCTCAAGTGACGTCGTAGCCTTCCACCCGAGCTCGTCGGCGATTCGCGTGCAGTCGAGCTGTGTGATCGGGACGTCGACAGGACGGGCAGAGATCTGATCGATGCGCGCCCTGCGACCCGCTTCACGCTGGATCAGCTCCAGCAGGCTCTGCAGGGATGTGGACTCACCCGAGCCGACGTTGTAGATCACAGGTCCCTTGGCATTCAGCCCGGCGCGCACAGTCGCATCCGCGGCGTCCTCGACGAACACGAAGTCCCGGCGCGCGCGGCCGTCGCCGTAAAGCGTGATCGTCTCGTCGTGCGCGAGCGCCTCACACCAGGCCGCGACGACGCCCTGACCGCGGCGGGCCAGCTGACCGGGCCCAAAGGGGTTCGAATAACGCAGGATGATCGGCTGGAAGTCGTGTCGCTCGGCGAAGAACATCGCGTAACGCTCGATCGTGAGCGAGTTGTGACCGTGCAGGCTGATCGGCTCTGTCGGATGCTGCTCGCTGGTCGGAAGCTGATTTACCGCTCCGTACACCGTCCCGCCCGAGGAGGCGATGACGATTCTCCGCGTGGAAGTCTCGCGCATGAGATCGAGCACCGCTGCCGCCGGCACGACGGAGCTCATGATCGAGCCCCCGGGGTCGGTCTGGGCGGTCGCCGGCGTGCTGGAGCCGGCCAGGTAGAAGACGACGTCGGCCTGTTCGATCAGGTCCGCGAGGCCGTGGGCACCGGGAAGCTCGCCTTCGGCCAACTCGATACTGCCGCTGCGCGGACGCTCGTGGCGCACGAGCCAGTCATTGAACGACCGGCTGAAGACGACCACGGTATGCCCGTCTGCGGCGAGGCGATGGGCGACGTGAGAACCGAGGAAGCCTCCCCCGACGACCAGGTAGTTGCTCACCGGAGGACGTGCCGAGCGGTGGCGTCCGCGGGCTGACGCGATGCGGGTCTGCTGCCAGGTCGCAAGGCCGCCAAGACTACTCAAAGGATCGCGAGCGCAGGGCCGCGCGGGGACGTCGACTCGTCTCGATCCAACAGTTCGCGCCAGGGGAGCGGTGCGTACACTTCAACGCCCGATGGGAGAGGTATCGCAGCCAACGGCATCGCTTCGAGGACGTTCGGAGCGGCTCCGAGAGTTCATCGACGGGGCGCCGTTGGAGCGCGAATCGATCTACCGCTTCGTCGCCGAGCAGGCGCGCGCGATGTCACCGCAAAGTCGCGTGCTCGACATCGGCGCGGGCGAGGCGCCGTACCGCGAGCTATTTGCCGAGCACGCTTACGTGACGCTCGACCACGACGACACTCCCCATTCGGGCGGAGTCGACCTCCACGGCGCGGCCGACGCGATTCCCGCCGATGACGATTCGTTCGACGCGATCGTGTGCACGCAGGTCCTGGAGCACGTCCCTCGGCCGCTGGAGGCGCTGCGCGAGTTTCATCGAGTCCTGCGTCCCGGCGGGGTGCTTGTGGCGACGGTCCCCTTTGCCTGGGAGGAGCACGAGACTCCATACGATTTCTTCCGCTACACGCGATACGGCATCGAGCAGCTTCTCGCCGACGCCGGCTTCGAGGAGATCGAGGTGCGACCGCGGACCGACTGCTTCACGACCCTCGCCCAACTCGTACTCAACGCGCGCTGGGCGATGGGCTCAGCGGCGGACGGTATGGACGACCTGCGCCACGAGGCGCACGGCGCCTTGGAGGAGATCGCACAAGCGCTCGTCGCGCTCGCCCCGCTCGACGTCCAGATGATCATGCCGCTTGGCTTTACGGTGCGTGCGACGATGGGCGCGTGACAAAGCCATCGTGAGCGAGCGCATTCCCGTCCTTTATCTGGCGCCATGGGTCGACTACGGTGGCTCGGACACCAACACGCTCGACTGGTTTCGCTGGATCGACCGCACGCGGTTCAAGCCCTCGTTGATCACCACTCAGCCGTCGACCAACCGTCGGCTCTCGGAGATCGTGCCGTTCGCAAGCGAGGTCTGGGAGCTGCCTGAGCTGATGGAAGGCAACGAGTTTCCCCGGTTCATCCTCGAGTTCATCCGCTCGCGCGAGATCGAGTTGATCCACGTGATGAACTCGCGCATCGGCTACGACATGCTCTCGGACTTTCGCGCGCTGAGCGATCCGCCCAAGGTGGTCGTCCAGCTCCACGTCGAGGAGCCCACGCGCGATGGCTACGTCCGCTATGTGACCACGCGCTACGGCGGCCTGGTCGATGCCTTTTCGGTGTCGAGCGCTGTGGTCGGCGACGCGGTTGTCGGGTACGGAATCTCGCGGGAGCTGGTCGAGGTCGTGCCCACCGGGATCGACGCCGACCTGTTCGAACCGCGGCGTGTCAAGCCCGAGGCCTTCGACGAGGGCCGGCTTCATCTGCTGTTCGTCGCCCGGCTCGTCGCGCAGAAGGACCCCCTGCTGATGGTTGAGGTCGCTCGCGAGCTCAAGGAGCGCGGGCTGTCCTTCTGCGTCCACGTCATCGGCGGCGGCGACCTCGAGCCCGAGGTGCGAGCGCTGGTCGAGCGTTACGAGCTGCGCGAGGAGGTCATCTTCGAGCCGGCGACGCACGAGCTTCGTCCCTGGTACGCCGGCGCCGATGTGCTGCTGATGACGAGCGCGTTCGAGGGTGTTCCCGTGATCGTCTACGAAGCGCTCGCGATGGAATTGCCGATCGTCGCCCCGGCGCTGCCGGGAATCCTCGAGTTGATGGGAGAGGGAGGGGGTGTCGTCGTCGACCAGCGCGATCGCGCCGGCGCCTACGCCGACGCGCTGGAGCCGCTGTTGCGCAGCCGCGAGTTGCGCAGCAGGACCGGAGCCCAAGGACGGACGATCGTCAGCGAGCGCTTCAGCGTTCAGGCGATGGGCGCCAAGCACAGCCGACTCTACGAACGCCTGCTCGGCGACCGCAGCGAACGGGTGCCGCGGGCGCGAGACCTGCCGATCGGCAAGACAGAACTGGGCGCGCGGCGAGCGCGCGGTACGCCCCGCGTGTCGGTCATCACTCCCTGCTTCAACCACGGCCGGCCGTTGAGCGACTGTGTCGAGTCGATCCAGGCGCAGACCTACCCGGACGTTGAGCTGATCGTGATCGACGACTGCTCGACCGAGGCCGAGACGCAGGCCTACGTCCGCCGGCTAGAGGCCGATGACGCGGTGCAGGTCGTGCGGATGCCCCGTAACGCCGGGCCAAGCGCCGCGCGCAATCGTGGGATCGAGCTAGCGACCGGTCGGTATGTCCTGCCGGTCGATGCCGACAATCTGCTGCTTCCCGACGCAATCGAGCGACTGGTCACGCAGTTGCAAACGGCGGGAGAGCATGTCGGATTCATCTATCAAAACTGTCAATACTTCGGAAATCGGGAGGACTACTTCGAGCCCCCCGTGTTCAATCCATTCCTGCTCGCTCGCGAGAACTACATCGACACATGCGCGCTGATCGATCGCAGCGTGTTCGATCTCGGGTTCTCCTATGCCGAGGACATCGTCTTCGGCCACGAGGACTGGGACTTCTTCCTGGCGCTGGCCGAACATGGGATATACGGCGAGCCGGCGCGCGGCAAGACGATGCTCTACCGCAAGGAGGGCTTCACGCGCTCGGACCTGGTCGAGTGGACCGGATCGCCGTTTCACCTCGAGGCGACGGCACGCCACCCCCGGCTCTTCTCCACAGACACTGCGGATCGGCCCAAGTCCGCTCCGAGCACCAGCTTGAAGGCGCAATGGGCGCCGTCGCTCTCGCTGATCGCGATCACGCCGCTGGAGGCCTCTGGCATGGCCTGGCAAACCGCGCTCGCAGGCCTGGGCGACCAAGTCTTCGCGGACTTTGAGCTGCTCGTCCCGCTGGATCGTGAGATGGCCTATCGGTCTCAGGGGCCGCCGGTTCGCGTGTTGTCGGCGCGCCTGGCCGCCCGGCCCGCCGAGCTGCTCGCACACGCGCTGGAGGTGAGCCGCGGGCGCAACGTGCTGGTCACGACACGCGCCCTCCCCGACCTGCTGTGCGACCCGGGCAGCATCGAGCGGATCGTGCGGCTGCTCGAGCGCAGGCGGCGTAAGACGGCGTTCTGCTTCGTTGACGTGCGCGATCAGCAGGCTCCTCCGTTTGCAGTGACGATCGGCGACGAGCGCGATCGCGACCCGCATTCGCTCGCCTACTCGCGCTTGGACCTGCCCGACGCGGAGATGCCGCGCCAGCTCGACACGGGCGACCCGATCGGAACGCTCGCGCGCTGGATGCAGATCCGACGCCACCACCTCGAGTGGCGCCACCTGCACGCGGCCTGGGCGCAGACCGTGCAGCCCTCGGGGGAGTTTCATCGGATCCCCGCCCTGCCGGTCGGCGATCGTGCAGAACGCGAGGAGCGCGAGCGGCGCCTGGCTGAGAAGCCGGCCCTGCCGGCCGCGGCCGCCACCCTCAGACGCTGGGCGGGCGCACCCAGCTGGTTCCCGGCGTTCACCACTCCGCTCGTGCGCAGCCAGCGCGTCGGCTTCGAGCAGTGGACCGTGACCTCGACGGCGCCACCGCCGGATGGATTCAACCCCGAGCACTACCTCGGTATCGTGCACGCGCGGTCGTTGCAGGGCACCAGGCGGCTCGTGCACGACGAGGTGCAGGGCTATGCGACGGTCGCGTTGGGGGGCGAGCCCACCGGCGATGAGATGGAAGCGAGCCTGGGCTATGTCGACGACGTCGCTTTCACGATGCTCGAGCCCCTACTGGTCTGCCGCCACGTGCGGACCGGCGCGCCGGTGATGATCTGCGGCGAGGACGATCCACTGCACGACGCCGTCGAGTGGCCGCCGTTGGCGGTGCTCGGGTACATCGACCGGCTGCCGATCAACCCCCACAAGGTGCCGACCACGCCACCGACGCGAGCCTGGTTGCGAGGCCTGATCCGCGTCATCGACCCCATCGCGCGCCGTCACCGGGTCGGTCTCGGCGCCATGCCGTCGGGCCGGGACCCGTGGGAGCTTGGCGCGCTGTTGGACCGCGACCCCGGCAACGGCATCGCGGCGTGGGTCGACGCAGAAGGCCGCCTACACACCGAGGCCTACACGCCGACGCGTCATCCGTTCGATCTCCAGGGCACCCTGCGTTGGGTCGGCGCGCCTGCGAGCTGGCGGGGGTTCGGCCGCGCGCGCGCGCGATCCCGGGCGGTTGCACGCCGAGGCGCCGAGGCCGTGCGTCACGCGGTGGCGCGTCCAGGACTCGCCGCCCCCGGCGGGCGCGACGTGAGATCGCTCGCCTGGCTGCTGTCCGACTCCGGTGGGGATCGCCATCCGCTGTTCTCCGCGACGCATCCGGTAACGGCCGATCAGCTTGTCACGCGAGATCCGAGCGAGGCACGCGAGCTCGGCTACGGTCCGGTGCAGATGCTCGGCTACGCCCTCGCCATCGCTCCCGTGACGGGTATGCTCCAGCGGCCTCGTGTGAGCATCCCGTGGGGCTCGCGCTTCGGCGAATCGCTGACCCGCTCAGAGGATCCAACCGCGGTGCCGAGTGACCTGTGATGAGTGACGAGCCGACCACCCAGACGAACACGTCGAGCGAGCCGGCGAGCGAGATCGAGGACGCTCTGGCGGCGATTCGGGGCGACGTCGCACGCCAGCTCCGCCAGATCGGGATGGCCGCGCACGCGGAGGACCTGCAACAGCTTCCGCGCTTCTCACCCGACCTTCCTCACGAGCTGGAGCCCGAGCGCGTGGTAGAGCTACAGCGCGAGATCGCAGATCTTGAGCCATGGCTGCAAGGTCCATTCCTGCTGGCCGACAACCTCGTTATCCCGGGCCTCTGGCGCAACGATCAGCGCTGGCAGACGCTCGGCGAGCACGTCGGCGACCTGCACGGCAAGCGCGTGCTCGATGTGGGATCCAACGCGGGCTATGACCCGTTCATGTTGAAGCTGCGCGGAGCGGACGAGGTGGTCGCGTGTGAGCCGTTTGCCTTCTTTCGCCAAGCGCAGTTCCTCGAGTCGATCTATCGCACCGGCATCGACTTCCGAGAGATCGGCTGGCAACAGCTCGACCCACAAGAGCTCGGGCGCTTCGACCTCATCCATTGCAACGGCGTCCTCTACCACGAGCCCAACCCGCTCGGGATGCTGCTGCGGCTTCGCTCGATGCTCGCCGACGACGGCGAGATGCTGTTCGGTTCGATGCTGCACGGCTCCGCCGACCAGTCGGAGTACATCCGCTTCGTCCCCGACGCCTACGCCGGCGACAAGACCTGGTGGTTCGTGCCCGGCCGCCTGGCGATGCGCTGGATGCTGGAAGTAACCGGCTTCGCCGTCGAGGAGCTGATCGTCGCGGAGGGCCCGCGCGGTGAGTTCCGCACGCTCAACGCCTACTTCCGTGCGAGACCCGCGGAGGTCGTGCCCGAGCTCAGCGACGAGAGCGCACCCTCGTCGGTCCCCGTGCGCTTCGCGCCGGGCGACTACTACTCGCCAATGTACGACGCGCGCGAGCTGGCGCAACGGCGCGCGCAGATCTGGCCGCGCCAGCCTCGAAGCACGCCGGACATCAACTGGCGCGATGCGGCCCAGGTCGAGCTCTGCGAAGAAGTGTTCGCCGCGCAGCAGCCGCTGAAGCTGCGACACGAAGAGTCGGGTGATCCGAGCGAGTACTGGGCACTCAACAGCCAGTACCCGCCGCTGGACGCCTGGGTGCTCGCCGGACTGCTGCGCCACTTGCGCCCGGCGAAGACAATCGAGATTGGCAGCGGGTACTCCTCACTCGTGACCGCGCGGGTCAACCGCGAGCAGCTCGACGGAGCGATGGACTTCGTTTGCATCGAGCCCTATCCGCGTCCATTTCTGCTCGACGGAGTGGCCGGGATCTCAGACCTCCGCGTCGAGCAGATCCAGGACACCCCGCTTGAGCTCTTCGACGGACTCGGCGCCGGCGACATTCTCTTCATCGACACCTCGCACACCGTCAAGACAGGCGGCGACGTCACTTGGATCTTTCACGAGGTCGTGCCGCGCCTCGCCGCCGGGGTCTACGTGCACATCCACGACATCTTCCTACCTGGCGACTATCCCGAACCGTGGGTGACGGAGGGCTGGGGGTGGAACGAGGGCTACCTGGTGCGCTCGTTTCTCAGCTACAACAACGCCTTCGAGATCGTCTGGGGTTCCCAGTACATGACACAGCGACACCCGGAGAGCATCCTCCGCGCGTTTCCCGAGCAGGCTCAATACGCCGACCGGGCGGGGGCGGCTTTGTGGATTCGCCGGACAGCTCACTGACCCGCTCGAAGTCGGCTGCCCACCCAACCGCGAGCCCAACGGCCCGCGAACTAGGCATCGCCGGCCTGTTACTGATTGGAGTGACATGGCTCGTGTTCGGTTCACACATTAGGCATGGCGGCTTCTATTACGACGACTGGTTTATTGCATCCAAGGAGCTCTTCCACCTACACGGGCCTCTGCACTTTCTTCTACCAAGCTCGATCAATCCCGGTAATCGTCCGCTACTCCTCATCTACGAGTCCACAGTGCATGCCGCACTCGGTCTGCATCAACATGCCTACGTAGCCTTTACGGCTCTGACGGCGATCGGACTATCGCTCGCCCTTTTCCTCACGCTACGGACGCTCGGCCTGGAACGCCTACACGCCGGTGCGATTGCCTGCCTCGTCTTGCTGTTCCCATACGCTGATACCACGCATCTGTGGTTCAGTGCGACTGACGCGAACGTCTCGATTACGCTCTACTTGCTCGGTGTAACCGCCGCGGTACGTGGACTCGACCGCAATGGGCGTGTCGCAGTCGCCTATCACCTCGAGGCGCTGACACTCTACGTCGGAAGCATCCTGCTCTACGAAATCACAGCGACGGTAATCATAGTCACCGGCGCGCTCTACTGGTGGCGTGCCGGAAGGCGGGCCGCACTGCCCAGGTGGGCAGCCGACGCTACGGCCGTGTTCGTCCTGCTGTTCGCGTTTGCACGCAACACCGGAGTCCCACGTCTCCACGGGCTGTCTGCGATCGCGTCGCACGCGCGCATGATCTACGACCAGTTGCTCACGCTGCTGGCGCACACGGTGTTCCCGCTAAACGCAAGCCGCACACTGATTCTTGTGCTCGTCGCCCTGCTGCTCGCGGGCGCCCGAGAGGTGTCATGGCACCTGTCCCGCGAGGATCGGCGACGCTCTCAGTTGACGCGCTGGATCTGGATCGTGCTCGCCGGCCTTGCCATCACGGCGGTTGCGGGAACCATCTTCGCACCGGCCGTGCCCTACTACTCCCCGTTGACTCTCGGTGTCGGCAACCGCGTGAATGCGCTGCCCGCTGTGGGATTGGTGATCGCAACGTACGGCATCTTCATGATCTTTGGCACTCTAGCGAGCTGCGGCGTGGCCTTTGCTGGTGGGCGAGGGAGGATCGCGGATCCTCGGCTAGCGAGTGTGGTGGCCATTCTCCTAGCCGTGCTGACCGGCATCGGCTTTACGCACCTCGTCCGCATCGACGCGAGTGCGTACGACCTCGCCTCGCGCTATCAGCTGAAGCTACTCGATGCACTACACACGAGTCTCCCACGGGTTCATCATCACGAGACCATATTCACGTTTGGAGTGCCGGCCTACACTGCGCCCGGAGTGCCGGCCTTCGCCGCCTCATGGGACCTCGATGGAGCAGTCCAGATCGCATACCATGATCCCACAGTCAACGCTTACCCGGTGATTCCGGGCAGCACCCTCGCCTGCAACGCTCAGGGTATCGATGCCACACTCGTCGGTGGGATTCTAATTGTCGCGCCCTACGGTCGTGTAGCGCTCTACGATGACGCTAATGGTCGTGCAAGCAGTCCGCGGACGCAGACCGAGTGTCGCTCTGTCATAACTCACTTCACGCCAGGGCCGCTGACTGTCCTGTCGGCACCTGCTGTTTGAACGCTCATCACCCGACTTCACTCGTCGTTCTGATCGAAACTTGGGGCAAAGCGTGACTCGTAGTGGTCGGTGACGAGCTCGTTCAGCATGCCGAAACGCACACCCGCGCGGAGCATACGCCGGCACAGCGACCAGTCCGCGGGGGAGAAGAACAGCGCGTCGGCCAGCTCCATCTCAAAGAAACGAAGTCCCGCGTGAAATACTGCGGACTGCCAGCCAAAGTGCCCGATTTCTGGTGGATATCTGCCGAGCGGAAACTCGCTGCCGTCGTTCATCAGACAGCGCAAGACCCCGTAGGCGACCTCGTGTTGTCCACGTTTGGCCATCTCGAGCAGATTGGCGACGTGGTGCTGGTGAAAGGCGTCGTCATCGTCAAGCGGAGCTATCCAGCTTCCCCGGGCGAGCGTCATGCCGAGGTTGCGGGGAGGAATACCGGCAACGTGCCAGAGATCGCGAGAGTCGAGCGGGTATGGGCCGCGGTAGGACAAATTGCGGTAGATGATTCGTGGGTCGTTGAGCTCGGCTATCCATCGCCCGGTGTCGTCCGGCGCGCTGTCTCCCACGACGACGATCTCCACATTCTTGTAGCTCTGCGCGAACACTGAGGGAATTGCCCGGTTGAGCAACAGCTCGCCGCGGTCGTAGGTGGGAATCACGACGGAGACGAGTGGTTCGCTCTCGGCGAAGGCTCGTTGGTATTTTGCTTGGTTACGCAACGCGCGAAGCCGCTCACGCATCTCGGGCTCGCGGTCGTATAGCAGCTGCAGAATGTCTTGGACGTGAGTGAGTCGCTGAATGACCTCGCGGCGACCCTCGAGTGACTCGTTGCGGGCCTCTGCGAGCTCTGTGGTGACATTGGTGGCGTCCGGCTGCGAAGCGTCGAGCCGGGCGGCCAAGCCATCGATCTTCGCCTCGATGCCGGCCAGTCGATCATTGAGCTGCTTCTGGTGCTTGGCGAGCATCAATCCTCGACACCCAGGCGGCGCGCCGACTCAAGGATCGTCTTGGAGGGGCGGCTCTTGACCGGCCGGGCAGGGCAGCCGATGTTGATTGTCCACGGCTCGACCTCTTGAGTCACCACGGCCCCGGCGCCGACTACCGCCCCTGTGCCGACCGTCAAACCGGCGAGCACGACGGCGTTCGCGCCGATGAACACGTGTCTGCCGAGCTCGGTGCGACGTCGCTCGATCGCGCGAAGCTCGGATGGGATGCTTGGACCGATCAGCCCCGATCCGTCGGCGAGGTCGGTGCCTGTCAACACTCGCGCGCCAGAAGCGATCCCGGTGAATGCTCCCACCACTCCCTCTCCGCCCCCGGAGATGCTCGCGAAGGAGGCAACATGCACGTAGTTGCCGATCACGAGGCCACGGCCGCCCTGCAAGAAGACGAAATCGTCTACGACGATGTGGCTGCCCAACGAGATCTTCTCTGGAGCCGTGATTCGGGTCAGGTCAAAGATTCGGATGTCTTTGCCAGCGGCGGAGAAGCCTGCCGCATGAATGTCGATCAGGGGCATCGGCTGGCAGTGTAATCGAGCGGCGAGGTACGCCATCACGTAGATCGGGGTTCCTTCATGATGGGGCGATGGACTGGGTCCCGTTTCAGCGTCCGCGGCTTCCTCCTGCCGATCGCGTCGAGCGCTACTTCGCTCTCGCGCGCGACGCCCACTGGTTCTCCAACGAAGGCCCGTGCGTGCGTCTGCTAGGCGATCGGCTCGCCGCGTATGTCGGCGGATCCCTTCACTGCACGACGGTCAGCAGTGGCACGCTGGGGCTGATGGTTGCGCTGCGCGCCGCCTTGGGCCAGGACGGCGAGCGTCGAGAGGTGATCGTTCCGTCGTTCACCTACATTGCCTCAGTCAGCGCGATCCTGTGGGCCGGGCTGGTTCCGGCGTTCATGGATGTGGCACGGGACCATTGGCACCTCGATCCCGGGCTGCTCGCGGAGGCCCTCGCCGAGCGCGGCGATCGAGTCGCTGGCGTGCTCGCCTGCTCGACGTTCGGCTGCGCTCCGCCAAGTCGGGTGACGGCTGCGTGGGAACAGGCGTGTCGCCGCTACGAGGTACCGTTGATCGTCGATTCGGCAGCGGGCTTCGGCTCTCTCGACGACCGGAATCGGCCCCTGGGAGGGCAGGGTGTGGCCGAGGTCTTCTCGTTTCACGCGACCAAGCCCTTCGCGATCGGCGAGGGCGGAGCCGTGTTCGCCGCCGACGAGGCGCTGAGCGAGCGTATCGGCCGCCAGACGAAGTTCGGCCTCGACGCGCGGCGTGCCCTTGTCGATGCCCCCGGCCTGAACGCAAAGATGAGCGAGATACACGCGGCCACGGCGCTGGCGGCGCTCGACGACTTCAAGGAAGTGCTCGCAGCTCGTGAGCAGCGATCGGAGGCGCTCCGAGAGGGGCTCGTCGAGCATGGTTTCGAGTTCCAAGCGGGATGTGAGAGCTCGGCGTGGCAGTTCATCCCGGCGCTTGCTTCCAGCGCGGCCGTGCGTGATGAGGCCCTCGATCTCGCCCGCTCGGCGCGGGTCGAGTTGCGCACTTATCACGAGCCGCTGCACGCGATGCGCGCTCTCAGTCGTTATGAGGCATTGGACGACCTGGCCGTCACGCGCGATCTCGCTGAGCGGATGCTGTCCATGCCGCTTGCGAACGACCTGAGTGACATCGAGATCTCCCGCATCCGCGCTGTGCTGACGCGGGCCTAGTCGGTGGCGCACTTGCCCGCGGGGCGACTGTCGCTCGGCTCATACGTCCGTCTAAGCTCGTTTCTCTCAGCGGCGGCGGGGGAATAGCCGATGACAGACGCGATGCCAACTACTCCCCTCACGCCCACGTCGCGTCCCTCGGCATCGACCCCGCGAAAGACTCGCCGGCTGCTGCTCGTCGGCGCGCTCGCCGCGCTCCTGACGGTTCTCGCCCCCGCCGCCAGCCAGGCGAAGGTCACGACGATCGGCAGCCCACTGTCGGTCTCCGCCACGCTGAATACTTCCGAGAACCTCAGCTATCCCGGGACCTATACGCAGGTTCCGCCCAGCCCGGACGCCCCCAATGGGGTCTTCCACACCTTCCACTACGGCGCCGACACGGCGCTTTGGAACTTCTCACAGGCCGGCGGCGAAACGCTCGTGCCCGCCACCGGTCAGGCCGCGAAGATCGAGGTCGAGGGCTGCGCCCAGCGCGCGACCAACGGCCCGCTGCCGCTGACGACCGTCCACTTCCAGGACCTCTCGCCGCTACCGGACGGCGGCGCGAAGGTCAACATCACCTCGGAGGGGTTCGACCTTCCCGTGTGCGGCGAAAACGGCGCGGGTGCGTCGACCGTGACGACCTTCCTGCCGATCAACCTGTGCGTGAGCGCCGGCGACTACGTCGGCCTCAACGACAGCGGGGGATACGTCCCGAACATCTATCGCAGCGGCGTGCCCTACCAGATCCTCGGCGCCGTGACCGGGGCGACGACCGACTCCTTCATCAAGGATCAGGGCACCGGCAATGGCGCGCTGCTCTCTCCGGCGGTGACCTCTGCAAACGACGGCTTCGCCGTCAACCGCAACGAGGAACTGCTGATGCGCGTCACGCTCGCCACCGACGGCGATGCCACGCACATCTGCCCCGGCGGCAAGGGCGGCCTGCCACCTGCGCTCGCACCGATCCGCGTCAGCCCGCAGACCGACGGCGTCAACCACAGCCGGATCGTCGCCGTCGCGATGTTCTGCCGCGTGACCCCGTGCAACGGCGTGGCGACGCTGAGCTCAAACGCTGCAGACACCTCGACCTACGGTCGAGAAGAAACCTACGGCCGCGTCGGCTTCAGCCTGCAGCCGAACAAGACCGTGCACCTGCCGATCCGCGTCAAGTCCAAGCTGGTCCAGAAGATCCGTGCCAAACACGGCGTCTCGACGACACTCACAGCCGTCGTCAACGGCAAGACGATCACCCAGCGAATCACGATCAAGATCCTCTAGCGCCAGTCCCAGAGCCGCAGATCGCTCATCGCGGGCGCGACTGCGACAGCCGCGGCGGCTCCCGTGCCGACGTCCAGCTCGACGATCCACGGCGCGGCGCGTGCTTCTGCGGCGACCTGCGCGCCGGCCGTCGCAACGCCGATGCCGATGCCGGTTCCGCGGCGCTTGAGCTCGGCCTCGTGGCGAGTCCACAGGCGCAGAAACTCGCGTTCGCGTGCTGTGGGCTCCAGCGCATCCAGGCGGCGAGCCTCGACGTCGCCGAACGTGCGCCTGGCGAGCGCGACGTGGTCGGTGCCTCGGCCGGTGTTCGCGTCATCTGCGACCTGCACGTCGACGCCGATCGCGCCCGTCGCGGTGAACGCGTACAGCGCGAGGTGCTGTGAATGGGAGAGGTTGAAGAACAGCTTGCGCGGACTGTCGGCGGCGCTCGTCAGCTCGGGCTTGCCGTGCGCGCCGACGGCGAGCTCGATCGCCGTCGCATCCTCGCGCAGGTAGCGGCCGAGCAGCGCTCTGAGCACGCCGCGCGATCGAGCCCACAGCCGGCGCTGGCGCTGGCGTTGGCCGACGATGCGCGCCGCGCGTGCGGTCTCATCGCCGCTGAGCGAGCGCGCGATGTCGTCGCCGACCACCGTCAGGTCCACTCGCCACACGTGCGCCTCGGAGCCGGCGAGCCGCGGCTCGAGCGATCCGGCCATCCAGCGGCGCTCGCCGCCGGCGGGCGTGGGGCAACCGGCGGGCGAGGGCGCGCTCATCGTCGGGCGAATATAGGCAAGCGGGTACCCTCTTGCGCCTATGCGCGTCCTTCCGACCCGTCTCGACGGGCTAGTGGCGATCGAGCCCGCGGCCTTTGGCGACGAGCGCGGCTTCTTCTGTGAGACCTATCGCAGCCAGTGGCACGAGCAGCTGGGCATTGGCGACGACGAGCGCTTCGTCCAGGACAACCACTCGCGCTCCTCGCGCGGTGTGCTGCGCGGCATGCACTTCCAACTGGGGGCCGGCGTGGCAAAGCTCGTGCGCTGCTCGCGCGGGCGGATCCTCGACGTCGCCGTGGATCTCCGTCGCCAGTCGCCGACCTATGGACGGTGGGACGGGGTGGAGCTGGACGACGAGAGCATGCGCGAGCTGTACGTGCCGGTGGGCTTCGCCCATGGCTTCTGCGTGCTCAGCGACGTCGCCGACGTGATCTACAAGCAGACGGCCTACTACGACTCCGAGCTCGAGCGCGGCATCGCCTTCAACGACCCCGACGTGGGCATCCAGTGGCCGCTGCCCGAGGACGAGCTGATCGTCTCCGAGCGCGACGCCGCGGCGCCGCAACTGCGCGACCTGAAGGACGAGCTTCCGTTCGTCTACGCCGGCGCGTGAGCCCGGCGGCGACCGCGACGCGACGGCCTGCATGCCCACGGCGATAGTCACAGGCTCGGGGGGGCTGATCGGCTCGGAGTCGGTCGCGCGCCTTGTCGAGCTCGGCTTTGACGTCGTCGGCCTGGAGAACGACATGCGCGCGCGCTTCTTCGGCGCGCAGGCGTCGACTGCGCATATGACCGACGCGCTGCTCGCGCGCTTTCCCGACGCGTTCGTGTCGCTGGCGACCGATATCCGCGACCGCGACGGCGTCGAGCGCGTGTTCGCGCAGCGCGCCGGTCAGATCGAGCTGGTCATCCACACCGCCGCCCAGCCGTCGCACGACTGGGCGGCGTCTGACCCGCACACGGACTTCGAGGTCAACGCGCTAGGCACGCTCAACCTGCTGGAGGCGACGCGCTGCCACGCCGACGGCGCGACGTTCGTGTTCTGCTCGACGAACAAGGTCTACGGCGACACGCCCAACTCGCTGCCGCTGGTGGAGCTCGAGCAGCGCCTGGAGCTGGGAGAGGATCACGTCTACTTTCAGGGCATCGACACGTCGATGTCGATCGACCGCAGCACGCATTCGCTGTTCGGCGTCTCCAAGGCGGCGGCCGACCTGCTCGTGCAGGAGTACGGGCGCTACTTCGGCCTGCCGACGGTCTGCTTTCGCGGCGGCTGCTTGACCGGGCCAAATCACGCCGGGACGATGCTGCACGGCTTTCTCTCCTACCTGATGCGCGCGACGGTCACGGGCGAGCCGTACACGGTCTTCGGCTACGGCGCCAAGCAGGTGCGCGACAACATCCACTCGGCTGACCTCGTGGCTGCCTTCGCGGCCTTCCACGCTGCGCCGCGCGCCGGTGGCGCCGTCTACAACATCGGCGGCGGGCGCTTGTGCAACTGCTCGATGCTCGAGGCGATCGAGCTCTGCCAGAGGATCGCCGGGCGCGAGCTTGACTGGACGCTCAGCGAGCAGCACCGGCTCGGCGACCATCGCTGGTGGATCAGCGACCTGCGCCCATTCGCGCGCGACTATCCCGGCTGGAGCCTGACCTGCAGCCTGGAGGACATCCTGCGCGAGACCTACGAGCAGAATGCTGAGCGCTGGCTGGCCGGCGACTGACGCGCCGTGGCTCTCGCTGCGCCGGGACCGGAGCCGGCGGCGAGAACGCGCTCAGGCGAACATCGCTTCGATCGCCGCGAGAAAACGGTGTCCGAGGTCGATCGCTCGCTGCGCCTCCTCTATCGGCGCCGACCACGCGTCGTAATCCGCTTGCTCGCGCTCAGGCTGGATCTTCTGGACCTCTGCCGCGAGCTCTGCGTCGATCTTGCCGCTCTCGACAAATGCACTGCGGAACTCGTGCCACGTCCCTCGGTGGGTCTTGGCTGAACTGTCGCGCTCGCTGAGCGCCGCTCTGGCTCCGTACAACATCGCGTAGTAAGCGGCGCTCAGCGCCGTGGAGGGATCCTCCTTGACGGCCGCTTCGGCCGCGGCCAAGCGCCGTATTGCGGCCTTCAGGAACTCACTCGAGCGAGGGCTCACGTCCAGTCGCCCAGGACGACCTTGTCGCGGTCCAGCTCGGCGATGAAGAACGATCTGATCTCACGACGCTGGGCCAACCAGACGGGCGTGTGAACGTGGACAGAGAATGACCACGCCAGAGCATCCATGCCGAGATCGCGGGCGGCATCGTCGAGCATGCGGCGCACTCGCATCCGCCCGTCCCAGGTGGCGTCATCGACGAGCACGAGCACGTCCACGTCGGAATCCTGCAAGCGTGACTCGCCTCGCGCGCGCGATCCGAACAGCCAGACGGCATGCAACTCATCCTTCAAACGCAGGCGCAGCTCCTGAACGAACCGCTCGATCAGCATCCGCTCATCGGCTGCCAGCGATGTCTCGGCCAGCACCGTCATGCGACCAATCTAGCCCCATGAGCGGGGGTTTCGTGTCAAGCAACACTTCGTGCCGTGACACGCGCCAACAGGGCTCGACGAAGCATCTGCCCACTTGTCTCGCTAGAGCGGTCGCCGCGACGCGCATCGATCCTCGACGGCTCCGCTCTGGCGCCAATGCGCGTCCTCTCGACCCGGTGGCATCCTTAGCCTCATGTCCGACCGCCTGCAGCGCCTGCGTGCGCGCACCAACGGCTACACCGTCACGCCGCAGCAGTACGCCTACACCGCGTATGTCGCGCTGGGCGCGCTGACGCTGATCGTGCTCAGCGGCGCCGCCGTGCGGCTGACCGGCTCGGGCCTGGGCTGCCCGGACTGGCCGAAGTGCTACGGCAACGCCTATCCGCCGCTGACCGCGCACGCGGTGATCGAGTTCTCCAACCGGATGATCACCGCGCCGGTGTCGATCGCCGCCGGTGCCGCGTGGCTGCTGGCGCTGCGCCGCCGCCCCTACCGCCGCGACCTGATGTGGCTTGGCGCGCTGCTGCCGCTCGGCGTGATCGGCCAGGCCGTGCTCGGCGGCTTCACCGTGCGCGGGGCGCTGGACTATGGCTGGGTGATGGGCCACTTCGCGCTTTCGATGCTGATCCTGCTCGCGGCCGCGATGCTGGCGTGGCGCGCCGGCGAAGCCGTGGACGACGGCGAGGCGGCGACATCCGCGACGGGGAGTGAGCGGGGCCTGGTCGCCCACAACGGCAATGGCGCGTCCGCTGACGGTGCGCCCGCCCGCGACCGCAGGCTGATCCTGTCGCTGCGCTGGCTCGTCGGCCTCGGCGCCCTGACGATCTTCGCCGGCACCGCAGCGACCGCCGCCGGTCCGCACGCGGGAGGCTCGCCGGGACAGAAGATCAACCGGCTGAACTTCGGCGGGCGCGGGACGATGGACTTCGTCATCCACCGCCACGGCGAGATCGCGCTCGCCTTCGGCCTCGCCGCCGTGGCCGTCTGGTGGATGGCGCGGCGCAGACAGGCGCGGCCGCTCATCCAGCGCTCGCTGACGGTCCTCTGCGTGCTGATCGCGCTGCAGGGCGCGGTGGGCCTGGACCAATACAAGACGCACCTGCCCACGGAGCTCGTGTGGGTGCACGTCGGCCTCGCCTGCGGGGCCTGGCTGGCCGCGGTGTGGGCGGCCTGCGCGGCCGGATCGTTGACGCGCAGGCACGCGCCGGCGGCGCCAGAGCGCCCCGCCGGCGGAGCGCAGGAAGCGCCGGGCGAGCGCCTTGCGGCTGCTCGCGGGGTCCAGTTCCCCGGAAATTAGGGCTTCGACGGAGGCGATCCCCCGTGTTTTCGCGCCTCGTCGTCCTCACCAACGGTTAGCCTGCTCGCAGTAACGACACCCGAGAAGGGAGTGGTATGACCAAGAACGAGCTGGCCGAGCAGGTCGCCAGTCGAAATGGACTGGCCGCCAGCCAGGCCCGACAGGTGGTGGAGACCGTGATTGACGTTGTCTCCGATGAACTGGCCGCCGGGGGTGAGGTCGCGCTTGCCGGCTTCGGCAAGTTCAGCGTCAGCCACCGTGCTGCGCGGCAAGGACGCAACCCGTCGACGGGGGCAACGATCCAGATCGCTGCAAGCAAGGCGGCGAAGTTCACCGCGGCGAGCGCGCTGAAGAAGCGTCTGAACGGCTGATCGCCTTTGCGCGATCCCCAGAGGTCACCGGCCCGCTTGGACCGGGGACCTCTGGGCGCCGATGGCGCTCGCGCGCGGCAAGAAACTTCTGACGCACTAATCGGGCGTTAAGGCGCAGCGAGGAGGCTTGGTCGCACAAGCATCCTCCTCGACCTTCCGGTGGTGGCGCATGAGACAGACCAGCCGCAGTCCTCGGCGAGGCGCACGCTCCAAGCGCTATGGCTCGCTGACGGCCTTCTACAGAGCAGATCCCCGCCGGGTCCAGTCGCGCGAGCGCGACGTCGGCCTGTGGTGGCGCGAGGACGCCCACGGCCCGCTGCACCGCGCGGCGTGGGTCAGCGACACGGGCGAGCTGTATCTCGTGCGCCTCGGCCCAGCCGAGCAGGGAGGAGGCCGGGTCGAGGTGCTCGCGACGGTCGCCGAGCACGAGCGGCTGGAGAGCGTGCTGGAGGGCTGGCGCGAGCGCTGCGGGAAGCCGCGATCGCTGGCGTGGCTTCGCCAGCGCGCCGCGCGTCTCGGCGGCAGAGCGCGCACGGTGCAGGCCGAGCTGGCTGCGTCGCTGGCCGGAGCGGGCGCGATGCTGGCGGCCGTCGCGTCGCTGGCTGCGGACGTCGCTTAGTGGTCTGGCTCGCAAGTTCGCGCACGTATCCGGTGCGCCGGACACGCTCGCTCGTCACGCGAAAGCAGGACTTTCGCATGTACATCCCAGCGCGATGATTCGACGCTCAGGTGGCCTCCAGCAATCTCAGCGGCCTCGAGCGAGCGCCTTCGTCCCGGCCGCGATCCGCTGGACCGCCTCTGCATCCACGGGAGCGATGCCCGTCTCCTCGCAGCAGGGCGGCTTCTTTCGCTGCACACTTGGAACGCTGATCCCGAGGCCGCTGTAGAAGCGTCCGTACAAGTCACGCTGGGAGCCCCGGATGTGCCTGCCAACGAGCAGGACCGCGACCTCTCCAGGCGCCGGAAAACCGACAATCATCCGCCAATCGCGCATGAGATGCAGCGAACAGAACCTATCGGCCAATGCTCCGGAGAGCCGGTAGTCAGCAGCCGCGCATCCGTCACGCGCGAGGGCATCTTCCTTGGAGTCCACGACTTGCTGCACGTCTGCGCGCAATTTTCGGTAGTCCTCTTCGCCGATCGGGGTCCGCCAGACGTCGAACGACGGCCGGCTGGATTTACGCCCGCTCACCGCGCTTCATCTGTTTGACGGACTCGCGGAAGCGGTCGTCTTCCTGGAGCTCTTCCCACTCCAACCTGCTCATCACGGCGGCCATCAGATCGCGGTTCTGGCCCGCCTCGCGCAGCTCGCGCACGATGTCACGCGTCCGAGCCAGACTCTCCAGCCCAACCCTTTGGGGAGAGCCTTCGAAGTCCTCCAGAATGCCTGCCCGTACCCAGTCGCGGACCGTCGGGTTTGAGACACCAAGGACCTGTTCGGCATAACTGAGAGTCACGGGATCGCTCGCACGGACCATCCTCCACGCGAAGTCCTCGATCTCCGCGGCAGTATCGGAGTCCCCACGCCCAGCGGCACGCCGGGCCAACTTCCGCGCCTCGTCGAAAGCCATCAACGTCTTGTCGGCCTCGAGGTACTCGCGCTTCCTACCGCGCAGGCCGTGACCCGTAGCCCGACGGGGGCTTAGCGGCGCATCCTTGAGCGCGAGGTAGGTATGACTGGCACCGCGTCCCACGTACGCACCTTAGCACGCGACTTTGCACTTTGCTGCGTTTTTCTAAAGTCCAGTGCTCAGCTGCAAGACCGGCGCTCTTGTCCCGGCTTGCGCATTGCGCGAGAAGGAGGCGTCTCGCGTGGCGCCGAGCGGACGCCCCCTCGGGACGAGACGCAGTCGTCCGCGCCGGTGCCAAACTCGCGCCTGCTTCTCGCGGAAGAGCGAGCGTGTCCGGCCCACCAGATACGTGCGCGAACTTGAGAGCGAGACCACTTAGCTAAACGCCCGTGGAAGGCAGGCCGAGCGCTCGCGCCACGGCGTGATCGGCGAGGCTGTCGGCGAGCAGGCTCGCGCCGGCAATCACCGTGCCGGCGAAGTAGGGCACGCCGATCACGAACATTCCCGCGGCGGCGGCCGAGGCGACGCCGATCGGCGAGTCCTCAAGCGCCGCGGCGTTGGAGGACTCGACACCGAGGCGAGCGCACGCCTCGAGATAGATGTCGGGCGCGGGCTTGGGATGCTCGATGTCGTTGGCCGAGACAACTGCGGCGAACGGTCCGCCGTGCAGAAGTCCCGCTCCGGCGAGCGTGCGCTCGAGGAACTCGCGCTCTGAGTTCGACGCGACGGCGAGCGCGACGCCGGCGTCGGTCAGTCGCGACAGCAGCTGCAGCGCGCCCGGTCGCGGCGCCACCCCCTGCAGAGCCTCCTCCATCACCAGCTCGTGCAGCTCGTCCATCAGCGACTCGCCCTCGCCGGGGCGCTCGAGAATCGCCTCCAGCTTGACCGCCGCCAGCGTGCGCGAGGAGCCGATCAGCGTCCGCTTGTGCTCCATCGTGAACTCGCGTCCGAGCCCGGCGAACAGCTTCTGCTCGGCGCGCGTCCAGGCCTCCTCGGTGTCGAGCAGCAGGCCGTCGTTGTCGAAGATCACCGCCTCTGGGCTCGTCAGCACGAGCAGATGTTCGCGGACATTTGATCGATGCGCGTGAGGTTTGTCCCTGTGCGCGTGTCTCAGTGCCATTCCAACCCAAACGACCGCCGATTCCGGTCGAAGGAGGCATCAGATGAGACGCACGATCATCACAGCAGTTGCGTTGACGGCGCTCGCCGTCCCGGGCACCGCGGTCGCGTCGCACCAGAGCGTGCATCAGGCCGGCGCGGGCCACCACGGCGTGCAGCACAAGCGCCACCACCGCCACGCACATCTCGTCCGCTTCGGCACCGCGGCGAGCACGCAAGCCGCCAGCCCGACCGGCCCGACGAGCTCGCCCTCGCCCACTGCGCCGACCGGCTCCACCGGTGAGACCGCTGGAACGGTCGCCTCGTTCACCAACGGCACGCTCACGATCACGCTGAACGATGGCTCGACGGTCAGCGGAAAAGTCACCGAAGGCACCGAGATCGAGTGCCGCTCGGCGACGGCCAGCGCGGCAAGCGACGGCCAGGGCGGCCAGGGCGATCAGGGCGACGAGAACGGAAACGAAGGTCAGTCGGGCTCGGAATCGGGCGACGGTCACCAGGGTGACGTCTCCGGTCACGACGGCGGCGACGACGGCGAAGCCCAGCAGGAGGAAGCCGGGCACTGCACGTCGGCGGCGCTCGCGACGGGCGCGGTCGTCCGCGAGGCGGAGCTGCGCGTGAGCAGCGCCGGCGCCGTCTGGGAGAAGGTCGAGCTCAACCAGTAGCGGACCGTCGAAGCAGAGGGCGAGAGGGAACGAGAGAGGGCGGCCCGGCCGGGCCGCCCCTTTCGCGTCCTGGGGGCGCCGTTCGTCCAGCGAGCAAGCTTTGACTGCAATTGGCGTCTGCATGGACGAGATGAGACCTAAACCATGAGCCCGAGGATCTCGATCCGCCTGCTCGCCGCCCAATCTGACCAGCGCCTGGCCGCGCTGGCGGGCGAGGGCCACGAGCGCGCCTTCGAGGCGCTGGTGCACCGCTATCGCAGTCCGCTGCTGCGCTACTGCCGGCGAATGCAGCTGGCCGACGCGCGCGCCGAAGACGTCCTGCAGCAGGCCTTCCTGCAGGCGTGGATGGCGTTTGCGCGTGGGACCGACGTGCGCGACGTGCGTCCGTGGCTCTATCGCATCGTGCACAACGCCGCCGTCAACGTGATGCGCGGCGCCGGCGATGGCCACAGCGAGCTGACCGAGGCGACGCAGGCCAGGGCTGCGCTCGTGGGCGATTCAGAGCTCCAGCGCAGGATGGCAGTGCGCGAGGCGCTGACCGACGTGGCGGCGCTGCCGCAGATGCAGCAGCAGGCGATCTTCCTGACGGCCGTCGACGGGCAGAGCCACGACGAGGTGGCGGGTGTGCTCGGGATCTCCGAAGGCGCGCTGCGCGGGCTTCTCTATCGCGCCAGGGCAACGCTGCGCAGCGCCGCCGCCGCGCTGACCCCGCCACCGCTTTTGGAGTGGGCGACGCGCAGCGGCGACGCGGCCGGGCCGACCGCCGAAAGGCTCGGCGAGCTCTCCGCCGGTGGCGCCGGCGCCGGCATGGCCGGCCTGCTGTTGAAGGGTGCGGTCGTGGCGGTCACCGCCGGCGCGGTGGCGACGGGGGCGACCGTCGTCAACTTGCACAGCCATGGCGACCGGCCGGCGGCGCACCGAAGCTCCTCGGCCGGGCTCGCCGGATCGACTGCCGAGCGCCAGTCGAAGGTGCTCGGCGCCCCGCTGATCCCTGCATCCAGCGCTCAGGTCAGCTCGGGCGATCGCTCTGTGGGCGCAGGCCGCCACGCGCGCGTACACGGGCGCGACGGCTCAGGCAACACACACCGACGCCACGGCGATCACTCGTCGCTCAGCAACGATCGCCCGGCCGGTCCACGATCAGACGGCGGCGGGGCAGCCGGCCAGGCGCACGGGGGCACCGGCGCAGGCCGTGATGTGTCCGCGAGCAAAGGCGGCGACTCATCCGCCAGCTCGAGCTCCTCAGATGGCGAAGGTGGCTCTGCTCCAGGCGGCAATGGAAGCGATAACGGAGCTGGATCGGGCCGCGGATCGTCGGCGCAGCCAGGTGGCGGTCAGACCGCCGCCACTGCGGACGGCTCGTCTGGCGCCAAAGACGGTTCGACCTCCAGCGCAGGCCAGGGCGCCGCCGCGACGCCACTCGCCCCGAGCGATGGCTCGGGCGGCGCTCAGACCGCGCAGGACAGCGAATCGGGCAGCAAGGACGGCTAGATACCGAAGGAGCTCGTGGCGGATACCGATCCCCGCGCTGCGCCCTTGACGCTCGGACTCGCGGTGGCGCTTCGCTGCAGCAGCTGCTGCAGGAGCGCCAGGTACTTCAGCAGGTGGTCGGGGCCGAGAAACCGCTCGCGCGCACGTTGGCGCGCCTTCGCCCCGATGCGCCCGGCGTTCGCCGAGTCGCCGAGCAGCGCGGAAACCGCGCCACCGAACGTCGCCAGGTCGAGTGGATCGCCGACCAGGAGCCCGCTGACCCCGTCCTCGATCTGATCCTGGATGCCGCCCACGCTGCTGGCGACCACCGGACGCGACTTCCACATCGCCTCGGCGACGGTCAGTCCGAAGCCCTCGGCGAGGCTCTTCTGGCAGACGACCGTGGCATGACGCTGCAGCGCGTTGATGATCGCCGCGTTCTCCTGCAAGTCGTCCATCGGAATGTTGGCGAGATGCACGCGAGCGCGGGGCTGCGCATCCAGCTGCTCCCACGCGCGTTCGACCTCGGCGAGAACCTCCGGGCCCTCGGGGTCGTCGGCGACCGCGGCGGCCGCGGGGCCGGCCAGCACGAGGTGCGCCCCGGAGTCCTCGAGAACGTGCCGGGCGAAGCCGTCGAGTACGCCGCTCGGGTCCTTCAGGCGATCCCAGCGTGAGACCTGAAGCACGACCGGCGTGTCGAGCTGCAGGCGACTCTCCTCGACGAGCACCGCGCGACGCTCGACTTGCCCGGGCTCTCCGTTTTCACGGGTGAAGCTCGGCAGCTCATTCGCGCGGTCCTCGACGATGCCGGCGCCGGCCAGGATCGCGTGCACCGCGTCGCTGCCGAGCTCCTGGTTCTTGACCGAGAACACGTCGATCGAGGGATGGATGATGGCCAGACGATCGGCTTGCAGGCCGCCCCACGCGTAGTCCGGGCGCGAGAAGATGCAGACGTCGGCCTGCTGCGTGTAGGGGAGCAGGAAGCGCCAGGCCTGCAGCGCGAGCTCGCTCGGATGGTCATAGCCGACGTGCGAGCGCCAGGCGATTGGCGCTCCGGTGTCGCGCAGCAAGGGGATCAACCCGGCCGTCTGGGGGTCGTGCAGGATCACCAGGTCCTCGCTGCGAACGAGCTCGCGCAATTCGTCGGCGCAGCGACGCAGCGGCTGCTCGTAGGCCTCGCGCTCGGCCGCGCCGAGCGGACCGCCGTCGCCAAGGCTGCCGTGCAGGCGGTTGTGCAGGCGCTTGGTGATCTTGAAGAAGCGAGGCTCGCCGGCTATCGTCGCCCAGCGCGCGTCCACGCCGGCCCCACGTGCGTAGCCCAGCAGCGAGTGCAGCATCTCCGCGACGCCGCCACCGTGCGCCGTCGAGTTGACGTTCCAAACAGTCCGGCCGGCCAGCACGGTGCCCGCCCGCGCGATCCCCTCCAGGACCCGCTGCCACGCCTCGGGCGGGATCACGCCCTCAAAGCGCTCCAGCGCCAGGCCTTCGAACGACACGTGCTGCAACGTGCCGGCGATCTCGCGATCCTCGCTCATCCCGTCTGCTCACCGCCCATGCGTTCGAACTGCGTCGTCCCCGCGTGTGACCACCCTACGTTGCCATCGCACCCTACGTTGCCATCGCGTCCGGGTATATCCGCGAAATCTACGTAGACGACCGGCACTTTCCCGTTGTTCGGCGGGGCGTTTCGTCGCCGCAGTCACCTGGCCACTGCGGCGCCACACGCTCGAGATATCGGGAAAGCACGGATGTCCCGCGCAGGACGCTGGCGTAGTTTGTCCACATGGCTGGAGACTCGACGACCGAGACGCATCAAGCCGAGGAGACGGGCGCTTCCCCGGCGGTGTTCACCAACGTCCTCTGCGCCGTCGACGGATCGCCAGGCGGTTATGCCGCGGTCGAGCAGGCGGCGGCCCTGACCGGGCCGGATGGGCACATGACGCTGCTGGCCGTGACCTCGTTCAGGTCGGCGGGCGCCGCTCGATCGCCGGCCATCGCCCCGGTGCGGATGAAGGAGATACTCGACCGCGCCGTTCAGATCACCGAGGACGCGTGCGTGAGCACGTCGGTCGAGGTGGATCCGGCGGCTCCTCCAGCCGAGGTGATTCTCGAGTGGGCCGCCGAGCACGATCTGCTCGCGATGGGCGCGCCGACGACCCCGTGGCCCGCCGGGATGTTCGGCGGCGGACCGACGGCAGCCGCGGTCGGCTCGCTGGTCACGCCACTGCTGGCCGCCCGATCATTCCCGATCGTCGATGCCTCTCGCGGCCCCATCCTGGTTGCCAGCGACGGGCTGGAGGGCTCCGACCAGCTCGTGGAGTTCGCCGCGCGGCTGGCCCGCTCCAGGGGCGCGAGCGTGCAGCTGGTGCACGCCGGTGGTCACAGGTCGCGCAAGCGGCGCGATCGGATCGCCGAGCAGACGCGAGCGCTCGAGCGAGCCTTCGGCGATTCCAGCAACGCGACGATCGAGTCTGGCAGCGCACGAACGGTCATCGCCGACACCGCCCGAACGCTGGACGCGCACTTGGTCGTCATGAGCAGTCGCCGGCTGCACGGCCTGATCGCGATCGGCAGCGTGAGCAGGCACGTCGTCCACAAGGCCGCCTGCTCGGTGCTGCTCGTCCCGCACGAGCACCTGCACGCCTGAGCGCTCCACGCCGGCGAGCGACCGAGGACGCCGACCGATCAGAGATCGGCCAGCGCCGATCGCGGACGTCAGGTCAGCCGCAGCCGGTGTTGTTGCCGCACGACGAGCACGTGTAGCAAGAGCCCGTCCGCTGCATCATCCCGCCGCACTGTCCGCAGGCGGGACCGAGGTCGAATCCCTGTAGACGCGCCGGGACGACCGGCGGCGTGTCGGTGAAGGACGCCGCCGGCGCGCTGGACCCGCCGTTGGCGCCCCCGCCGTTGCCGGCTGACGCCTGCGGCGAGCTCTCGGGATCGTCCGTCGCGGCCGGGCCGGCGGTGTCCGACGAGCTCATCGACTGAGCGGCCTCCTGGGCCGCCTGACGCGCGCGAACCTGCGGCGTGAGGATGCCGAGCTCCTGCTGCGCGTCGATGTCCAGAAAGCGCGAGGCCAGCCAGCGCATGATGTAGTCGGGCATCGACTTGGCGAACGGGATCTCCGGGTTCTGCGTGATCCCCTCCGGCTCGAAGCGCATGTAGCTGAACTTCTGCACGAGCGTCTCCAGCGGCACGCCGTACTGCAGCGCGATCGAGATCGCCGTCGCGAACGAGTTCATCATCCCGCGCAGCGTCGAGCCCTCCTTGCCGATGTCGGTGAGGAAGATCTCGCCGACCGAGCCGTCCTTGTACATGCCCGCCGTGATGTAGCCCTCGTGGCCGGCGATCGAGAACTTGTGCGTGATCGACTGGCGCTCGACCGGCATGCGCTTGCGCTGCGGGCCGGCGTCGGCGAGCGCCTTGGTGACCGCCTGATCGACGATCGCGTCGACGTCGGCGGGCTCGTCGACGCCTTGCTGCGCGTCGGTGCGCAGCGCCTGGGCGGTCTTCGAGCCGTCGCGGTAGATCGCCAGCGCCTTGATGCCCAGGTGCCAGGCCTGCGTGTAGGCGTCAGCGATGTCCTCGACGGTCGCCGTTGGAGGCATATTGATTGTCTTTGAAATCGCCCCGGAGATGAACGGCTGCACGGCGCCCATCATCTTGATGTGGCCCATGTGCGAGATCGCGCGCTCGCCGACGGCGACGTCGAAGACAGGCAGATGCTCCTCTTTGAGGCCGGGGGCGCCCACGATCGTGTCGTGCTCGGCTAGGTGCGCCTCGATCTGCTCGACCTGCTGCTCTGAGTAGCCGAGCGTCTGCAGCGCCAGCGGCACCGTGCGATTGACGATCGTCATCTGCCCGCCGCCGACCAGCTCCTTGAACTTGACCAGCGAGAAGTCCGGCTCGACTCCCGTCGTATCGCAGTCCATCAAAAAGCTTATGGTGCCAGTTGGAGCAAGGACAGAGCATTGTGCGTTGCGGTAGCCGTGGCGCTCGCCCAGCTCGACCGCCTCCTCCCACGAGCGCCGCGCGGCCGCCAGCAGCTGCGCGTCGGCGCTGTCCTGCTCGGGGATCACGTAGGAGGCGTCGCGGTGCATGCGCATCACGCTTAGGTGTGCGTCCTCGTTCTCCGCGTAGCGCTCGTACGGTCCCTGCGCCGCGGCGATCTCCGCCGAGCGGCGGTAGGCGCGGCCGGTCATCAGCGCGGTGATCGCCGCCGCCGTCTCGCGGCCGGAGTCCGAGTCGTAGGGCATGCCGTTGCTCATCAGGTAGGCGCCGAGGTTGGCGTAGCCGAGGCCGAGCTGGCGGAACGCACGGGCGTTGACGCCGATCCCCTCGGTCGGGTAGCTGGAGGGGCCGACGATGATCTCCTGCGCGAGCAGCATCACGTCGACGGTGTGCTCGAAGGACTGCACGTCGAGCGTGCCGTCGGCGCGGCGGAACTTCATCAGGTTGATCGAGGCCAGGTTGCAGGCCGAGTCGTCCACGTGCATGTACTCGCTGCAGTTCGCCACGACGACGCCGTCCACGATGTAGGAGTGGTGCAGCGGCTCGGTGAGGTTGTAGACCATCTCCTGGCCGTCGTCCTCGCGAGCAACCATCGTGGTGCCGGCCTTCGTGCGGTAGAGCACGCGCTCGTCGATCAAACTTTCAACGCCGGCCTGCTTGCGCGGGCACGAGAAGCCGATCTCGGCGGCGAACCGCGCCAAGTCGCTACCGGTGATACGTAGGTCAAACCCCTCGCGAGAAGCGTACTCGACGGTAGTCCCATCCTTGCGGACATAAGAGAAGCTCGACGGTATACCGTCTGTGATGCGGTAGATGCGTCCTCGGACTCCCCAGGCGGAGAGCAGGCGCTGGACATCCTTGAGGAGACCATTGCTGCGACTCCCGAGCCCCACATAGCGGTTGGCCTTTCCGCCAGCCTCGACACGCGAGACACACCCGTCGGCGCCGAATAGCCCCCGGAGGAAAGCGGCTTGAACCTCCGTTGGCGCCGTGAAGATCCCCTCGGGCACACGCTTGTCATGCGCGCGGGCCGAAGTCACGCCGAGCCCCCGGAAAAGCTCGCGTACGGCCTCACTGCCCGCCCGCAGCTGGACGGTGCCGTTGTCCATCACTTGCCTTGATACGCCGCCGATCAACTCCTGAAGCAGGCCCTCATGGGCGTCGGCCAAGCCGTCGTTGAGATCATCGCCGCCGTAGACCCAACCCGTCTGTACGTCGGTTAGCCAGCCGTCGCCAACCAGGTGACCTGTGAGCTCTCCAAGCCCCTCACTCCAACGATCGGGTAGCTGGCGATAGGTCGCCGATCCACCACGAGCAAAGGACTTGGCTGGCGCCTCAACCTTTACGGGAAGCGCCCAGCTCGCGTCCTGCGCGGGAGTACGACTGTCGTTCAGAAGGACGCGATCCTTGTCGCTCAGCTCCTCGGCTCGTACATAGCCGCGGTTCAACGTCCAAATTCGGTGATTTGGAGTGCAGCGCAACTCGCCGCCGTTGGCGAAACGCAAACGCACGATCGGCTTGACGCCATTGCGCATGAAGGCGACTGGCCGGGTCGCGATGACTCCCTCATCCGGTTGATCTGCAGTCGCCCGATGCGTGTATACGCGGAACTCCCCACCGGCCTCGCCGCGCTCAATCAGGTCCTGGATCGTCAGTAGACCCAGCGTCGTGTGGACGCGCGCGTCTGCCGGAAAGCACGGGTTCGACGCGTTGATCCGGCCTGAGTTGGGGCTCGTGTGCCAGCGGTTGATCGTCGTGTCGTACTGCACGCCCGGGTCGGCGCAGCGGTAGGCGGCCTCGGCGATCTCGCGCATCAGCTCACGTGCCGGCACGGTTTCGACCACCTCGCCTGTCGAGCGCGCGGTCAGTTGCCACTCGCGATCCTCCTCGACGGCCTGCATGAATTCGTCGCTCACGCGCACCGAGTTGTTGGCGTTCTGGTACTGGATCGACTTGAAGCCGTCGCCGTCGATCGACATGTCAAACCCCGCGTCGCGCAGCGCCGCCGCCTTGTCCTCCTCCTTGGCCTTGCACCAGATGAACTCGCGGATGTCCGGGTGGTCGACGTCGAGCACGACCATCTTGGCGGCGCGGCGGGTCTTACCGCCGGACTTGATCGTGCCCGCCCACGAGTCGGCGCCGCGCATGAACGAGACGGGTCCCGATGCCGTGCCGCCCTTGGCCAGCGGCTCCATCGAGCCGCGGATGTTCGACAGGTTGATCCCCGAGCCAGAGCCGCCGCGGAAGATCATTCCCTCCTTGGTGTTCCAGTCGAGGATCGACTCCATCGTGTCCTCGACGCTGAGGATGAAGCAGTTGTGGACCGCGACATTGTTGGAGAGATACTCGCCCGACTCCGTCTGGATGTCGTAGACCTCCATCACGCCAAGGTCGTCGATCGCAACGATCTCCTCCTCACGGAGGTCGGGGCAGCGCTTGGGATTACGTAGCTCCAGCGACTCGAGCAGCTTGTTCGACTTCTCGTGTCCGACGAAGCCAACCAGCTCGGCGAAGCGTGCTCGCTCGGAGCCGATCGAGATTGCAACCTCGTGCATATCGTGACGGTTGCTGCGCTCCTCGACCTTTCGGGTCCGCCTCGAGTAGATGCCCAGCACGCTGAGCAGTAGCTGCACGTCCTCCGTCCAGCGCTCCCCAATGACGGCGAATCCGACGCGAGCATTCTCGTAGTCGCCATCACGGCGAACCGACACATACCCGTCGGCTTGGAAGAGACTGCGCACGTAAGCCACGATCTCATCGTGCGACGCGGTGAAGAGTCGCTGGGGAACCCGTATCTCGGTCCCTCGCGTCAGGAGGTCCCAGCGCTCCACGAACTCACGAATTACCTCACCGTAAAGGCGGATGCGCTGGACCGGCACGTGCTGAGTGTCCGCGTCGCGGACCTTGCGGTGAACCTGGGGAAAGACGACGTCCAGGTTCTTCGTGACCCAATCGAACTCGTCGTCGTTAGCTACTTGAAACTCGATCGTCAGCGAGCGATTTGTACCCTCGTACTGACCGACAAAGCCGTCAGCCTGCAGCCATCCGGCCAGTGCCGCTTCGGCGACCTCGACGCGATCAAGCTCCGTGAGCTCCTCCAGCGGAGATGCGTCGCCGGCCACGCCGACTGCCACGCGGATCGGATCGGCCACCTTGGCGCGGTGGGGGTGCAGATGCATCCGCATCCCGACCTCAAGCTTGTCCATGCGCAGCCAGGCGGGCTGGCTGCGACGCTCCGCGACCGCCTTGACGACGTGGTCGGGGGTTGCTTCAACGAAGCTTCCGTTGCGCAGCCGGGCGCGAAGTACGCGCTTGCGGCCGTTTGCCTTCGTCGCGAGGATCCGGGTCATCCCGTTCGCGTCGTAGACCTCGCGACCAACGTCGTTCCCCTCGACCAGCTCACCGATCGGAACCATGCCCCGTGGGGTGGAGACGAGGGCGTGATATGGCTGGCAGGCCGAGCACTGCGGGTGCTCCTCAAAGCCGACGTTGAACCACACGGGCGAGTTGAACGCGGCCATCTGGTGCAGCAGGATGTGCGTCAGCTCGTGCTCGAAGGTCTCGGCGTCCTCGGCGGAGGCGAAGTAGCCGCGCTCTGAGCCCCAGCCGGCGATCGTGCCGGCCACGCGACCGATCATCTGCTTGACCGAGTGCTCGCGCGCCGGGTTGCCGATCTGCCCGCGGAAGTACTTCTGCGCGACGATGTTCGTGGCGTTCTGCGACCAGCTCTTGGGGAACTCGACGTTGCGCTGTTCGAAGGCGACGCGGTCGCCGTGGCCGATGCGCGCGTCGCGCAGCTCCCACTCGACGGCGTCGAACGGATGCGTTGCAGGCGTACTGAAAAAGCGCTTGACCTCGAGGGCGTTGCCGGACGCCGTAGCGTGCGAGATGGTGGTGTGCGGGGTAGGGTTCATCGACCTTCCTCCTCTGCTGCTCCGGCGTCACGGGCGGCCATTCGAGCTGTTGATGGGGTCAAGCATCGTGGCGCACAGACCAGACGGAACGACATGCACGACGGGACTCGAAATGGGGCAAGAAGTACCCCTCATTTTAGTACCCAAAGGGGCCGCTGAGAACCCCCAAAGCCAGGTCCCAGATGGCCGAAAATCCGCGCAAACCGGCTTGTATTCGCGCTTCTCGGCGCCAGCGGGTCAGGCGCTGCGCGGCAACGCCTCGCGCACGTCGCGCCACGTCCGCGTCGACGGTTGTCGTTGCGAGAAGAATTTCCCGCTGCCAGCGAACTCGTCAGCGCCCGAGCCGTGCCCAGTCGGCGAATTCCGACCAGGTCGCCGATGCGCGAAAGCCGGCCTCGGCCATCGCGTGTCGCAGCGACAGCAGCCAATGCGGCTCGAACGCCCTGCTGCGCGCGAGCGCCCATGCGGCGCACACGAGCACCAGCAGAGCGGCCAGCGCGGCGATCACGATCGCGCCGGTGGACAGCGGGCGATCGCCTTTGCCCGCCTTCGCCCGAGCGGCTGATTTCTGCGCGGGCGCTGCCGTCTGCGCGCCGGGCGTCGCCGGCGTGCTCGTCGCCGGAGCAGTCGCGGCGGGCGGCGTCGTGGCGGTACTCGCCGTGGCGGGGGGAGAGCTGCTCGGCGCGGTCGCGCCGCCGGAGGGCGCGTACGTGGTGGTCGGCGTGGTGGCAGCGCCAGCAGCGCCAGCGCCAGCTGTGGTGCTGGGCGTTCGCGCGGAAGCCGGGACGGGGAACGTGGGCGTGCTCGCCGGCTTGGCCGCGCGCGCGATCGAGGGGCCGCCCCAGGCGATCGTCGATCCGAGCGCGAGCAGCGCGAGCCCGGCCGCGAGCGCGCGTGACAGACGGCGGTCGTGCAGTGCGGGCGGGGGCGTCCGGGCCATCACCGCGCCCATGCTAACCCGGCGTGCGGCCTGTGGGCGCGAGCAGATCGTCGAGCTCTGCGAGCGCGTCGGCGAGCACGCGCTCGGGCGCAAGGCTCGCGTCGAGCACGCGAATGCGCTCGGGCTCTGAGCGCGCGAGCTCGTCGTAGGCGGCGGCGATGCGCGCGAAGAAGCTCTCGTCCTCGCTCTCCAGCCGATCGGGCGATTCGGCGCGCTGCACCTGCCTGGCGCGGCCGGCGGCCGGTGTGATGCGCAGCAGCAGCGTGCGGTCGGGCTGCAGCGGTCCGGTCGCGAAGCGGTTGATCTCGCGTACGCGCTCGACGCCGAGCCCCCGCGCGGCGCCCTGGTAGGCCAGCGAAGAGTCGACGTAGCGGTCGAGCAGCACGATCGCGCCGTCTGCCAGCAGCGGCGCCAGGCGCTCGTCGACCAGCTGCGCGCGCGCAGCCGCGTACAGCAGCGCCTCGGCTCGCGGCGCGACGGCGAGCGCCGGATCCTTGACGAGCGCGCGAATGCGCTCGGATACATCGACTCCGCCCGGCTCGCGCAGCAGCTCGACGCGTTGCCCGCGCGCGGCGATCGCCTCCACGAGCGCCCTTGCGAGCGTCGACTTGCCGGCGCCGTCGAGCCCCTCGATCGTGATCAGGCTGCCGCGGGCCACGCTCCGGACGGTAGCGAGTGCCGCGTCCGGTGGCCGCTTGCACTCGCCTCTACGATGGGCGCCGTGTTGCGCCTTGGAAGCTGGATCAGGCTGGCCGGTGAGAGTCCGGTCCGGGTAGACGCCGGAGTGCCCGGTAGCAGGCCCCGGTTTGTCGTCGAGAGAC
>JADGPP010000144.1 GCA_017882375.1 Solirubrobacteraceae bacterium | reverse complement strand
CAGCCACTCGTCGCGCTTCCACCCGGCGCCGATGCCAAGCTCCATTCGGCCGCCGCTGATGGCATCCATCGTCGAGATCATCTTCGCGGTCAGGGCGGGATTCCGGAACGCCGTGCAGATCACGATGTGCCCCAGGCGGACGCGCGACGTGAGCGCGGCGAGCGCCGCGAGCGCCGTGAACGATTCGAACGTGATCTCGTCCGTCGGCCGCGGCACGGTGTGGAGGTGGTCGAAGAGCCAGACCGACTCGAAGCCGAGCGCCTCCGCCTGTCGGGCGACCTCTACCGTGCGGCGCCATGCAGTGAGCGTCTCCCATCCGTCGTACTCGCCGATCCACCCCTGTGGCGCGATGATCCCGACCTTCATGGCACCTCCAACCTGCGCGTGAACGGTCCGGTCACAGTATCCCGGCCGCTGGATGGAGGTCGGTCGCGCGCCAACGGCGATTGCAGGGGTTCGCAACGCCCTGGAGCTCCGCCTCCGAAGCGGCCGCAGCGCGTCGCTATTCCTGACAGGAACTGGCATCAATGGCTGCGATGATCCCCTTCCAGGAAGGTAGCCCGGGGGGAACAGCGGATGATCAGCCAGATGGCGCTCGCAGTGGTCCAGTGGGAACGCGAGCGAGAGATCCAGGAAGCGATTCGTCGCAGGCGCCTGCTCGCGGGCGATGGTCCGGACCCGGACCTCGGAAGCGTGGCGATCGCCGCCCGATTGCGGCGCCGCGCTCGACCCACTCAGCCGGCTCGACTCGCGACCCCATAGCGCTCGGCGAGCCCGCGAGCGGCTGTCACCAGCCGCTCGCGAAGCTCCTCCGGACCCATCGCCTCGACTCGGCCTCCGAGACGCAGCAGGTCGAGATAGGCGATGTCCATCGACTCATGGCGGAACCGCACCGTCTCGCCCCCGTCCTCGCTCGCTCGGCCGACCCTGCGCAGCGTCGCCGCGGCGGTGGGTCCGATCGTTCGCTCCAGGGCCTCGCGGCAGCCGGGCTGGACCTGTGCCACAACCTCCACGGGCGCCTGTGCCTCCTCGAATCGGGCCGTCGAGGCGGCCCAGAAGGCCGCGAGGTCGAAGTCGGCAGGTCGCTCGAACACGTCGCCCAGGACCGCGTCCTCGATGCGCGAGACGCGGAACGTGCGTGGCTCGCCCTTCGAACGGGCCACCAGGTACCAGGTCCCGCCCTTGAGGACCAGCCCGAGGGGCGCCAGGCGGCGGCGCTCGACATGCTCCTCGCGACGGTAGGTCAGCTCGACCTCGCGGCCCTCCCAGACGGCCGACGCGAGCAGCTCGAGGCTGGGCATGGGCTCCGCCTGCTGGAACCAGCCTGGGGCGTCGAGGTGGAACCGCGCCTGGATCCGGGCCGCGCGGGTTCGCAGCTCGGGAGGAAGGGCCGCCATCACCTTGAGACGAGCGGCGGCGACGACCGTGCCCAGGCCGAGCTGTGCCGCCGGCCCCGGGAGCCCAGACAGGAAGAGCGCCTCGGCCTCCTCGGAGGTCAGGCCCGTGAGGCGGGTGCGGTACCCGTCCACGAGGCGGACGCCGCCCGCCGGACCGCGTTCGGCGTAGATCGGGACCCCGGCTTGGGCGAGCGCCTCGACATCGCGGTACACGGTCCGGACGGAGACCTCGAGCTCGCTCGCGAGCTGCGCCGAGGTCTGGTGGCCGCGGGCCTGGAGCAGCAGGAGCAGGTTGACGAGGCGGCTCGCGCGCATCGTCGCCAAGCATAGCCGGGTTCCTGACAGGACCTGTCAGGTATTGGTGCGAGCCTCCGGCCGCGGTCGCCCGCACGACCTGCTCGTCGGCAGCCTGTTGGCGAGCTTCGCTTGCGTACGACCGCCCCCGGCCCCACGCCGCGTTCGGCGTCCGCCGAAGCAGCTCGGCCGGCGACGTGGGCGCGCGTATGTGCCGGCCGGCTCCCCGCGCGCATCAACGGCCGGTCCATTCTCGGCCGGATGGCCCTGTTGCGCGGATTCTCCTCACCCTAGCGTGGCTGCCATCGCCGTGCGTAATGCGGGCCACGTCTCTGCACCGGCCTGCGGAGCGCGGCCTTTGTTTGGAGGGCTCGATGACCGCCGGATCGGTCTCTGCGCTGCAACACTCCGAGGACCAGGACCTGATCGACCGGATCATCGGCGAGCGGGTTGGCCGTCCCGGCGCGCTCCTCGGCATCCTGGAGCAGCTGCAGGACCGCAACCCCCACAAGTTCCTCCCGATGGAGACGCTCGAGTACGTGGCGGCGCGCACGGGCATCCCCCAGTCACAGGTCTACGGCGTCGCGACATTCTTCGCGCTGTTCAACCTCGACCCGCAGGGCACGCACACCGTGGCCATCTGCCGCGGCACCGCGTGCCATACCCGCGGCTCGCGACCGCTGCTCGAGCGCGTGAAGCTCCAGCTCGGCCTTCGGGACAGCAGCGACGGCGCCGACAAGATCTCGCTGACGACCCCGGACCAGCGCTTCACGATCCGCACCGTCGCCTGTTTCGGCCAGTGCGCGCTCGCGCCGGTCGTGGAGATCGACCACGCGATCCGCGGCCACGTGAAGGAGCAGGTCCTGATTCGCGAGGTCGAGGCCCTGCGACGGGAGGGGGCGCGATGAAGATCCAGGACTTCGCTGCCTTCTCCGCCACCCGCGAGGCCGGGCTGGCGAAGCTGCTCCCCGGCAGGCCGCGCATCTCGGTCGGCATGGGCACGTGCGGCTCCGGGAACGGCGCCGAGGCCGTCTACCACGCCTTCAGGTCCGAGATCGACGCCCGCGGGATGGCCGTGGACCTGGTGCCGGTCGGCTGCTTCGGCTTCTGCGCCGAGGAGCCGCTCGTCAACGTGTGGGTGCCCGGCCACCCGCTGCTGATGCTCCACCGCGTGCAGCCGAAGCACGTCGACGGAATCCTGACCGGCCTCGGCCACGGCACCCTGCCGCCCGCCGAGCTGGTGCTGTGCAAGATCGAGGAGTGGGACCACCTCACCGGCCGCGTGAAGTACGGCACCGGCTACCCGGACGTGCCGAGCTGGAACGAGATCCCGTTCTTCAACGGGCAGGTCAAGATCGTCCTCCGGAACTGCGGGCTGATCAACCCCGACGACATCGAGGAGTACATCGCGATCGGCGGGTACCAGGCCCTGTACAAGGTCCTGATCGACCAGAACCCCGTCGGCGTCATCGAGCAGATCAAGGCGGCGAAGCTGCGCGGCCGCGGCGGCGCTGGCTACCTGACCGGCAACAAGTGGGAGTTCCTGCAGAAGGCGGCCGGGCCCGAGAAGTACCTCATCTGCAATGCAGACGAAGGCGACCCCGGCGCCTACATGAACCGCAACGAGATCGAGTCCGACCCGCACAGCCTCCTCGAGGGCATGATGATCGCGGGCTTCGTGACCGGCGCGCCCAAGGGGATCATCTACGTCCGCGCCGAGTATCCCCTCGCGGTGCTGCGCCTCGAACGCGCGATCGAGCAGGCTCGGGCCTACGGCGTCCTGGGCGACAACGTCCTCGGACGCGGGTTCAGCTTCGACATCGAGACGGTCGAGGGTGCCGGCGCCTTCGTGTGCGGCGAGGAGACCGCGCTGATCGCGTCGCTCGAAAGCCAGTCCGGCCGGCCGCGGTCGCGCCCGCCGTTCCCGGCGCAGAAGGGCCTGTACGGCAAGCCGACCAACATCAACAACGTCGAGACCTGGTACAACGTCGCGCCGATCGTCTCCAAGGGTCCGGCCTGGTTCACCGAGACCGGCAGCACCAAGAGCGCGGGCACGAAGGTGTTCTCGCTGGTCGGCAAGGTCCACAGCACCGGCCTGGTCGAGATGCCGCTCGGCACGCCGCTCTCGAAGTTCATCTACGACATCGGCGAGGGCGGCACCAACGGCCGCGAGATCAAGGCCGTGCAGACGGGTGGCCCCTCGGGCGGCTGCATCCCGGCGGAGATGTTCGACACGCCGGTCGACTACGAGACGCTCGCCCAGCTCGGCTCGATCATGGGCTCCGGCGGCATGGTCGTGATGGACGAAGACAACTGCATGGTGGACGTCGCCCGCTACTTCATCGAGTTCACCCACTCGGAGAGCTGCGGCAAGTGCGTCCCGTGCCGCGTTGGCCTCGACAAGGCCCTGAGCATGCTCAACGGCTTCACGCTCGGCACGGCCACGCACCAGGACATCGGGGCGCTCGACGAGCTGTGCCGCATGGTCCGCGACACCTCGCTCTGCGGGCTCGGCCAGAGCGCGCCGAACCCCGTTCTCACCAGCCTGCGCCACTTCCGGCACGAGTTCGAAGATCACATCGTGGCCAAGCGCTGCCGCGCCGGTGTCTGCGAGGAGCTGGCGCTCTCGCCGTGCGAGAACTCGTGCCCGCTGCACATGAACATCCCGCGCTTCCTCCAGCTGTACAAGGAGGACCGGGTCGAGGATGCATTCCTGTCGGTGATCCTCGACAACCCCCTGCCGGCTTCGACGGGGCGCGTCTGCCAGCACCCCTGCGACGATCGCTGCCGTCGTGCCGCGCTTGACGAGCCCGTGAACACGCGCGACGTGCACCGCAGGATCGCCGACGAGGTGCTGCTCTCCGCCGCGTTCGAGCCGATGGTCAGCCGCGTGCTCGAGCGCAGGCTCGAGCCGACCGGGCGCGAGGTCGCGATCGTGGGTGCCGGTCCCACCGGCCTGACCTGCGCGTACTACCTCGCCCTGCTCGGTCACAGCGTGACCGTCTACGACCC
>JADGPP010000033.1 GCA_017882375.1 Solirubrobacteraceae bacterium | reverse complement strand
GTGCCGGAACGCATACTCTGAACAGAGCATCCGTCGACGTCAATAGCCGATCGTCGGCAAAAAGCTCCGCAAAGCCGCGCATACCTGCGCAAAGAGCGGCACACAACCCCAGGGCTGACCCACTCCAAGCCCTCGATCGCGCCCGGCGAACCCGGTTTCCGTGCCCGTGTCAGACGCCGGCTAGTTCCCGCGCTCGCCGCCGGGGCTCCTCGAAACCCTGCAGCGGGAGGCGACGCCTGACGGCTGAGGGCATCGGATGGCCGCACCCTTGACGACGTCGCCAAAGCGTGGCTACACGCCCAACTGGATGCTCGCCCGGCCCGTCGCCGGAGTCCGCGGGGCGACCCTGATCGTCAACTTCCCCGGCAGCCCCCGCGCGATCGAGCAGGTCGCCCAGGAGCTCGCCCCCGGCCTCGCGCACGCGCTGGCGCTGATCGCCGGGCGCGATCCGCACAGCGGCTGAGCGCACGGGCGCCCTCCGGGCGTTTAGCAGGAGCCGTAACCTGCACGCCATGGCCGCGGACGGATCAGACGACAAGGACTGGCGGCTGCAGGCCGAGCTCGACATGGCCGAGCCACGGGCCTCGCTGCACACCCTCGTGAAGCGCTTTCGCGGCCCGGACGTCATCGACGAGATCGAGGCCGCCGTGCCACAGGACGTCGTGATCACGCACGACGGAAACCTGTTGTTCGCCTACGCAGCCGACGAGTCGCGGCTGAGGACCGCTCGCCGCGCGATCGAGGATGCGCTGCGCCACGACGCAATCGCCGCGAGCGTGCGCGTCAGCCACTGGGACGACGAGCTCGACGACTGGCGCCAGACAGACCCGCCGGCGACCGATGACCAGACGCGCGTCCGGGCGGCAGTGCAGGAGCGCGCGAAGACGGTCGAAACGCGAACGATCGTCGCGAGCGCAGGCAAGCTGATCCGCGCCGAATTCGAGCAGTCGCTGCACGACTGGTCCCAGCAACTGGGCGTCGAGTGCGAGGTCATCGAGCACCCGCACCTGCTCACCACCCAGGTCGCCTTCACCGTCACCGGACCCAAGCGCAAGGTCGAGCAGTTCCTGCAGGGCGTCAGGGCCGAGGAGAACGCCACCATTCGGGCCGAGCGCACCGTGATGCTCAGCCCGCTATAGCGGGCCGGCGCGCGATTCGCTCTAGCAGCTGCGGATCGGCCGAGGCGCCAAGCCCGAGCGAGCACCGATGCACCGGTCAAGTCGGGCAATGCGCCTGCCGATCAGAGCGCCATGTCCGTACTCGCCCGCCGAGCGGCTGGACTGGGGGTCGTCCTCGCGATGCTGTCGTGGACCGGCGCGGCCATGGCCGCGCCCACGATCACCGAGTTCCCGGTGCCGACTCACAATCGCCAACCGGTGGGCATCGCCGCGGGACCGGACGGCAACGTGTGGTTCGTGCAGAGCGTCGCGCCCGGCGGCATCGGGCGCAGCAGCCTCAGCGGGACGATCACCGAATTCAGCTCAGGCGTGAGCAACGGCGCGCTGGGCATCACCCCGGGGCCGGACGGCAACCTGTGGTTCACCGAGCCGGGCGCCGACAAGATCGGGCGGATCACCACGAGCGGGTTGATCAAAGACTTCTCCGTGGCGAACGGGAGCGAACCGACCGACATCACGGCCGGCGCCGACGGCAACCTGTGGTTCACCGAGCCAGGCGACAAAGCGTCGATCGGACGGATCACCACGAGCGGGTCGAGCAGCGAATTCTCCACGGGCCTGACCTCGAACAGCCAGCCGCGGGACATCGTTGCAGGGCCTGACGGCAACCTGTGGTTCACCGAGTCGGCCAACCCGGGGAGGATCGGCAGGATCACGACGAGCGGGACGATCACGGAGTTCACGAGCGGCCTGACGCAGAACGTCGGGCCTCGCGCGATCACGGCGGGCAACGACGGCAACATGTACTTCACCGAGCCGTTCAACTTCGGCAAAATCGGCGAGATCTCCCCGTCCGGGACGATCACCGAGCGAGCGACCCCGACGAGCTTCAGCCAGCCGGCGGACATCACGACGGGCCCGGACGGCAACCTGTGGTTCAGCGAGATGACCAACCCGGGAAGAATCGCGACGATGACGGTCGCACCGAAGGTGACCGGCGGGGCGGCCTCGGCCGTCTCCGAGCAGTCGGCGACACTCGGCGCGAGCGTCGGGCCCAACTCGCAGGCGACCACCTACCGCTTCGCATACGGAACCACGACCGCCTACGGGTCGCAGACATCCTCGAGCTCCGCCGGCAGCGGAGCGAGCAGCGCGCCCGTGTCATCCAGCGTCAACGGGTTGAGCCCCGCCACGCTGTATCACTTCCGCGCGCTGGCGACCAATGCGACCGGCACCACCTACGGCGCCGACCAGACGTTCACCACGACGACGCCGCCGACGGCGACAACCCAACCCGCCGTGGCGGTCGGGCTGACCGGCGCGACGCTCACTGGAAGCATCAACCCAAAGGGCCAGGCCACCACCTACCACTTCGACTGGGGTGAAACCGCCGCGTACGGCAGCAAATCGCCCTCGGTCGACGCGAGCGTCGGCTCAGACTCGTCAAAACACCTGCTCGAAGCGGCCCTCTCCGGGCTGACCCCCGACAACACCTATCACTTTCGCATCGTCGCAACGAACTGCGGAGGGTGCGCCGAAGGCACGAGCTATGGCGCGGACGAAACGTTCACGAGCGCTGCGCCGCCGAGGGCCACAACCGAAGCCGCCGAAGGCGTCGGGCTGGCGAGCGCGACGCTGAGCGGCGTGGTCAACCCGCGCGGCGCCATGACCAGCTACCACTTCGACTGGGGTGAAACGACCGCCTACGGGAGCCAGTCGCCGATGCCCGACGCGACCGTCGGCTCCGACAGCGCCGGGCACGAAGTGAGCCAGATCCTGGCGGCGCTGAACCCGGGTACGACCTACCACTTTCGCATCGTCGCGACCAACTGCGAAGGATGCGTCGCGGGAACCGTCTACGGCGGCGATCAGACGTTCACGACGATCTCCGCTCCGAGCGCCGCGACGGGCGAAGCCGGATCGGTCGGCCTGACCGGCGCGGTGCTCACCGGCACGGCCAATCCTCACGGCACCGCCGCCACTTATCACTTCCAGTGGGGCGAAACGGCGAGCTACGGCAATCAAGCCCCGCAGGCGGACGCGCCGATTGGATCCGACAGCGCATCGCACGAAGCGACCGAGAGCCTTGCCGGTCTGACCCCGGGGACGACGTATCACTACCGCCTCGTCGCGACCAACTGCGGCGGCTGCATAGCGGGCACCGCCTACGGAGCCGATCAGAGCTTCAGCACGGTCGCTCCCCCGCTCGCCACGACGCAGCCGCCGAGCGCCGTCGGGATCGCGACCGCGACGCTGGCCGCGACCGTCAATCCGCGCGGAAACCCGACGACGTACCACTTCGATTGGGGCGAGACGGCCGCGTACGGGCTGCGGGCTCCGACGTTCGAGGAAGGCGTCGGTGCCGACGGCGTGGCACACGAGCTCACCGAGGGCCTAATCGGGCTGCTCGCAGACACCACCTATCACTATCGCGTGGTCGCCAGCGACTGCGCCGGTTGCCTCGCAGGAACGACCTACGGCGCGGACGTGACCGTCACGACGGCGAGCCCGCCCGTCGTTCTGGGCGGCGTCAAAGAACTGCCGATCGCCGCACCCGGCGACGTCCTGCTACCGCGCCCGGCCTCGGCCCCAGCCCATGCAGCACTGCCGACCCTCGGCCGCACCGCGACCGTCCGCGCGCTTTCCGGAAGCGTGCTCGTGCAAGTCGCCGGCGCCGCCGCCCCGCAACCGCTCGCCGAAGGCGGGGAAATCCCGATGGGTTCGCTCGTGGATGCGCGCAACGGAAGCCTGGTCGTGACGACCGCCGTGGATCGCAGCGGGCACACGCAGTCCGCGACCCTATGGGGCGGGACGTTCGTAATCGGCCAGATCGCCTCGCAGCACGGCATGACGACCTTCACCATGCCCCGGCCCCGTCTCGGAGCGTGCCCGGCCCGTCACCGCGGCCGCGGGCGGCTCGCCACGGTCGCTGCGGCCGGCCACAGGGCCGCGCGCGGCCTGTGGGCCGAAGATCACGGCGGTCGCTACAGCACCCGCGGACAGAACAGCGTGGCGACCGTGCGCGGGACCTCTTGGGGAACGGTCGAGCGCTGCAACGGGACGCTGACAATCGTCAGGCGCGGAGCGGTCAGCGTCCGCTCGACCCATTCCCATCGAACGGTTCTCGTGCGTGCAGGGCACAGCTATCTCGCGAAGGCCTGAGCGAACGAGCCCTCGCCTCACCGCGTGAGACCTCGAGCCGCATCCAGCCCGAAGACGCTCGCCGTCACGATCGCGGCGGTGCTGGCGGTGGCCGTGGGGGTCGTCTCCTACGTGACCGAAGCGTGGCCGCGGCTGGAGAACGAGACGCTCGACATGCGCTTCGGACTGCGCAAGCCATCGCGCCCATCGGACGTGGTGGTTGTCGCAATCGACGACAAGACGTTCTCCGAGCTGCGCCGGCAGTGGCCGTTTCCCCGCTCTCTCCATGCCGCGCTGATCAGGCGGCTTCACTCCGAGGGAGCAAAGACGATCGTCTATGACATCCAGTTCACAGAGCCGACCGCCGCTGCACAGGATCTCGCGCTCTACGACGCGATCGCGCAGACGGGGCGAGTCGTTCTCGCGACAACCGAAGTCGACGCCGCGGGCCACACGGCCGTGCTCGGTGGGGATGCAAGCCTGCGACGGGCCCACGCTGTCGCAGCCGCCAGCAATCTGCCCGCCGATCCCGGTGGAGTGATCCGTCGCTATCGCTACTCGCAGCTCGGCCTGAAGAGCCTGGCCGTCGCGGCGGCGCAGACCGACGGCCGTCCGATCTCCGCGGCGCACTTTGCGAAGACCGGGGCGACGATCGATTTTCGGGGACCGCCCGGGACCATCCCCACCCTGTCCTTCTCCGATGTGCTGCACGGCAGGATCCCGGCAAGCGCTTTCGCCGGCAAGGTGATCGTGGTGGGAGTGTCCGCACCGACCCTTCAAGACGTTCATCCAACGCCCACGGCGTCGAGCAATCCGATGTCGGGACCGGAGATACAGGCGAACGCGATCTGGACCGCGCTGCACGGAAACCCCCTCGAGCCCTCCCCCGCCTGGCTCGCCCTGCTCGCGATTCTCCTGCTCGGAGCCGTCGCTCCACTGGCGTCGGTGAAGCTCCGTGTTCCGCTGTCCGCGGCGCTCGCGCTGGGGCTGGCCGGCGCCTACGTCCTGATTGCCCAGCTCGCTTTCGACTCGGGGGTGATCCTGCTGGTCAGTTATCCGCTGGCAGCCTGGGCGCTCGGGATGGTCGGCATGGTCGCGGCCAACTACGTCGCCGCCCTCGTCGAGCGCGACGCCTTCTCGCGGCAACTCAGCGAGAGCCAGCTGGAGCTGATTCAGCGCATGGCTCACGCCGTCGAGTTCCGCGACACCGAGACAGGCGAGCACATTCAGCGGATCGGCGTGCTCTGCGAGCGCCTGGCCCTGGAGATCGGATGGCAGCCGAGCGATGCGGAGACGCTCCGACACGCCAGCGCCATGCACGACATCGGCAAGATCGGCATCCCCGATCGGGTACTGCTCAAGCCGGGCAAGCTCGACGCGGAAGAGTGGGAGATCATTCGCCGGCACCCGGCGACCGGCGGGGAGATCCTCAGCGGCTCGGCCAGCCCGTTGCTGCAGATGGCCGAGGCGATCGCGCGCACGCACCACGAGCGCTGGGACGGAAGCGGCTACCCGGCCGGGCTGAAGGGCGAGCAGATTCCCCTCGTAGGGTGTATCTGTGCGGTGTGCGACGTGTACGACGCGCTTCTCTCAAAGCGCTCGTACAAGGAGTCCTGGCAGGTCGAGGACACCCTTGCAGAGATCGAGCGGGGGAGCGGCAGCCACTTCGACCCGCAGCTCGTGGTCGCGTTCTTGCGTCTCGCACCGAGCCTCACCGACGAGCTTGACGCCGTGTCGGCGTCGCGCCCCGCCTCGACCGTCGAGCCGGCGACCGCCTGAGCGTTGGGCGTGTCCGCGGCGCACCCGCGCACGCCAGAGCCCACCACTTGACAAGGCCCGGCGCCCACTTACACTCGCAGATGGGAGACAACAAACCGCCCGGCTCCGAGCCGGGCGACTAACGGGGAGTCAGGGATGACAATGGGGAAAGCACGCTCGGCGGCGCCGCACTGGCCGAACCGGGCCACGGCATCGACGCACGTTCGCCAGGTGACGCTGGTCGCGCTGCTGGTAGACGTTGTCTATCGCGTGGCGATTCGCTCGCACGTGCGCCGGGCGATCGGGATCTAGCGCGTCGCAGAGGACCGGACCGGGCGGCGGGGTTGACACTCATGCGAACATACGTTCGCATGATGGGTCTTGGCCCCCACCGCCCGATTCGCGAGCTGGAAGGCGCGATCGAGCGCCGCGAACTGGACATGGCGATCGGCATCGCCAAGGACATCGCGCGCGAGCGGCGGCCGATCGGCCTGCAGCTGGCGCTCGGGCTCGTCGCGCTCGTCGCCGCCGAGGGCGCCGACTACGATCCGTGGGCGTGCCGCTGGCTGGCGCGCTGGCTCGGCGAGACGCCGAGCGCGACGATCGCCCTGGCCGCAGAGGTCGCCGCGACGCTCGCCGACCTGCCGGCCGAGCCGCAGGCCGTCGAGGCGATCCGTGAGGTCATGGGCTGACGGTGCGCAAGCGCTTTCGCGCTCTGCGATAGCAATGGTATTTACGAGGCAGAGGGTCGCGCAGCACGTTCGCGCACTACGTGCGCAATGGTATCTACGGGGCAGTGGGTGCGCAGCACGCTTCACACGGAGCGTGCGCGATGGTATCTACGCCGTATATACGATCGCTATCACTCCATTAAAAGTAAGAACGACACACACCCTCCTGCGGCCAAACTCCGTCGCAACAGCTTCGAGCGCACCGGCCTGAAGGCCGCGGCTCGACGCTGCGACCGCGCCAGAGGTCAGGCGCCGGTCGCGAGCAGCCGGCGAAAGCGCGCGTCGCCGCTCAGGCAGCGAAGCGCTGCGCCGAGCGCGCCCGCCGCTTGGCCGCCTCGGCCTCGCGATCCTTCGGCGCAGCCGACGTGACGAGCCCATCGAGCAGGCGCTCGGTCGCGTGCGCGATCTCCTGCACGGCACGCTCGAAGACCTCGGCATTGGCCTGAGAGGGCTTCGTCGAGCCGCTGATCTTGCGCACGTACTGAAGCGCCGCGTCGTGGACCTCGGCCTCGCTCGCCGGGGGCTGGAAGTTGTGGAGGGTACGGATGTTTCTGCACATGCCCAAAGCGTAGAGAACCGGCGGGCCGGCGCGTCACTGCCGGCTGACGCTCGCCATCGCACGCGCCAGCGTGCCCGCGTCTTGGGGCCCGCGCAGCACCGAGCGGATGTGTCCGGAGGCGTCGAGCACGAATGTCGTCGGCAGCCCCGTCAGGCGGTAGTCGTTTCCGACCGTGCCTTCGGCGTCGCGCAGCACCGGGAACGTCCACGCGTGCTTGACCACGAACGACTTCGCGCCAGACAGCGCGTCGCTCCAGTCGACGCCCACGAGCCGCCCGCGGCCGGCGGCGCTGTGCGAGAAGCGCTCAAGCGCCGGCGCCTCCTTCGCGCACGGCCCGCACCAGCTCGCCCAGAAGGTGATCAGCGTCGCGCGCCCGTGCGCCGTCGACAGCAGCCCGTCAAGCGTCACCGGAGCCCCGGCGAGGCGTTCGCTGGGCAGCGCCGGCGCGCGCCGCCCGACCGGCCCGGAGTGGTTGGAGGCCAGGCCGAAGACGATCAGCGCGACCAGCGCGACCGCGATCGCCGTCGATGTCAGCAACAGCCGGCGGCGCCCCATCGGCTCAGGACATCAGCCGTTGGCGAGCAGCGCAACGTCGTGGGCGATGTCCGCCGGCTTGAAGCCGGCCGAGTACAGGGTCGTGCGCTTCCCCGACGCGGAGACGCCGAAGACCAGGCCCGAGTGCTCGACGAATTCCGGGTGCTTGGCGTCCCGTTCGGACCCCACCCCCCACGCCTTCCACACACGCGCGAGTTCGCGCGTCGAGCCGACGAGATACTGCATCCGTCCGGTCATCTCGTGGGCGGCGAGAAAGCGCGCGACGGTCTTTCGCGTGTCGCCTCTGGCATCGACCGACACGGCGATGATCTGGACTTTGGCAGCAATCTTCGGTCCCATCAGGTTCTGCGCGACGCGCAGGTTCGAGGTGATCAGCGGGCAGACGTCCGGGCAGTGCGTGTAGATGAACGTGACCAGCGCGGCCTTGCCGCGATAGGAGTCGAGATTGACCGACTTGCCCAGGTAGTTGCGCAACGCAAGCGGCGGAGCCAACGTAGGCGGCTTGAGCACCGCTTCGGCCTTGTAGGCGCTGTGCGCAAGCGCATTGGTCGGGTTGTTGGCGTTCGACTTGGACGAGCCGCAGGCGGACGCGAGCGTCACGAGGCCGGCCGTCGCAACGAGCGCGAGCAGCAGGCGGAGGTTCAGTGCAGCGCGACGCATCGGCGACGAACTTACCAGCGCCAACCCCGTGACGCGCCTGCTGCGCGCCGGCGGCGAGAGCCTGAGCGGGCGTCGGCAAGAATCTATGCAAACCTCCCCATGCGATGCATGTTGCAGAAAAACATGCTACTTTGCAGCGCGTTCGTGCCGAGTCCTTGACCTCAAGGGGTGAAGGAGCGGGGGACCCAGTGCAGCCGACAGGCTGCGGGGGCGAATCGCCACCGTGTGTGGCGTAGCGTAGAAGTTACGCGAGCCCGTCAGCTAACCCCGTAGGCGCCAAGCAATGTGAGAAAGGACGCCTTTGCATGCCGGGATTCGTACGTGATCTTGCTGTCGTCGCCCCCTGGGACGCCTCGCTGGAGCGCTCTCGTGCGCGCCGTGCGCGGGCCCGCAGCCGCAGACGTGGCGCAATGGACGGTGCCACGCGCTTCACCGCCGCACGCCACGGCTTGGACCCGTTCGGCTTGGGCTCGCTGCTCTCGAGCAAGCCGACCGCCGACCGCCGCGACCTTGCCGCCACAGAACCGTGGGAGCTCTCGCTCGGGCGCTCGCGCGCTCGCCGTCGCGCCGCCGAGCTGCGCTTCGTACCGACCGGCACACGCGCCAAACGGCTGTCGCTCGGTGCCCTCGCCGCGCTGACGGTTGGCCCCACAGCGAGCCTCGCCGACGGTGGCACGGCTGTCGCGGCGACGAGCAGCGAACCTGCGACGACGACCGAACACACGATCTCGATCAACTCGGAAAGCCAGGGCCGTCAGGTGGAAATGCTGCAGGAAGCGCTCGGCATCGCCGCCGACGGAATCTACGGGCCGCAGACCGAAGAAGCGGTGCGCTCCTTCCAGGCCAGTCGCGGCCTGACCGTGGACGGCATCGTCGGACCCGCGACGATCGCCGCGCTGCGCTCGCACGGGGCCGCGCGGGCATCCGCCGCCGGCGTCCGCCGCGACGCCGTCAACATCGTCTCCTCTGAAGGCGCTTCCAGCGGTGACGCCGTGTCGCGCCTGCAAAGCGCGCTGCGCCTCGCCGCCGACGGCAACTTCGGGCCGGAAACCGAGGCCGCCGTCCGCCGCCTGCAGGCTCGTCACGGGCTCACAGTCGACGGCGTCGTGGGGCCGGCAACGTGGAGCGTGCTCGGGGTCAGCAGCGAGGAAACGCTGACGCCGCCGGCCGCGGCCGTCGCCGCCGTCCATCACCATCACCACAGCGCCACGACGGCGACCGTCGCCGACACCAGCGAAGGCTCCTCCGAAGGCCAAGCACCCGCCAGCGGCGACCCGGTGTCGCGCCTGCAAAGCGCGCTTCACCTCAACGCCGACGGTACCTTCGGAGCGCAGACCGAGGCGGCCGTCAAGCGCCTGCAGGCACGTCACGGCCTGAGCGTGGACGGGGTCGTCGGACCGGCCACGTGGAGCGTGCTCGGCATCAACAGCCAGGAAACGCTCAAACCGCCCCACGCGGCGCTGCAACACAGCAGCTCCTCAGAAGGCGAATCCTCCAGCAGCTCGACCGGCGAAGGATCCGGTGTCGTGGCGCGCGTGATCGCCGCAGGCGATGAAATCGCCACGCGGCCGTACGTCTGGGGCGGCGGTCACGGCTCGTTCCAGTCGGCCGGCTATGACTGCTCGGGCTCGGTCTCCTACGCGCTGCACGGCGGCGGCCTGCTCAGCGCGCCTGAGGACTCCTCACAGCTGGAGTCCTACGGCGAAGCAGGGCCGGGCACGCACATCACGATCTACGCCAACGCCGAACACACCTTCATGGTCATCGACGGCAAACGCTTCGACACGATCGCCCAGCAGGAATCGGGTTCACGCTGGTCGAGCTCGCTTGGCTCGACCGACGGCTACGTCGTCCGCCACCCCGCCGGGATGTAGCCGCGCGGGCCAGCGCGCCCGCTGACGAGAAGCAGCCGAGACGCCCCGATCGCTTCCGATCAGGGCGTCCCGGCGCGCGCAAACCCGATCGGTTCGGCGCGCGCAAGCCTGGTTCGTCGGCGCGCGGGCAAAGCGCGGTTCGTCGGCGCGCGCGCAAGACGTCGGCTCAGCCGCGCCGCTCATGACCGAGAGTCCCGTCCCAAGCCCCGCCTAGCTTGCTCTCCTCCGACAAAGAGCGACGAGCAGGAGCGCGAAAGAGAATGCTGGCGCGGGCACACACGTTCACGCTATGCGCCCTATGCGCGGATTTTGGCTTGCTAGTGCGGTGAGTCGGGGGTTGGCTCGGCGCTCGCGCCACGATTCGCGCCAGTCGCGTCGATCTGCGCCAGTCGAGCGTCCGTGTCCGAGCGGTCGAGGTAGCTGTCGAGCAGCGCCGCCGCTTCGTCCTCGGCACCGGGCATTAGGTGCCCGTAGCGGTCGAGCGTGATTGAGATTGTCGAGTGCCCCATGTACGTGCTCAGGGCCTTGGCGTTGACGCCCGCCGCGATCATGAGGCTGGCGAACGTGTGCCGGCACTCATGCAGCGTGATCGGCGCGAGCTTGGCGGCTTTCCAGACCCGGATGGACCGCTTGCGGGTGCCCGTGGTGCCGAACGGATCGGCCGGCGTCGAGCCGAACACGAGCCCCTCCTGCCAGCCGAGCCCGAGAAGGTGCTCGTCTAGGTAGTCGCGCAGCGCCGCGGCGATCGGCACGCGCCGGTCCTTTCCGCTCTTGGTCGTGATCTCACCCTCGACGTGATCCCAGCCGCGATGGACGTGGATGATCCCGCGAGCCAAGTCGATGTCCTCGATTCGCAGCGCTTGCAGCTCGCCGCGTCTGAGCCCTCCAAACATCGCCGTAGCCCATAGGGGTCTGTCGCCCGCCGGGAGCGCCGCCAGCAGCCTGCGGCACTCATCTGGCGAGGCGATCCGGTCACGGCCCCCACGCGCAGCCGGTAGCTCAAGCCCGGTCGTCGGATTGATCGCGACCTCTCCCCTACTGATCGCCCGGCGATAGATGGCTCTGATCGGCAGTAGCGCAACGCTGATCGTGCTCGGCGCGTCGCCGCCGGCCAGCAGCTTGTCCGCGAGATCCTGCACTTCGTTTCGCGTCACGTCGCCCAACCGCTTAGAGCCGATCGTGGGGAGCACGCGCAGGCGCAGGGCATCGTCATAGGCCCGGATCGCCGCTGGCTTGAAGGGATGGCCTGAGCGGGTCCGTATCTGCCCGCTACGGGCGCCCTCGATCCATGCGACGGACGCTTCCTTGAAGGTCTGCGCCGTGGGAGCGCGCATTGCGCCCTGGCGGACCTTCGGCTTGCTCGACTCCTGCCATTCGGCGGCGAGCTTCCGTGTCGGGAACGTCTTGCGAATCTTGCGGGCGTCGGCCTTGGAATACACGGACGCCTCCCACGGGCAGCTGCAGCGCCCGCCCTTGCAGTTCAGTCCGTGTCGCTGTCGGAGTCCCGTAGCGGCCATTTTATGCCCTCGGATGCGCAGCGGCGTAGCTGGAGCTCCGGTGGGCGCCGCTGACTTGCGTGTACATCGTCGTCGTCGTCAGCTCAACGTGACCGAGCATCTGCTGAATGCTGCGCACGTTCGCGCCGCCGTCGAGCAGGTGCGTAGCGAACGTGTGGCGCAGCGTGTGCGGCGCGACTTTCCCCGGCAGCTCGGCGGCCCATGCCTTCACGACGCGCCGGGCGGCTGACGTGTCCAGCCGACGACCGCTGCGTGTCACGAACAACGCCGGCCCCTTCGGCTTAAAGCTCGGCCGGCCGTCCCGCAAGTAGTCGGCTATCGCCCGCTGCGCGTACTCGCCGACCGGCACGAGCCTTTCCCTCGGCCCGCCGTAGGGGCCGCCCTTGCCGTGCGTCACGCGGATGGTGTCGCCGTCGAGGTCCGCCACGTCGACCGCGATCAGCTCCGCCACGCGTAGCCCGCTTGCGTACAGCAGCTCCAGCAGCGCGCGGTCGCGTAGCGCCTTCGGCGTGCTCCCCTTGACCCGCTCGACTAGGTAGCGCGCCTCATCCGTGGTCAGCACTCGCGGCAGGCGCCGGGGAGCGCTGCGCGGTTGAATCATCACGGGGTTGCGGTCCAGTAGGTCCAGGTCAACGAGCGCCCCGAACAACGTCCGCAACGAGGCAACCCTACGGATGACCGTGGAGTCGGCCGCGCCCAGCTCGGCCTGCTCGGCGACGTAGGCGCGCACGGCGCGGAAGTTCACGGTGGCAGGCTCGAGCTTTTCCGCTTGAGCAAACGCGACGAACAGCGCCGCGTCCGTCGTGTAGGCCCGGATTGTGCTCTCGGCCAGCCCACGCTGGCGCATGCTCCGCGCGAACAGCTCTAGGGCTCTATCCCACGTCATCGCTCGCCCCCGATGACTGCCCGCGGGTGAGCCTCGCGGTAGGCGTCCAGCAGCTCCCCGATGCTCAGCGAGCAGTACTGCTGCGTCGTGTTGATCGAACTGTGCCCCAGCATCTCCTGCAACGCGCGCAGGTCGCAGCCGCCGATCAGCAGGTGAGTTGCGAAAGCGTGGCGGAGCCCGTGCGGGCTCATCGGCAGCCCCGCCCGCTTCGTGTACCCGCAAATAATCTTGTAGAGCCCTTGGCGTGTCAGCCCTACGCCGTGGTGGTTGACGAACAGGTGAGGCGAGCCGCTGTCCTTCACGAGCGCCGGCCTGGCGGTCATGTAGGCCTCAAGCGCCGCGAGCGCCTGCCGTCCGATCGGCACGGCTCGCTCCCGGTCGCCCTTGCCGATGACGCGCAGCTCGCGCCCGTCAAGGTCCATGCCGGCGAGCAGGAGTCCCGTCGCCTCGCTCGCCCGCAGACCGCACGCATAGATCAACTCCAGCAGCGCACGATCCCTGAGCGCCAGCGGCGAGTCACCCTCGGGCAGCTCCAGCAGCCGCACGATCGCCTCGGCGCTTGGCACCTTCGGCATCATGCGCGGCGACGCCGAGCTGCGCAGCCGATCCGTGGGATCAAGGTCGATCCGTTCGTCGAGGTACAGGAACTTGTAGAGCGCCCGAAGGCTCGCGACCCTCCGCCGGACGGTGCTTGCGCTCCCGCCGAGCTGGTCGATATAGCGGCTGGCCTGCTCCCGCGTCAACGCGAGCGGGTCGTCGATGCGCTCGCTTTCAAGCCACGCGGCGAAGCGTCGAAGGTCGCTCATGTACGCGCTGACGGTGTCGACGCTCCTACCGCGCTCCAGCGTGAGGTGCCGGCGAAAGTCGGTGAGCAGGCTTGCCGTCGTCATCCCTGCCCCCCATCGGGCCAAAGCTCTAGCCACACGTCGAGCAGCGCATCGTCCAGATCCTCGGCGTCCTGCTGCTCCCGCATCCGCCGCGCGAGAAGTTCTAGCGCCTGCCGTTCCGTGGTGGTGCTCATCGGTTCCTCCTGTCTTGGAGGCTCCGGGGGAGGCTTCTAGCGAGGGGAGCACCGGCTGCCTGCGTCGGTAAGGTGCTCGGCGCGCCGGGAGTTGGCTCTCTCGGTGCCACGCCCCCGGCCGCGTGAACGGTGCGGGGGCACTTTGGTTAGTGGCGAACAGCCTACTCCGCCAGCGGACATCGCGTCAACTCCTGCTGCGATCAGTGAGGCACCGGGAGCAGCCCACCGGATTGGCTATGGCAGTAGAGCCGTCGACCTTCGCTGGTGTCCAGCCAGACGGGCGAGCCGCCGATCGCCTTGCAGTTGTGTTCGTAGTGGCTGATTTCGCCTTCGATCCGTTCGCGTTCGTTGCGGGCGCTCGTGCGTTCGGCTTCTTCGTGCGCCCGCACTTCGGCTTCGTAGTTCCGGCGCCCCGCTTCTTCGAGGCGCACGACTTGAGCGCACCACTTGCGCGAGCCCTCGCGGAAACTTCCGCTGCGCGAGAGTGGCGCGTGGTTCGGTCCTTGCGCCGTGACCGTGTAGTGCACGACCCGGCCAGGCGACCGACACGACCACGGGAGAGTCCGTGTCGCTTCGGGCCTGCCTATCGGCTCCGTCGCGATCGTCCTCGGCGGCTCGTGCCTCGCTCCCTGCGTCCAGGTCACAGAACCAGTCCAGTCTTCCGGGATGCTGACCGTTACTTCGGTCGCGCCAGGCTGTCGATGGTCGACGAAGCGCCGCGCCTTGATCGTCACTTCGAGTTCCGGTGCGACCAGTTCGCCGGCTTCCAGCGTCACCGATTCTTCATACGTCACGCACTGGCCTTCGTGCATCAGGAGCGGTGCAGGGCACAGCGCTTCGTCAGCCCGCGCTTGCGGTACTTGCGCCAGGGCGCCGAGCGCGATCGTAGCTAGGCAGAGAACTCCGCGGGCTTGCATCCTTGACCTTTCCCGTTTCCGATGAGCCGAATACGCATCGTACTTCAACTCGCCTCCGTGCGTCCTTTCATCAGCGGGGCACGACTAGGTAGCGGGGCACGTATTTGATCTGGGCCTGCCAGGCTTGACGGATTTCGGTCTCGTCCGATTCGGCTACATCGGTGTAATCGGTTTTGATCAGTACCCGGCTACTGCGTTTGGCTGAGCCGGCCTGGGGCACGTAGAGGCGGCTGCCACGGTAGACCGGCACTGAGCCCCAATAGGTACCTGTCGGGTCCTGCATAATCGTGGAATCCCAGCGGACTTCCATGTCTTTGGTCGTCTGAAATAGCCGGACGATGGCCGGCAGCGTCACGGCAGAGACGCTCGTTATCGTTCGCGTGTTGGCGTTGCTGCTGAGGTTTTCGTCGCGGATACCCACCTTCCCGCTGGCGAGTGCCATCCCCGTCGCAACGGCTTGGACGTTTGCCGCGAATGGAAACGCGATGCCGTTGATCACGATCGTTCCGCCAAGCGTGCCGTCGGTAAGCGCTTCCAACGTCATTTCATAGTTGACGAGACTGCCAAAGGGCACTTTGAGCACCGTTTCGTCAATTACGTGCCCGGCCCCGGTTTCAACGTAGGCCATTTTCAGGTAGGTGGTGGCTCCGACGCATTCCGCCGACAGATAGGCGTAGTTCAGAGCGTCTACAAATCTGACCATGAGCGCAACGCAGCCTTCTTTGCTCTGGTAGCTGCCGGAGATTCGCCCGACACAGTTGCCGATAGCTGAGCCAAGCACGCCATAGCGCGGTGTGACGTCTTTCGTCGTTGTCCTCGTTATCGCGCCGGCCGTGACTGTGAAGTCTCCCATGCCCGTGCCCGATGTCGCCCACGCTGCACCGATGGGTGGCGTGCGGGTATTCAGTGCGCCGGAGAGGGTCCCCGTGGTGAAATTGTCATAGGCTGCGACGGTCCCGCTTCCTTCACCGCGCGGAGCGCGGGCCCGCCCGTAACCCTCGGCTACCGGGACGAACGTGAGGAAGTCGATATGCAGCACATCTTTTCCGGCAGCGTTGCCGCTGTAGGCTTCGATTTGTCCGAGCCACTTCTGAGTGCCAGCGATGGCGGGTGTGAGTGAGATCGTGCCGAGATCCACCTCGACGAATCTGCCGCCGAGAATCGGAGTCTGCCAGGCGTTCGCCCGCAATGGACCTTCGCCGTCTTGATAGCTGAGCCGCAGCTTGATCTTTTCCGACAGGCTTCCAGCTCCGAGGGTCGCCTGCACGCGCGCCTTGACGCGAAAGCTGCCAACGTGTTTCAGGATGCCCGTGTTCGCGCATACCGTCGGTTCGTTGACGAGCGTTGTGGCGATCGTGCCTTTGGTCGCCCCGCCCGGTTTGTAAGCGGTGGTGTTCAGCACCGTGGACTGCGCGCCGCTGACTGGTGTCATTGATTCGTTGTCGAGGACGAGTGCCGTTTCGGAGTTGTAGTAGCGGCTCTCAAGTCCCCACTCGACGGACTTCGCCGAGCCGCCGCCCACTGTTTTGATCTGAAGTCTTCCCTCAGCCGGCACGTCGCCGGGAACTTCGGCAACGGGGATCGTGGTTACGTTCAGGCTCCCGCCCGGGTTTTCAACCCAGCTCGTATTGCCTTCCTGGCCGTAGCCGAAAGGCCGGGCCGTCATTTCGACCGTCACCCTCGGCATCGACACGAACCAACCCGCGTCGCTGCCCTCTACGACGATAGGGATCGAGACCACTCTGCCGGTCAAGACATAGAAGGTGATCGACTTGCTGCTATTGGCTGGCGTCCAGATCAGCGGCGAACCTTGCGGGTTCTTCTCGCACTCCTGCAGGAGGTCTACGACGGCGCCGAGCTTTTCGAGGGCTTCATCTTTGCTCGCGGCATTGATCCTCAGCGTCGCCGTGATGACACGATTGTCAAAGAGCGGGGTTCTGATCAGCTCGGCGCCGTCCGAGTCGGCACCTTGCGCCCACTCGGGTTTCCTCGCTGGCGGGCTGAGGTCGACGGCTTCGAGGGTGTAGTTGCCTGCGAGGGTGTTCAATTCCAGGCCGTTCAGATTCAGAAGCTCAAGGATGCTCACGCCTCCCCTCCCGTCTGGTCGCTAGGCTCAGGATGCTCGATGTTCGCCGCCATGTCTCTCAATCCCCGAGCGCTGCGATAGCTTCGTCAATTTCCAGCAGGGTCAACTGCCCGATGTCCTCATGGGCAAAAGTCACGCTGCCCTCGTCGTATGTCGCGACCAAGCCACCGGCGAAGCGGGCATGCAGGAGCACGAGAGGGGTAGGGCTGCCCTTCGTGGTCTCGGCGATGGTGGCCAGCGCATGCCCGAAGGAGCTCATCGCCCTGTAGGCCTCAAGGTTGGACGGGTCCAGCATCAGTACCTCGCCGCCGATCCGTTTGGAGCCCCACGGCCCGCGCCGCGAACCTGCGGGCGTCCGCCTATCTCGCCGCTAACCATGTCGGCGATTGCCTTGGTAAGGGTGCTGTTCTCAATGCTCAATATACCGCTGATTACCTGTGTCCGTTCGCGCTCCACCTTGGCGTTTTCTTCCAGGGCCTTTGTGTGCGCTTCAACCGCGTTCGTCGCCTGCGTCAGAGCCCCGGAGAGTTCCTTTAGGTCGCCCTTGACCTGGAGGATGCCTTCGTCGGAGAGCGCGCCATAGCCACCGGCTTCGGCCTTGCGCGCGTTGGCTTCCTTCGCGGCTTTGCCTTCCGCTTCCGTTTTCACTCCGGCGCGGACTTCCAGGTCCGCTTTCGAGTTATCTCTTTGGTAGGCCCCAAGGTCTTCGGACTGCTTGTTTTCCTGCGCCTGTTTTTCTTCTTCGGGCAGCACCACGGCGACGACGTGTTCCGCTTCTTCGACGCCTAGTTCGGTGTCGGAGATTGTGCCTTCCATCGCTTTCGCATCTTCCTGGGCCTGCGCGAATTTGGCCGCAAACGTCATCGCCTTTTCTTTGGCTTCACTCTTGGCTTTGCCGTGCGAGTGACGCATGAGCTTTAGGTAGCCGTTGCGGACCTTGGCCCAGTTCGCGGCTTCCTTGCGGATCGCGGCCAGCTCGCGCTGCTGGTACTTCTTTTCTGCCTGCTTGGTCAGCAACGCCGTCTGGTCACGAGCAAGCGCAGTCTTTTTCCCCTCGTCCGTGGTCAAGTCTGGTTTTTTCTGCAACGCCCATTTCGCAGCAGCGTGCTGGTAGTACGACCCGATTTCCGTGTTCGCCCCTGCGTAGAATTCGCGCTCGCCGTGCGCTTCGCCCGCTCCCGCCACGCCAGAATGCAACGAGGCACGCTGGCCCGCGGTGAGGATCAGCTTTTCTGCCTGTTTGACAGCTTCGCCATAGGCCTTGCTTTCCCTTTCGAGCAGCACCTTGCCAGTCTTCAGGTTGTGATAGATCGGCGAGGCGAAGGTGCCTTCGCTCGCTTTGCGGTGCTCGACTTCGACCTTGCCGCCCGAAGTGTTGCCCTCGATCGTCGTGACGTTTTCGCCGTGGACCGACTGCACGAAGCCGACGTGGGAGTTGCCGAACATCATCATGTCGCCGACGTGTGGCGTTTTGCTGACGCCCTTCTTGTAGCCGTGCGTCCCGGCTTCGGCCCATTCACGGATCGTGGCTACGCTCGCGGTCTTGACGGCCTTGCTGGCCCCGCCCATCGCCGCTGCCGTCGTGGCGAACATCGCACACCACTCCTGCACGCGCATCCCAAACGTCTTCTCCAGGGCGTCTAGTTCTGGCCCCGTGTTGCTGCCCCAGGACTCGGCGAACTTGCCGACTGACTTTTCCGCCCAGCTGTCGATCGCGCTAGCAGATGCCGCGCCCTTGCCAGCCGCCGCTTTCTGCGTGTGGTGGTTGCGGATCTTGCTCCACTCGGCGGCCGTGTGCCATTCGATCTTGTTGTTTTCAGGGTTGACGCCTTCGGTCTGTTTTTCGGCTTTCTTTTCGTTGGCGTTGTAGTAGCCGGTTCCTTCGACATGCGCCTGCGCCGCCGCATGGTGCGGCGACTGAGGATGCGCGCCGTAGGCTTCGCGCGCATACTGTTCCCGTTTACTCATCTTCGGTTCGCCGGGTCGCTCGAACTTTTCAGAGAAGATCCGCGCGGCTTCGGCAGGCGACTTGGCAGCCTTCAGCGCTGCGAGTGTGCCCTTTTCGCTGGTTTCCAGTTCCTTCCACATCGCTTCGAGCTGCTGCTTTGTAGACCCGCCGTGTGCGCGTGATCCTTCGCCTTGATCCAACCCACCGCCCGGCGCGTTCGGGTTCAACCCGGACTCCTGCTGCAAGTTGCCGACAATGCCCGCCGCCTGAGCGGCGGAGAGACCCTTAGCCATGAAGTAGCCCATGATCCCGCCGCCGGTATTGAGCTTGCTCGCTGTGCCGCCCCATTCGTGCGCGGCCTTGCCTTCGGCTTCGGTTTCTCCGAGATCGCCGCCCGTGAGTTTCTGAATCTCCGGCTGGGCCGCAGCAAGCGCCGCAATCACAAGCCCGATCTTGGTCAGCATCGCTCCAAAGGACTTCGTCGCCTTAGCATTAGACGCAACGATCGCGTCATCCGTGGTCCCAATCTTGGTCGCAAGCCCATCCTGTGCCTTGGCGGTCTTGCCGGCGGCGGTCTCAGCCGCCGTGGCCTGCCCCGCGAATGACGTATCAATGTCGGAGGAGCTGCCGATGATCTTCTTCGTGAGCGATGCCATGCCACCGATCATGTCTTTTGTCGCTTCGACGAACTTCTTAGCCTTCGTATAGCTGTAGACGGTCAACACGCCCCCGAGGACCGTGCCGATCGTGTACGCGAGCGCCTTGGCGGCCGTTTCGTGCTTTTCGAGCCACTTGACGCCTTCGCCGAGGGAGTGTGCAACGTCGGCGAAGGTGTGAATCAGCTTAGTCAGAGCCGGGGCCAGATACTCTCCAACGGCGAGCTGCAGCCCGAGCGAAGCATATTTCGCCTGCTCCTGCTGTTTGGCGAACTGCTTCAACTGCTCCGCGGTCGACCCAGACAGAGTGGCGCCCATCTCCTTGGCGACCTTCAGCTGTTCGCTCAACCCGAGCGTCCCTGAGTGCATCAGTGGTACGAGCGTCTGCCAGCCGCGGCCGAACAGCGCCATCCCGACAGCGGTCTTCTCAACCCCCGGCTTCATATCTTCGAAACGCTTTGTGATCTGCGGAAGTAGGATGTTCAGATCGCCGTGCGCCTTCGTAATGGCTGACATCGGCAGGCCCAGTAGTCGGAAGGCGTTTTCCTGCGTTTTCGCGGCCTTTGTCAGTCCCGCGTGCGCGTTCGTCACAGCCTGCACGTTTTTCGACAGGGTGCCAAACGCCTGATTGAGCTGTTTCGTATTCAGCCCCTGGACCTGTGCGACCGCCGCGTACGCTGATGCGGACTTTGTGTTCAATCCCGTTACATTGTGCAGCAGCAGCGTCTCTTTGGCGAGTTCCGCTGTCGTATCAACCGACTTTTTGACACCGTAGGCGGCGGCTCCCAACGCAACAATGCCGGCAACGGCCAGGTTGCCCGAGCGACCGATCCCTGCCATTGAGGAGACGATCTTGTTGTGCGAGCCCTCTAGCTCGGTTGCCGCCTTCTTCGCGGCGCCGCCCATCGCGCCATAGCTGCCGGACAGCTTTTTACCGGATGCCTCCGTCGAGCTGACCACGGAGGCGTTCGACGCCTTGATCTTCTCGTGCGCCCGGATCAGGTCGTCAGGGTTGCCCACATACACAACCTCACTTGTGCGAGTCATTTAGAGCCCCGCCGCCTGAGACTGCGCGTAGTCATCGGCCAACTCGCGCAGTCGCTTCTCGGAGTAGCGGTGCATCTGCCAAGGCTCTATGCCGTAGACGCGGAGGTAGAAGGGGCGCCAGAACGTTTCGGGGTCGTCGCCCCATTGGGGGCCGCCGCCGCTCGCGAGCCTTTCGCGGCGGCTTTGCGAGGGTTTGCCGCTTTCTTGCGCGCCTCCTCGACCTGCTTGTTGAGCGCATCGAAGATCGGGCCGTTCGGGATCGCCTCGACCTTCGCCATGATTTCGTCGTCGTCCAGCTCAGGATGCCCGCGCTTGACGGCAACGAACAGCACGCCGACGAGCTGATCGGGGTCAAAGATGTTGAAGTCGCTAATCGCGGTAAGCGAGAATCGCTGCTTCAGCACTCGCGCCTCGCCTAGAGAGACGGCGTCGAAGTCGATCTCGTACGTCTCATCCTCAATCGTTACCTTCAGTCCAGCCATGCGTTGCGCTCCCTCCGAGGCATTAGCCTCGCTCGAATTCTCTTATAACCCAATCCAAAAGGCCGTCTAGCTCCTCATGGATGAATGCCTGCTGCGACGCGACGGCGCGAGACATCCATTTCGATGCCTGGTCTCTGCGGACGTGCGGGCCGCGCGCATGCCAGCCCGCGTGGGGGCCGCCGCCGTACTGCTGCACGCCGCCATAGATCGAGGACGAGTAGACCGAGGCTCGACGTTTGGTCACGCTGACCTTTACCGAGTCCTCCAGGCGCGGCTGCCCCGGGTCGCCGTGGCGTCCGGTCTTGTGCGTGACGAAGCTCGGCGCTACGCGAGCGATCGACTGCCCGACATTCCCTATCCGGCGGTTGAGCTCGTAATCCAAGCCAAAGTTTCCGGGCCCGTCGATCCGCGTAAGCGCCCGCTCCAGCTCCACGAAGCCGTGCATGACCACGCCGTAACCCTGGAGAGCGGCCATCTACCGGCGCCCCACAAGCGCGCGAACCGCGCCGCGAAGTCGACCGCCGTCGAGCTTGCGCAGTTGACGCTCTTTTTGCGCGAGGTCACGGCTCAGCTTCTCGCCGCCGCCCTGGCGCGCGAGCGTGAACCGCGCTGCTGCGATTGCACAGCCGAGGCCCGCCCGCTCGACAGCCTTACTCATCTCGCGAGCAGTAGCCCCGGTATCGGCCGACGAGGTCACTACGCCGTCCAGGGGAGGGAGATAGCGCGCGTGTCGACGCCTTTGGCGAGCGCCTTGAGCTCGGCTTCGAGCACCTTGGCGTGCTCGGCGGGCCTGAGCCGTTCGATTTCCTCGGTGTACCGTCGGCTGGCACTCCGGTGTTCGATGCCGTCGCTGACGGGCCGATTGCTGTAGCAGGTGAGCGTTGGCAACCTGCCCGCCTCGATCTCGGCCTGAATCCACGCGGTGCTCCCCTCCGGGCCGACGACATCGCCGCTATCGGGCGAGCCGAGCGCTTCCAGAGCGGATGCAGCCGCGTCGAGCTGGCGCTGTACGTCAAGCATCGTCGCGAGTCGGCGCATGTGCGCCAAGTGCCAGGCAATCCACCGATACCGCGCATCGGCTTCGCGCTGCTTGCGCCGCTCAGCGTCCGCCGCCTCGTCGCGGTATTGCTGCTCGGTGATTGCGAGTCGCAGATTCTCGACCGTCGCGCTTGCATCCTCGACGCGCTTGCGTGCGGCGCGTTCGTCGCCTCCGTCGAGCACTACCTTGCCGATTGCCGACTCGGCCTCGACCTTCTCTGCCTGAGCAGCGGTAAGCCGCTCCTGTAGTGCGTCTATGGGCGTTGCCGTGCTCATGTCTGACCTTCCGGTAGTAGGGGTCATCGGCCTTGAGAAAGGTGGAACTCGAACGATGGCTCGAGACGCGCGAACTGAGCCTCGCGCTCCCGCTGCTCAGCACCGCTCCGAGGAGTTGGCAGCCGTTCGTAAGCCTCCAGCTCCTCAATGGGCCGGATGTCGGGCGGCAATTGCGCAGCAGCGGCGGCGGGCGCCTGAGCGGCAGGCGCGTCGGGCGCGTCGGGCCAGTCGTTCGCCAACAACCAGTCGACCTCATCCATGCGCGCTAGGCGCTCCTTCTGATCGAGCTTTTCCCACTCCTCCTGCGATCGGAGCGGAGCGCAGCCCTCGCGTACCGGATAGCCGGCGGGGATGGCCGGCTCGGCGGGCGGTGGCTTCGGCGGCGGCGATACGACATGCGCCACGATGTCGGCCTCGACGCCAAATCCACGCTCGCGCAGTTCGCGCTCCCACACAGTGGGTTGATGTTCGCGGCCAAAGAGCACGTCCCGGCCTTCGTTCAGGCCAGCGTCCCTCAGCGCTTCTAGCGCGTCGTCGTAAAGACTCATGCTGCCGTCCTCTCTCGCGCCTCGGCGCGGTATCGCCATGGTCGTCGGATGCGATCCCATGCGGCGGATTGCTCCTGCTGGACGATCGGAACGCATGTCGGGCAATACTTCCGAGGGCGCCCCGTCGGCTTCTGCGTGATCGGCACATCGCACCGGCCGCAACTGGTCGGCTTGGCGGTCATTGCGCCTGCTCACGGGCGCGTATTCGGGCGCACGCGTGACTTAGGAACTGCCCCGAAACGCTTTGAGATTTCCGCTGTTTTTCGCGGAGAATTATCAGGGTGAGTTGGCAACCCGAACCAGTGATTGCGAGGCCCCCTGGGGGGTCTACGCACCGCCTACCGCTCGCTACAGCGCCCGTGATATGTGACGCCCCTACCCTCATCAGTACCGTGCCGCCTGCCCGGTCGACGCCCGCTCGCCGTTGTCCAAGTAGTCGCGCAGGGCCAATCGCACTATCTGTCCTGATGATCTGTCTTCGCGCTCTGCTCGTTCGGCGAGACGCTGACGTAGTGGCTGGTCGAGCTGGACGCTGAACTGCGCTGCTTTCTCCTGCGTGCTTGTGCTCATAGGTTGATATGAGCATGAATCGGTGCCATTCACCAGTAGTTGGTAACGGCTAGGCGTCCGTTGTAACGGGTAGGCGTCCACGATGTGAGGCCACTCGGCAGGCACCGGCATGAAAGCGCTGGTCTGAGCGCGTCGGCCTGAACCATTCGCCGCATGGGCATTGCACCTTCGTGCGTAGTGCGCGCCGTGTCGCTCGCAGTTGTCGTCGGTATGTCGCTTCGCTATTACTGTCGGGGTCGGTGCCGCCCACCTGGAGGAGTACAGCGGTCCGTGCCCCGACCTTCGCACTAACCGACGTCGGCGAAGATGGATGTGTCATGGCAGCGCCTCGCCATGCTCGTCTAGCCAGCGCTGCAACTCACTGACGGGGATGACGATGCGTCGACCTAGGCGCACAGTGCGGATGCCCGGCAGGACGTTGGCCGTGAACGTGTCGGCACTGATCCCGAGCGCGGCGCAGGACTCGGCCACGTTCAGCGCCAGTCTCGGTGGGTCGGGTCGAGCGATAGGCGCGCTCATTGCCGCTTCCCTTTCGCCAAGTGCGACTCTAGAGCTGCGAGGGATTCTGCTGCTACTTGCCTCGCTTGTTCTGCCAGCGCGAGCGCCTGCTCGACGCGCGGCTCTATCGGATCGGCCTCTAGCGCCTGGCGGATCTCATCGACCGTGCATCCGCTTGAGCACTGAAGGCTGATTGGGCCATTGCGCACGGGCTCGCGGATCGTCAGCCCCCATTCCATCGCCCGGCAGGCAGGACAGACGGCCTCCCATACCTTCACGTCCTGCTCTGCCCATCGGTAGGGCAACCCGTGGACGCGCAGGTATTCGAGCGCTAGATCGAGACTGCTGGGTTCGTAGGTGGCGCTCATTGCCGCGCCTCCGGGTGCTCGGGCGCCACCTTCGCCAATACTCGGCGGTAGTTGTCGCGCTCGCCGTCGTTGGTCGCCGCCTCTATCGCTGCGATCAGCTCCGCGACGTCTTGGCTGTCGTCGGCCCCGTTCCCGTTGTGGGTTCTGTCGGTTTTGTCAGCATGTCGCATGACTGCGGGATTGATTTCGTAGGCCGGGCTCGGCGGGCGCCCTGGGCCGGAATGCTCAGTGAGAATCGGGCGCGCAGCCCCGTACTGGACTAGGTTTTCCGCGAGTCCTAGCGCCTGCTCGGAAGTGCCGTGGCCGCCAAGCGGGCCGCGCAACAGCTCCCGCAAGGTCACGGTGTCCTCGCCGCGAGCTGCGAGCCATTGAAGTGCTCGGCGAGTGACCGCATCCGGGCCGGTCAACGCCGCGAGCCCGTGGTCGAGCAGGTAGTCACCGATCGTCAGAGCGTCGGCCATTACCTCGCCGCTGATCTCCTGGCCGCTTTCGTCGCGGGCTAGGTGCAACAGCCCCGCGATCCGCGCGACGCGCCCCGGTTGCCTTGCCGCCCAATCCGCAACGGCTCTCAGGTTGCCCGTAGGGGTCAGCCTCGCCTCTTGCTCAATGCGTAGTTTCGTGAAGCTCTGGAATGCAGAGAGAGAGAGAGAGTTAGTTTAGTTACAGTACTATGCGACACGCTGACAGAACCGACACAATTAGCCGTTTTAGGGGTTCTGTCGGTTTTGTCAGCAACTTGGCGCACGCAATTGGCCCATGCCTGCGACGCCTCAGCGGACGCTCTCGGGGCGTCAATCTGCCGATGGCCGAGCCTCGTCACGGGCAGCGCGTAGGCGAACCGCCCAACGAGTCCCTGAGCCCTCGCTATCGGATGGTCGATGAGCGCGCTTAGTACATGCGGCTGTACCGTCAGAGCCACGCTGACTAGCGGCCGGTCGATGATCTCGGGGTCACGGTTGCGGCGGTCGATCGTCGTCGGCTCGCCTGAGTAGGCGGCGCAGAGTAGGTGAAGGTTCGCGCCGTTTTCGCTATAGCGCCCGCTCAGGTTGTCCAGAAACGCGCTCTCGGCCGCTATCACCGCAATCTGGCCGTGTAGCGCGAGCAGTCCTCCAAGCGCCTCAGGGGTCAGATCATCAGCGAGCAACCTAGGCGCCACCGGCTCGCCGATCTCGGCTAGCAGCTCGTCGGCCTCGGCTAGTTCCGCTTCTGCCACCGTGCGCTTCTCGGGCTCGGACGCCTCGCCGGCCGCTTTGGTCAGCTTGCGCCGTCGAACCTCCAATACATCGCGCTTGGCGCGTAGTTCGCGGATGCCCGGTGCTGCTTCGTCAGAGCGCTCGCGCTCTAGTTCGCGCAGCGGGGCCACCGCCGCGCGGAGGATGGAGGACTTACGCTCACCGCTCGGGAGGGCAACGAGCAGAAATAGCGATAGCTCCTCCTCCCATCCGCAGTCAACTACTGCGCCCCCCTGGGCGGCGGCGCCGAGCACTCCGAGCGCGGCCATCGCCGCAAGGTCGAGCGGGGTTTGAGTCTCAGCCGCGACGGCCTCTACCCATGCCCGCACGTCGCCCGGCAGCGCCTCTACCGGGAAGGCCGGTAGCTCGCGCGTGCCCAACTCGGGCCAGCTCTCGACGGGCGCCGGTACGGGGTCGCAGTCTGCTACCCCGTTGCTCGTTGGCCTGGTCAGATCGGTCAGCGGGCTCATGAGTCCACCCGCGGCACGCCGAGCTGCCGCGCCCAATACTCGGCCGCGTCCTCTGCCCATGATGGAATCGCATAGCTGCCGTCGATGCGCAGCACAACATCGAAGCTGCCGAACCCATTGCGGCGAACGTCGACCGCAAACATGTCCTGTCGCTCGGCGAGTATCTCGCCCTGCACGGGGCCGAGCTCATCCAAGGGTCGCACGCTCATCGCTGGCCCCCGATCGCGGTCAGCCAATCGTCCAGGACGACCGCGACGTGGCGCGGCTGGTGGCTACATGTAGGCCGCGCGTTGCTTGCGGCCGGGAGGATCGCTACTTGCCGGGGTCTTTCACCCGGCCCGTCACTATCGGATGGTTCGCCGCTGCTGCAGGAGCTACGCGAGCTTGTGCGGCTAGAGCGCGACGCGGGTTTACCACCGCGGAGTCCGCGCCGTGCGCGCGCATGGACTCGCGCGATCCCCTTCCGTATGCCGCTCGGACGCCACGCGCAGCTCTGTCGCCGTGATCGTGTCCGTTCCTGGTCCTGGCGCTCGCTGGCGGCGTAGATCCGCCGGGACAACGCCACGGCTTCGTCTGACCCGGGCCTTGCTCGGTCGAAGCGTTCTTCAATCTCGGTGTCGGCCGGCGTCGCAAGATAGCTGCCGGTGTCATTGCATATGAGCATCCCGTCGAGTCGCCCGCCATTCTCTGCCATAGCGCGTTCGGTGGCTTCGTCACTACGCTTTATGAGCGCGGCCGTGTCGGCCTTCCAGTGGTCCTTCGTCCAGTCCGCCTTGTCGAGAGGTAGCGCTACCTCGGTGGACGTGTCTTGCATGGTGAAGCCTTTCGTGAGTACAGCATTTTGGTTGCCCTCAGCATAGCGCGGGCGAAAACGGCAAAGCAAACGACCGCCCCTTTAGGACGGCCGCTGGCTACCAAAATGATGACCTCGAACCTGAAAGGAACACCGCGCCTTACTCAAGGGCGCACAGCCACTCTACCGAATCACGCGGCGACCGCGCGCTGCGAGTTGGTTGTCTAGGAAACTAACCCGGACGCGCGCGAACACCCCCGGCGCTTTCATGCACAAATGGCCGCGCGCCCGGCGCGGCCGCCCGCGCCATTCGCGCCAGTCCTCGCGCCACTTACCGACACCGACTGAGCCCTACTGAGTAGGTGACGCCCAATAAACGTAGGGGTTACGGGGGCACTTGTAGAGGTTCACGATCGAAGGACTGCACACACGGCATGTGACAGTCGAGGTTGACGTTCGCGCGGGACTGCCGGCGTTCACGATCGTCGGGCTTGCCGACGCCGCCGTTCGCGAGGCCCGCGAACGCGTGCGCGCGGCGATCCTCAACTCGGGATATGAGTTTCCGGCGAGGCGGATCGTCGCCAGCCTCGCCCCCGGCGACGTGCCGAAGATGGGCGCTGCGCTGGATCTCGCGCTCGCCTGCGCGCTGCTGGCCGCCAGCGGCCAGCTTCCGCGCGAGCGACTGGACGGACATGTCCTGTTCGGTGAGCTGGCGCTCGATGGCGAGGTGCGCCCCTGCCGGGGAACGCTCGCGGTCGCCCAGGCGACGCGCCAGGCCGGACTGGGCAGGTTGATCCTCGCCGGGGCTCGCGCGCATGAGGCGCGGCTCGTCGAGGGTCTGGACGTAGCACCGGCGCAACGCTTGAGCAGCGCGGTGCGCGTGCTCTGCGGCGGGGAGGCCGATGCGCTGCTCGCGCGGACGCCGGACGCCGTCGGGCCCAGCGAGGCCTGGCCGGACCTCAGCGATGTGCGCGGCCAGCATCACGCCGTGCGGGCGCTGGTGATCGCCGCAGCCGGTGGGCACAACTGCCTGCTGAGCGGTCCCCCGGGAACCGGCAAGACGATGCTCGCGCAGCGCATCGGGTCGATCCTGCCCCCGCTCAGCCGCACGGAGGCGATCGAGGTGACGCGCATCCGCAGCATCGCCGGATCGGTCGCGGGCGGACTCGTCGGCGAGCGGCCGTGGCGCGCGCCCCACCACTCGATCACGACGGCCGGTCTGATCGGAGGCGCGCGGCGGGACTCGATCGGCGAGGTCGTGCTCGCGCACAACGGCGTGCTGTTCCTCGACGAGCTGTCGGAGTTCGCGCGTCCGGTGCTCGAGGCGCTGCGCCAACCGCTGGAGGATGGCCGCGTGGCGATCGTCCGAGCACGGCACTCGACGATCTACCCCGCCCGCTTCATGCTCCTCGCGGCGACCAACCCGTGCCCCTGCGGCTATGCCGGCGTGGGTGAGCGCTGCCGGTGCAGCGAAGCGGAGCTCGCGCGGCATCGGCGCCGGTTGAGCGGCCCGCTGCTCGACCGCATCGACCTGCTCGCCCAGCTCGATCACGATGCCGGGGACGACCTGGGCTCATCCGCGCCGATCGGCTCGGCGCGGGCTCGTGAGTTGGTGACCGACGCGCGCGAGCGTCAGGCCGCACGCCTGCGCGAGGACGGTGTGACGCTGAATGCGCACATGAACGCGGCCGTGCTGCGCAGGCGCGTGACGCTCGACGAGCGCGGCGAGGCGATGCTGCGCAGTGCGCGCGAGCGGGGAATGCTGAGCGCGCGCGGGCGGCACCGCGTGCTGCGGGTGGCGCGCACGATCGCCGATCTGAACGCCAGCGGGCGGGTGCGAGCGCGCGACCTCGGCTCGGCGATCGCGCTGCGCGGCGACGCAGGCCTCGCCGGCAAACGGGCCGCATGACGACCGGCGGCTCGGAAGCTGCGGATCGCGCCGCGTGCGCGAGCTGCCTGCGCCGCAGCTGGTTGCTGGCGCAGCTGAGCGGGCCGCTGGACTGCAACTGCCGCGCGGACGGACGCCTGATCGATCTGCTGGCGCTGGGCGACGACGAGCTGATGCGGGCGCTCGCAGGCCGGCGCCTGGAGGAGCTGCGCGGGCGTCACGCTCGCTTCCAGCCGAGCGAGCTGGCGCGAGTGGACGGCATCGCGGAGATCTGCAGGCACGACCGCGGCTACCCGGCGGCGCTGCGCGCTGTCGCCATCGCGCCGACGCTGTTCGCCGCCGGTGGACTTACGCGGCTGGTGGGCCTGACCGCGCGCCCGGTCGTCGCGATCGTCGGCACGGGCAGGGCCACCGACTACGGGATCGAGATCGCGGGAACGCTCGCGCGCGGACTGGCGGCGAGCGGCGTGACGGTCGCGGGCGAGTTGGCGGACGGAATCGGGCAGGCCGGATTGGCTGGCGCGCTGGAGGGCGGCGGAGGCGCGGTATCTGTTCTGGGCGGCGGCGTGGATGTGGCCGCGCCGGCTCGCCGTCGCCCGCTGCTGGCTGAGATCAAGCGCGCCGGTGTCGCCGTGAGTGAGCTGCCGTGCGGCACCGCACCGCGACGCTGGTGTGCGGCAGCGGGCACGCGGATCGTCGCGGCGACGGCCGCTGTGACGGTCGTCGTCGAGGCCGGTGACAGCGCGCGCGAGCTGGCAGGCGCGCGCGTTGCGCAGGCGCTCGGGAGAACGGTCGCCGCGGTCCCCGGTCGTGTCAGCTCGCGGGCATCGTGCGGGAGCCATGCGCTGCTGCGCGAAGGAGCACAGCTGGTCAGCGGGGCAGCCGATGTGCTCGAGCTGCTCTGCGACTGCGGCCGCCCGGCGCAGGCGCCGCGCGACGTCCGGCCACAGCTGGAGCCGCGGCTGCGGACTGTGCTGGAAAACGTCGGCGCGGGGATGGATACCCCGCAGAAGTTGATCGGCGACGGCGCCGAGCCGGGAGCGCTGCTGCAGGCGCTGAGCGAGCTGGAGCTGATGGGCCTGCTGGCTCGCGGCGATGGGGGGCGATACGTGGCGCGAAATGCCCTCGACGCACCGGCTGTGCGCTAGGGTCTGGCCCGTCAGATGGAGCCCTGACGCGAACTCGCCTGCGCGGCGAGCCCCGAACCGCCCACCGGAACAAACGGGCTGATGGCCCCTTTCGCGAAGTCTTCCGCAACCCGCGAGAGGAGCATCCGAGCACATGCCGCATCTGGATCGACGTGAGATCGCCGCGATCTTCCTTGGCGGGGCGATCGGCTCGCTGCTGCGCGTGTGGCTCGGACGCACGTTCTCGACAGGCGTCGCGGACTGGCCGTGGGCGACGTTTGCGATCAACGTCAGCGGCTCGTTCGCGCTCGCGTACTTCGCCACGCGCCTGCAGGAGCGCCTGCCACAGTCGACGTACCGGCGCCCGCTGCTGGGCACGGGCCTGTGCGGCGCCTACACGACGTTCTCGACGATGCAGATCGAGATCGTTCAGATGATCGACCACGATCGCTACGGGTTGGCCAGCGCGTACGCGCTGTGCAGCGTCCTCGCCGGATATGTCGCGATCTGCGCGGCGACGGCGCTGGTGCGCCGGGTTCGGGTGATCGCGTGAGCGCGTGGACGTGGCTCGCGGTCGCGCTGCTCGGCGGCGTTGGTGCGAGCGCGCGCTTCTTGATCGACTCGCTGATCTCGGTGCGCGCGGTCGGCGACCTGCCGCTCGGCACGCTGGCGGTCAACACGAGCGGCTCGCTGCTGCTCGGCCTGCTGGTCGGGCTGGCGGTCACGGGCAACGCGCTCGTGCTCGCGGGCACGGCGACGCTCGGCTCCTACACGACGTTCTCCACGTGGATGCTCGAGACGCACAGGCTCGCCGAGGACGCGAAGTCTCCGGCGGCCGTCCTCAACGTGCTGCTGAGCCTGCTCGTCGGCGTCGGCGCTGCCGCGCTGGGGCGCAGCATCGGAGCGCACGCATGAGCGAGCGGTGCGTGAAGCTGACGACGTACTTCGGCGAGCGTGACCGCACCCCGCGGCGGCTGCTGGCCGACGAGCTGCTCGACATCTACGCCGAGCACGGCGTGCGCGCGAGCGTTCTGCTGCGCGGCGCCGAGGGCTTTGGGCGCTTGCATCATCTGCACACCGACAGGCTGCTGTCGCTGTCAGAGGATCTGCCCGTGGTCTCGATCGCGCTCGACACGCCTGAGCGGATCGAGTCGCTGCTGACGCGCGTCCTGGCGGTCAAGCGCAAGGGGCTGATCACACTCGAGCGCGCACGCCTGGCCTCGGCGGACGACGCCGTCGCAGCGACCGACGCCATCGCAGCGACCGACGATGAGCGCACGGATGCTGAGAAGCTGACGGTGTTCGTGGGGCGGCGCGAGCGTGTCGGCGCATCTGCGGCGTTCGCGGCGATATGCGACGTGCTGCATCGTCACGGCCTCGGCGGCGCCAGCGTGCTGCTCGGCGTCGACGGCCTGCGTGGCGCGCGGCGCGAGCGAGCGCGCTTCTTCTCGCGCAACGCCGACGTGCCGCTGATGATCGAAGCGGTCGGCTCGCGCGAGCGCGTCGCGGCCGTGCTGCCCGAGCTCCGGCGCATGCTGCACGAGCCCTTGATCACGCTGGAGCGCGCGCGTGTGTGCAAGCGCAACGGCGAGCTGCTGGAAGTGCCGCACGAGCTCGCGCGCAGCGACGAGCACGGCAGATCGCTGTGGCAGAAGCTGACCGTCTACAGCTCGCACAGCGCGACGCACGAGGGCCGTCCGCTGCATCTGGAGATCGTTCGCCGCCTGCGCGCGTCGGACTCCGCCGGCGCCACCTGCGTGACCGGCATCTGGGGCTTTCACGGCGATCGCCTGCCGCATGGCGACCGGCTCCTGCAGATCCGCCGCCACGTGCCCGTCGTGACGGTCGCGATCGACTCGCCCGAGCGCATCGCACGCTCGTTTGCGATCGTCGACGAGCTGACGAGCGAGCACGGGCTCGTGACCAGCGAGGTCATGCCGGCGATGCGTGCGCTGAGCGGCGCCACGGCAGCGGGCTCATTGCACCTGGGCGAGCATTCCCGCTAGCTGGACCCGCGAGCACCGCGCATCAGGCTCAGACATCTGTGGCCCAATCGTCAACTCGCTACCAGCCGGCTCACGGGCGAAGAGTCGCCGAGCCAACTGGTGGCAGCGCGCGAGTGCAACGCCAACGCCGCGCCTGCTGGCGTTGAACAGCCTGTCCAGTAAGGTACGGGTCGGGCTGATTTGCTACAGCGCCGGATCGGCCCGGCGTGTGCTCGCACGCGACGCCGACGGCGGGCAATGGCAGCCGAGGCCTCACTTGTCGGTGGGACCCGCGTTACGGCGAGAAGGAGCGCTCGGGGGTCATCCGCGTCGGCAAAGAAGCTGCCAGGGACCTGCTCTCAGCCGGCGACGTGCTTGCGGTGACGGTCGCGGCCGACGGCTGCGTGCGCCTGGTCTGAGTTACCGCGCCGATTTGCGAGATGGTTGCCCGCGCGACAGGGTGGAGTCGGTCGCGTCGACGTATCGTGTCGATGAGCGCCGCGCTCTATGTGTTGATCAACCGGTAGGGTCTGCGAATCGGGGGGACACGCTCTCCGGGGGGCAGGGCTGCTCCGCCCTTGAGAGTGATCTGCTCGGTGTCGGTTCTTGCCGCAGGTCAACCGAAAGGATCAACCTCATGTCATCTCGCTTCAGTCGCTGTCCGCTGAGGGGCGTGTTCGTAGCGTCTCTCTTCGCTGTCGTGAGCTTGGTCGCGGTGGCGTCCGCGCAGGCGTCGACGCTTCCCACCCTAACGCTCACGATCACCAAGTCGTCGATCACCGTTGGGGGCACCAAGCAGTCGGGTGCAGTCAACGTCGTGTCGACTGCCAGCGGCGTCAAGGAAGCAACCGCCATCCTGTTTCTCATGAAGCCCGGCGTCACCGTCGCGGAAATCGAAAGTGCCCTCAAGAGCGGCGCCGGCAAGGACCCCAACAAGTCGAGCAAGTACGGCTCGATCGTGTTCGACGCCGAAGCCACTGCCGGCAAGGTGAGCGAAGCGCAGACGATCTTGCAGCCCGGTCAGTACGTCGCCCTCGGGGGTGCGGGAGAAGGTCCGCCAAAGCTAAAAGCACCCTTCACCGTGACCGCTGTCGCGTCCCCCGCTACGCTGCCGACGCCGCAGGCCACGATTCGCACGATCGACTTCGGCTTCCGCGGACCGAGTACGCTGCACGACGGCGAGTTGGTTCGTTTCGAAAACGAAGGCTATCTCGTTCACATGAACCTCGTGGCGCCCGTGAAGAACATGCAGGCGGCCAAGCAGGCCCTCAAGCTGCTGCTCGCGGGAAAGGAAAAGCAGCTGGAAAAGCTGATTATCGGCCCACCCGGGGGCTTCACCGGGCCGCTGTCGCACGAAGCCTTCCAGCAAGAGACGATCACCGCCAAGCCCGGCGTCTATGTCGAGGTTTGCTTCATGAATACGCAGGATGGACGTGAGCACACACGCCTGGGCATGGAGCGGATCATCAAGATCACCAAATAGCCCCCGCGCCGCCACGGCCCGCCCCATGAGCATGTGGGGTGGGCCGTGTCGCCTGGGTCGGCTTGGAGTCGGCACCGTTCTGGCGTGCTTCTTTCACCGCCGGCGCAGGGATCGAGGAGCGGCTCGGCGAGCGCCGACCTCGGCGCTCGCGCCTCGAGCGACCAAACGCAGACTGCCGCCTCCCTCCACGCAAGCGGTCGTGGACGACCCACGTCCGGAGCTCTCGGAAACGCTCGCTCGTCGTCGTGGGTGTCGCATAAACCCCCCGGTCCGTCCGAGCGACAGCGTGGAGCTTCGCTACTGAAACGCTCGCTCGCCCCCCAAGAGCAGCAGTGCGGGAGGCTGTCGCGCCCAGTGCCGTCGCGTCGATGAGCACTGCGTTCTTGATCCGTGGTGGACTTGATCGCGGCCTGATCCCCAACCCCCGGCGGCGCCGACCATGAAGCCGGGCGACCGAAGGAGCCAGGGCTACCCCTCGGTGAGTATCAGCAGCGTCTCGGGGCGAACCCCGTCGAACTTCATCGCATCGGCTCCCGCCTCAGACTGCATGACTTCCTCAAAGGCAGCCATGTCGGGGACGTCCACGATCAGCCCGACCCGATTCGAACCCTCCGGGTCTCGGAAGGTGCGCACCGTGATTCCCAGAGGCCCAAAGACTTCCTCTCGCTTCGGTGAACTGAGCCAGTGGTCGACGTCGTCTACCTCGTGGAACCCAAACAGCGTTGCCATCCCGCCTGATCTTTCCCACGGCGAAAAGCCGTTCGGTGTGGGTGTGTGAGCGAGTAACCGTACCGTTTCTCGTGGCCCCGCTTGGGACGACAGGGAAGTGCTGGGGCCGACGACGCGATCACGCCTGCTTCATCCGGCGTAAGCGGGCGTGTGCCCTGTAGGGTGCCAAACCCCCGTTGCGCTCATGCGGCAGCGCTAAACGGGCAAGATTCCTGTCGATGCTTGAGCCTATGACGCGCACCTATTCTGCTGCCATGGCTGCCTGCTCGCCGATTGTGCGCGGCTGGAGCCGGCTCGCGGTGGTTGGCCTCGAGCATCTACCGGATCACGG
>JADGPP010000143.1 GCA_017882375.1 Solirubrobacteraceae bacterium | reverse complement strand
CTGAACCTCCTCGTCTCCCGCCGGCGGCGCGGTCACCATCACGCGCTAAGCCGTCGGTCCGTAACGGCCCGTCGCCGCCGTCGCTGACTACCGCAATCGAACAAGAGCAGGCGCGTCTGTCGCCGGGATCGAGACTGTCGAAACGGACGAAACGGGGTCGTACCGGCACAGGCTCGCGACACGACCGCTTACGCCGGGCGAAGCAGGCGTCTCGCCGTCCTCAGCCGACGCGCTCGAGCATCTCCAGAGCGGCAGCGTCGGGCCAGCGCCCCGCACGCTCGCAATGCCGTCCTAAGCATCAGTGTGGCAGCAGTACGCGACGCGGGCCCGATGGCGGGCGCGGCTGACCGGTCCGTTCGATCTCGGGCGTGGTCCCTGGAGATCGACTGGGCCAACGGCGCTCCGATTGCCACGAGCGGACGGACAGGCGTGGGCCGTGCGGGCTGAGATCGTCCGAAGCGTTTCTTCATTGTCGAAGTACCATTTGGAGGCCCACTGTGAAGCGATCGTCCAGTCATGGACGACCTAGCTCCTCGTAGTTGCGCCTACGTCGCAGGCGCGTCTCAGCCACGGAGCGCGCGCAGCGCATTGAGGATCACGGCCAGATCTATGACCTCCTGAAACAGCGCTCCCGTGATTGGCGGTAGATACCCGGCGGCCGCTATGCACATCGCGCCGAGGCTGAGGCTCATTCCCGCGATCACGCTCTGGCGGGCGATGAACAGCGCCCGGCGGCCAACGTGCAGGGCGTCGGCGACGCGGTCGACCCGGTCCACGGTTATGACGGCGTCGGCGGTCTCCGAAGAGACCGTCGCGCCGGCCGCCCCCATCGCGATGCCGAGGTCCGCCAGCGCGAGCGCGGGCGCATCGTTGACGCCGTCGCCGACCATCACGACCGGGCGTAGCCTCGGGTCGGCACGCAGGCTGCGGACGACCTCGAGCTTCTCGGCGGGAGACTGCTCGGCGTAGACCCGGTCCACGCCGAGCTCACGCCCGACGCGCTCGGCGACCGAGCGACGGTCCCCGGAGACCATCGCCACATGGCGGATGCCCTCGGCGCGCAGGCGCTCGACGATGCGATCGGCGTCGGGGCGCAGCTCGTCGGCCATCACGACGACCCCGCCGAGATGGCCGTCGATTCCCACCAGCACGTGGGCCTCTCCGGACCCGTATCCGCTGAGCATCGTGGCCGAGGCGACCTCGGCCGGCGATACCCCGGCCGCACGTAGGAACATCCGGCTGCCAACCGACACGCGATGACCGTCGACAGCGCCCTCGATCCCCTGGCCGGGATCCTCTCGGATGTCGATCGGGACCTCGAGCTTGAGCTCGGCCCTGCCCGCGGCGTCCACCAGCGCCTGACCAAGGGCGTGCGCGGACATCTGGTCGACCGAGGCCGCCAGCCGCAACAACTCGCTGGCCTGCACCTCGCCGCGGGTCACGATCTCGCGCACGTCGGGCGTGCCGACGGTTAGCGTGCCGGTCTTGTCGAACAGAACCGTGCGGGCTTCGCCGAGCGTCTCGATCGCCCCGGCCCCCTTGACGATCACGCCGACCCGGGCTGCGCGCGAGAGGCCTGAGACGAGCGCGATCGGGGCGGCGAGGATCAGCGGGCACGGTGTCGCGACCACGACAACCGCGAGCGCTCGCACCGGGTCGCCGCTCAGCGCCCAGGCTCCGGCCGCGAGCAGCAGGGTCGCAGGCAGGAAGAAGCCCGCGTAACGGTCTGCCATGCGCACGAAAGGCGCTCGCTGCGCCTGCGCCTGCTCGACCAGCCGCACCAGCGCGGCGTAGGCGCTGTCGGCCGCGGGTCTGTCGGCCCGGACCTCGAACGGCGCGCCCGCGTTCGCAACGCCGCTCAGCACCGGCATGCCGCGTGCGATGGTCTCGGGGAGCGGCTCGCCGCTCAGGGTGCTGGTATCGACGACCGCCTCGGCGCTCAGCACCGTGCCGTCCACCGAGACCACTTCGCCCGTTCGCACCACTATGACGTCGCCCACCCCTACCTGTTCGGCCGGAACCTCTTGCACCCGATCGTCGACCCGCAGCTGAGCGACCTTGGGCGCACGCTGCACGAGCGCCGTCAGCTCCCGCCGCGCCCGGGTCGAGGCCAGGTCCTCGAGAGTCGAGCCCCCAGTGAACATGATCCCGACGATCAGCCCGGCGAGCTCTTCGCCGAGCGCGAGCGACCCGACCATCGCCACCAGGGCGATCGTGTCCACGCCCATGTGGCGTTCGACGACGATCGTGCGGGCCACCTCGATCGCCAGCTCGGCCGCGAGCAACGCCACCGCAGCCCGCCAGACCGCGTCGCCGGCGTCGGCGGCGCCGGAAAGGTGCAGCAACCCTCCAACCACGAGCGCGCTGAGGGCGACACCGGCCAGCAGGCGAGCGCGATGCTCGATCGCCCAACGCCAGGGGCTGGTACCTAGCTCGCGCGCGATGCGGGCCTCAGAGGGCACGGTCCTCCGCCGCCCACCCGCCAGAGCCCTCGAGCTCGCCAAAGCGGTGAGTCAGGCCTGAAATCTCAAGCGCGGACGAACCCATTGGCACCCCAGAAACGCCATCCGAGACGGCAGCGGTGTGACGGCCCATCCCAGCATTCTCCCCCGCCAGGGGTCGGCAGCATTCTGGAGGCGTCGTGCGCGTCACCGACGGACCGGCACGCCTGCTTTCCCCTCGCGAGCGGCCGTGCGAACCGGTCCCCACGAGACGACCGAGTTGGACGAGGAGCACTAGCCCGGCCCCGCTGGCCGGAGACGCCTCCTTCGAGCCGGAAGCGAGCGTCCGGGTCAACTTACCCGACGCTGCCCAGTCGGACGATTTGCAGAGAGCGCGGGTTCGTGCCGCTCCTCGCTCCTTCTACCTGCAACGACATGCTGGCAGCAAAGCTAGCCTGTAAGAGCAAGCGACTTTAGGAACAGTGCACTAGCGCCGTCCACGTCGAGCGTGAACTCGGGCTCGACTTAGTCGATGATCGTGATGTCCGCTTGCTCGGCGAGCTCCATCACGCGCTCGAGCCCACGTCCTACGGCGAGGGGCAGCGGAGGCTCGACTACCTGGAGGTCATGGCGGCGTACGCGGTCCCCGAACAGCATGAACGTGTAGGAGTCGTCGTAGTGGCGTGAGCGCCAAATGATGCCGTCGGGTGTGGCCGGACAGTCGTGCAGCGCCTGACCCCACGCGGCGAGCGCGGCGTACTGGTCGGCCTCGGAGTCGATGAGCTGCGCGCGCGTTGCGCCGGCCCGGGGCAGGCCATTCCCGTGCAGCGAGGCGAGGCGCAGTGTCCTGCTGCTGGCGAGCGTGGAGATCATGATCGGCACGAGGCGGGCACGTCCTACCTGTCTTACGGCCGCACCGATAGGTACGGGCCGGAATACGTACTCGGCGACCGCACCTGCGTCATCCTGGGCGCCGTAAATGGTTCCCACGATCCGTCCTTTGCTACGCACGGGTCGAAACCGCCCTTCGGATCCGGTGCGGTTGAACTCTGTCGCGGCGAAACGGGTGTCGTGGCAGCGCAGGATTGGCCGGCCGGCGTCCCACTCGTGGATGAGTGGGTTCAGCTCACTTGGATCTGGCGGTGCAGGAACGACGGTGTTAGCCGGCAAGATCGCTGACTTCTCGACGTGCCGCGTTGATGACGGCGTCGGGGTCCTCGTCAAGGAGGTCAACGGGGCGTATGCCTCCAAGCCAGCTTGTCGGGGTCACGAACCAGAGTGCCATTTGCCAGTCGGTGGTGTGAGGATCGGAGCGCAACAGGTCGATGGTTGGTCCGATCGCCGGCTTCGGTTTGCCCTCGGCGTTGAACTGGAACCCCGGATAGAGGAGCTCATCTCCCACGGGAACCGCTACCACGCGGTTCTCCGTGCGCCAGCGATTCGCGAGTGCAGCTCGGTTTGTCGCTCGAGACTCCGCCAGGTCGGCGACGTCCTGGCTACGTAGGGCACCGAACTCGGTAAGCAGCGCGCTCCGCGCCTCGGCGTTCCGTCGTGCCTGTAGAACGGCAGCCGGCGTCGGGACCGTGAGGCCTTCGGGCATCAGTGCCTCGACGAGCTCGTCGCCTGCCCGGCCGTGCGCGACAAGGTTCCTGATGGCACGCAATGTCGCCATCGTCGGAGCGTCAACGGTCCCCTCGCGCTCGGCGGCAGCAAGAGCCATCATCAGCGTGACGAGCACCGCGGTCTTTCCGCTCCCAACCGTTAGGTGGATCTCAGCGTGACGCTCAGTAGCCTGCTGAATGCTGTCTGCCGTTAGCTGCAGCACCAGCTCGACTGCCTCCGGCGAGAGTTCGGCCTCCTCGGCAACGTGACCGATGAGCCCTGGTTGGACGGTGGCCATAGGCATGATGAACATGAGTATATCGAGCTTGCTCAGTTAGATCATTAAGCGGTCTCATCGCTATCGCTCGGACTACACCCGCGTTTCGGAAGCTTCGCGGCAGCCCGTGCGATATGCGTCCCCCAATCATGATTTGAAGATATAGGATCCGTGTCTCGCAGGGATGAATGCCGAGCCGCCCAATCGATCACCACCGCCATCACCTGTCGACGGGGCGCCCGGCCCGATCTATCACTGCTGCAACCACTGCTCGAGCATCGCCCGCGTAAATCGGATGTGCCGCCCGACCCGTATGCACGGCAGCTTGCCGGTGCGCACCGCGTCGTAGACCCAGCTCGTCTTGACCGAGAGCAGCGCGGCGACCCGCTCGGGACGCAAGAGCGGCCCGTCGAGCGGGCGGAGCGGCGGGCGTATCTCGCCCGCCGCGATCTCGTCGATCCGGTGGTTCCGGCTACTCATCGCCTCCACCCTC
>JADGPP010000032.1 GCA_017882375.1 Solirubrobacteraceae bacterium | reverse complement strand
ACATTGTTCAAGTGCACCTAACGAGTTGACCCCGGGCAGATAAAGCAGGCCGCAGTGGGGGCGAGGACTCCCACTGCGGCGCTGCTCGCTCCGCGTCCTGGACTTCCGCCTCGACGCTCAGCGCGGCCAGCCGGTCTACGTAGAGGTCCTCTGCGAGGCGGGCGACCTGCAACCGCGACTCGCTCGCGTTGTTGGCGGTGCACAAGATCTGACCAGTCCCAAAGTGCCCCCGTGGGACCGCTGGCCAAGATCTGGTACGTCCGTTGACTTCACGTCAGATTGCGTTTACTTTGCCTCTTGAGACAGCGTGGGTACTACGTCGTCGTGGAGATAGGCAGGTTTGGCGGGTGTACAGGCGTTAGAGCAACGCACGACTACGGAGGGCAATGGATCTCGGACCACTGAGTCCGCTTGAGGCGACGGATCGCTCGATGGAAGGGGCATGGGTGCGACCCCGATCGATGGGCGCCACGGTTTCGTGGCGCGCATTGCTGCTGGCTGCGCTGACCTCGGCGCTGATCGCGCTGGCTGTGATCCTCGCGCCTGGAGGCCCGGCGGTGGGTCGCCCGTCGCCGACGCGGTCGTTCGGACATGCACAGGCGCTTGCGCACTCCGCCGCTGTGAGCAGCTTGCCGCTGGCCGCGCAGGCGCAGATCTCCGGCGAGCTTGCGGCGAGCATGGCGGCGTTCCGTGCGATCCCGTCGGGCGACGGCTTTCAGACCGCCAACCGCGCCCAGGGCCTGACGGTCAGCTTCGATCGCTCCGGCGTCGCGATCGCCGCTGGCAGCGTCAGCCTGCAGATGAGCGTGCGGGCGATCGGCTCGGACTCGTCTTCGCTGCCGCTCGGCCAATCCGCGCCGACCGCGCACGGCAACCGTGTCAGCTACGCCCGACCGCAGCTCGGCGAGTGGTACCGCAACGGGCCGATGGGCATCGAGCAGGGGTTCACGATCTCGCGCTCGCCGGCCGGCGCTGACAGCGGCCCGCTGACATTGACGATGTCGCTCTCGGGCAATGCCCGGGCGACGCTTTCGCGCGACGCTCGCAGCATCCTCCTGCGCCACGCGCAAACGTCGCTCAGCTACGGTGCGCTCGTCGCCACAGATGCCTCGGGGCGCAGGTTGCACAGCTGGCTCGGGCTGGCGACCGGGAGGCTTCTGCTCCACGTGGACGCGACCGGCGCGCGCTATCCGCTGGCGATCGACCCGCTGATCCAGAAAGGCGCCAAGCTCGTCGGAGGACAAGAAGAAGCGCGCTTCGGCGCGAGCGCGGCGCTGTCGGCGGACGGCAGCACGCTGCTGATCGGCGCGCCACGCGCCAACGCATCGCGGGGCGCCGTGTGGGTGTTCGCGCGCTCTGGCGGGGAATGGACGAAACAAGGTGAAGCGCCGCTCACAGCCCCTGCGCCCGTCGAAGAACCCAGCGGCGAAGAATGCGCTGAAGAATCGATCGACGAAGCCGGCGAATGCGCGTTCGGCAGCAGCGTGGCGCTGTCGGCGGACGGCAACACGGCGTTGATCGGCGATCCCTCGGCGACGTCGACGGCGGGAACGGCATGGGTGTTCACCCGCTCGGGACAGGAATGGTCGAGAGGTCCAGCGCTGACCGGGGCCGGCGAGGGCAACGAAGGCCGCTTCGGCAAGAGCGTCGCGCTGTCGGCCGACGGCAGCCTGGCGCTGGTCGGGGTTCCGTCGGCGGTGAGCGGTCGCGGCGGGGCGTGGGTCTTCACCTGCTCAGGCTCCGCCTGCACGCGCCAGCTCGCGCTGCTGGACTCCGAAGCGAGCACGCTGGCTCACTTCGGTCGCAGCGTCGCGCTGTCGGGCGATGGGAGCACCGCGCTGGTCGGTGGGCCGGGCGACTCGCACTCCACCGGGGCGGCGTGGACGTTCACGCGCAACGAAGCGGCGTGGACCCAGCAGGCAAGCAAGCTGACGGGGGAAGGCGAGAGCCCCGAAAACAGTCACTTCGGCCGGACGGTGGCGCTCTCGGCCGACGGCGCCACGGCGCTGATCGGAGCCCAGGACGACGGTGAAGAGCGCGGCGCGGTCTGGACGTTCTCGCGCTCGGGCTCGACCTTCAGCCAGCTGGGAGCAAAGCTGCAGGGCCCGGAAGTCGGCGGAGGGCACTTCGGCGCCAGCCTCGCGGTGTCGGGTGACGGTGGCGAGGCGCTGATCGGCGCCCCGCACACGCGCACGGGCCTTGGATCGGCCACCAGGTTCACGCGCTCGGGCGCAACGTGGATGCCGCGCGCCTCGCTGGGGGGGACCGAAGCGATCGGCAAGGGGTGGCTGGGCTCGAGCGTCGCGCTGTCGAGCGACGGCGAAGTCGCGGCCGTGGGCGCCTCGCGCGACGGCAAAAAAGCGGGGGCGGCGTGGGTGTTCTCAAAGGAAGCCCTCGTCGGACCGCCGACCATCGCCAACGTTATGCCGGGACGCGGGTCGACCGAAGGCGGCACGCCGGTGACGATCGCGGGCAGCAACTTCCCCGACCAGGAAGAAGCCGAAGAAGCCCCGCCCGTCGTCATGTTCGGTTCCAAGGCGGCGAGAGACGTCGAAGTGGCAACGGCTGCGGAAATCCGGGTCGTCACACCGCAATCGTCGGAAGGTGTCGTCGATGTGACGGTGCAGACGGCAAGCGGCACGAGCGCGATCTCGACGGCTGACCGGTTCCGCTTCGAATCGCCGACGAAAGTCCACGGCAAAGAAAAAGAACCGACAGAAAAAGGTCCGTCCGATCCCCCGCAGCAATCGCCGAAGACCTCACAATCGCCCAGCGGCGGAGTGCTGGGCGCCAGCGCCGCAGCCGCCGGCGCGGCCTGCCGGGTCTCGCTGCGCAGCAAGCACGTCGTCGTGGCGCTGCACACCAGCGCCGCGATCAGGCTCCTGCGGACAGGCTCGGGGCAGTGCCGCGGGACGGTGACGCTGCGTTACAAGCAGAAGCTCACAGGCAAGCGCTTCAAGATGAAGAGCATCGGCGGCGCACGCTTCTCGATCGCGCCGGGCAAGAGCCAGGTGGTGAAGATCAAGCTGAACAAGCTGGGTCAGACGCTGTTCGTCGCCGGCCACGGAAAACTGAACGCGAGCCTGGCCGTGCTGAGAACCACCCCGGTGCCCAAGCTGGGCAAGACGGCGAGCGTCCGCCTGAGCGTGAAGAAAACGCGCAAAGCGGCGACCATCGGCCACTAGCGCGCCGACGGGTGTAGCGCAAGGGCACGCTGCACTATTGTCGTGGGCCTATGGCCCGAATCCCGATCAACATTGCAGAGCTTGTCGGGGACTCGCCGCTGGTGGAGCTCGTGGCGATGCTCGCCCGAACGCCGGCGGCCGATAACGGCGTGCAGCTGTTCGCCAAGCTGGAGTCGTTTAACCCGGGCGGCAGCGTCAAGGACCGCATCGGCGTGGCGATGATCGAGGCGGCGGAGGCCGAAGGACGGATCGAGCCGGGGCGCACGACGATCGTCGAGGCGACCAGCGGCAACACGGGGATCGCGCTGGCGTTCGTGTGTGCGGCGAAGGGCTATGAGCTGGTGCTCACGCTGCCGCAGGGGATGAGCCGCGAGCGCGAGAGCCTGCTGCGCCTGTACGGGGCGCGCGTGGAGGTGACGGAGTCGCTGGGCGGCATGTCAGAGGCGGTCGACGCAGCGCGCGCGCTGGCCAGCGACGACGACGTGTTCCTGCCCGACCAGTTCACCAACCCGGCGAACCCCGAGGCGCATCGCAAACGCACCGGCCCGGAGATCGAGCGCGCGCTGGACGGTCGCGTGGACGTGCTCGTCGCCGGCGTGGGCACCGGTGGGACGATCACGGGTGTCGGCGAGTACCTGCGCGAGCGCAACCCCAATCTGCGCATCGTCGCGGTCGAGCCGCGAGGCTCAGCGGTACTCTCGGGCGGACAGCCAGGCCCGCATCGGATCCAGGGGATCGGCGCGGGCTTCGTCCCGCCGGTGCTCAACCGCGAGCTGCTCGACGAGGTGATCGCCGTGTCCGACGACGACGCGATCCAAACCGCGTGGACGTGCGCAAAACGCATGGGCCTGCTCGCGGGCATCTCCTGCGGCGCCGCGCTGTGGGCCGCGCTGCAGGTCGCGGCACGCCCGGAGTCCAAGGGCCAGCGGATGGTCGTGATCATGCCCGACTCCGGCGAGCGCTACGTCTCACAGGCTTTTTTCGCACCCTAGAAGAAGTCGCTGCACGGTCAACTATCTCGGCTACGCTTTGCAGATGGTCGGCTTCGAGCTCGCGCGGGTGGTCAAGGAGCTGCGTTGCGACATTCAGGCCGCGCGCACGCGCGACCCGGCCGCGCGCGAAGTGGGGCAGCTGGAGATCCTCACGACGTGGCCGGGGATCCATGCGCTGCTGGCCCACCGCGTCGCCCACGCACTGGACGCCGCCGGGGTGGCGCTGCTGCCGCGCTTGATCTCGATGCTCACGCGCATGCTGACCGGGATCGAGATCCATCCGGCCGCGCGCATTGGCGGCGGGCTGTTCATCGACCACGGCACGGGCGTGGTGATCGGCGAGACGGCGGACATCGGCGACGACGTGACGCTGTATCAGGGCGTCACGCTGGGGGGCACGGGCTTTGCCACGGGCAAGCGCCACCCGACGGTCCAGGACAACGTGACGATCGGCTCGGGCGCGAAGCTGCTCGGCCCGATCACGATCGGCCACGGCGCGAAGATCGGCGCGAACAGCGTGGTGATCACCGACGTGCCGCCCAACTCGACGGTCGTCGGCAATCCCGGACATCCGGTGCGCGTGGAAGGGCGTCGCCCGGAGGGCCCGGACGCCGACTGGATCCATCTGCCCGATCCGATCGCCGAGGCGATCCAGGGCCTGGCCAGCCGCATCGGGGCGCTGGAAAGAACGGTCGCAGATCTCTCCGAGGACAGTCCCGAGCCGGTCGCCGAGGTGCGTCCGCTGCGCACGGTCAAGGGGCCCAACCCGGCGGGAGGCTGACGGCGGAGGATCGACCGTGCCGCCGGGCGCGTCGGCCGAGCGCGCACCTATGCTGAGGGCATGGTCGTAAATCCCCATGCCGAGCACCTGCAGGAGCTGCTGGAGGGCCTCAACGAGCCCCAGCGCGAGGCGGTCACGCACGGCGAGGGACCGCTGCTGATCCTCGCCGGCGCGGGCAGCGGCAAGACTCGCGTGCTGACCCACCGGATCGCCTATCTGATCTACACCGACCAGGCGCAGTCCAACGAGATCCTCGCGATCACGTTCACGAACAAGGCGGCCAAGGAGATGAGCGGGCGCGTGGGGCAGCTGCTGGGTCGCGCCACGCGCGGGATGTGGCTGATGACCTTCCACGCGGCGTGCGCGCGCATCCTGCGCTCAGAGGCCGAGCGCCTCGGCTACACGCGCCGGTTCACGATCTACGACCAGGCCGACGCTCGGCGCCTGACCAAGCGCTGCGCCGATGCGGTGGGCGTCGATCCCAAGCGCTACACGCCGGCGGCCATCCACAACCAGATCTCCGCGGCGAAGAACCGCCTGCGTGCTGCATCGGACCTGCGCGACGCGGTCGGCTCGCCGTTCGAGGAGATGCTCGCGGACGTCTACGGGCTCTACGAGCGCGACCTGCATCGCGCCAACGCGATGGACTTCGACGACCTGCTGTTTCGCACGGTCAACCTGCTGGAGCTGTTCGAGGACGTCCGCGAGCGCTATTCGCTGGCCTTCCGCCACGTGCTCGTCGACGAGTACCAGGACACCAACTACGCGCAGTACCGGATGCTACAGCTGCTCGTCGGCGGCGGGCGTCTGGACCCGGCCCGAGGGGACCGCACGAGTATCCCCGGGCACCGCAATCTTGCCGTGGTCGGCGACGATTCGCAGAGCATCTACAGCTTCCGATCCGCCGACATCAAAAATATCTTGGACTTCCAGGACGACTTCCCCGACGCGCGCGTGGTCAAGCTCGAGCAGAACTACCGCTCGACGGAGACGATCCTGCGCGCGGCCAACGCGGTGATCGCCAACAACCGCGGCGGCATCGCCAAGCGCCTGTGGAGCGAGCTCGGCCAAGGGGACCAGATCCACCTGCGCGCGCTCGGCGACGAGCACGCGGAGGCGCGCCTGGTGGTGGGGGAGATCGAGCGGCTGGTCGACGAGGGCGCATCGCGCTCGGAGATCGCGGTGCTGTACCGCACGAACGCGATGTCGCGCGTGATCGAGGACACGCTGGTGCGTCGCGAGATCGCCTATCAGGTGATCGGCGGGACGAAGTTCTACGAGCGCGCGGAGATCAGAGACGCGATCGCCTACCTGCAGTTCCTGGCCAACCCATACGACGTCGTCAGCTTCGGGCGGATCGCGAACTCCCCGCGCCGGGGACTTGGGCAGACGTCGCTGGCGCGCGTCCTCGCGCACGCCGACGCGGCGGACATCTCGGTGTGGCAGGCGGCGGCGGCGCCGGAGCAGGTGCCGGGCCTGGGCACGGCGGCGATCAAGGCGCTGGGGCGCTTCATGGACACGATGGCCGAGCTGCGCGTACTGGCGGGCACGGCGACCGACGACGGCACGGCCGATCGCGAGGACGAGCCGCCGGCGGGCTCGCGCGCGGTGCCGGTCGGCGATCTGCTGGAGGCGATGCTCGCGCAGAGCGGCTACATCGAGGCGCTGGAGGCCGAGCGCACGATCGAGGCGCAGGGACGGCTCGAGAACCTCGAGCAGCTGGTCGAGGTCGGGCGCGAGTTCGATGCCGCGGCCGAGCCCGAGAACGACACGCTGGACGTCTTCCTGCAGGAGGTCTCGCTGGTCGCCGACGCCGACTCGCGCAGCGACGACGAGGGCCTGGTCACGCTGATGACGGTGCACAACGCAAAGGGGCTGGAGTATCCGATCGTGTTCATCGCCGGCTGCGAGGAGGGGGTATTCCCTCACTCGCGCGCGCTCGACGAGGGCGGGCTGGAGGAGGAGCGGCGGCTGTTCTACGTCGGCGTCACGCGCGCGATGCGCGAGCTCTATCTCACCTGCGCGATGCGCCGCGCGGTGTTCGGCGCGCAGACGTCGGGCCTGCGCAGCCGCTTCCTGAATGAGATTCCGGCGGAGCTGCTCGACGAGCTGCAGCCGAGCGACCGTCTGCGCGCGGGCCGGCTCGGCGGTGCGATCACGGCGGGTGTGGGGCGCGGCGCGCGGCCGCTGGCCCCGCGCAGCTCCCCGTCGGGCGAGTGGGCGAGCTCCGGCGGCTCGCAGGCGGCGGTGGCGAGCGCGTTCCGCCTCGGCGAGGACGTCGTGCATGCGGCCTTCGGCGAGGGTGTGGTGACGGGTGTGGAGCCCGACGGGGTGATCGTCGTGCGCTTCGCCGGCGACGGCTCCGAACGCAAGCTGATGGCCGAGTACGCGCCGGTCAGCCGCCGCTGAAGCCGGCGCGCACACGTGCCGCCGGGCCGCCAGCGCAGCGCGTAGCATCCGCGCCGTGAGCGCGAGCATCATCGACGGCAAGGCGATCGCCGCGGGCGTGCGCGCAAAGCTCGGCGAGGAGGTCGCGGCGTTCAAGCGGGTCACGGGCCGCGTACCCGGCCTGGCGACGGTGCTGGTCGGCGAGGATCCGGCATCGGCGGTGTATGTCGGCGGCAAGCAGCGCGCGTGCGCGGAGGTGGGGATGACGCCGTTTGACCGGCGGCTGCCTGCCGGAGCGTCGTTTGACCAGGTGGCCGAGGAGCTGCAGGTGCTCAACGCCGACGACGCGGTCAGCGGGGTCCTGCTGCAACTGCCGGTGCCCGACCATCTCGACGGTTCGTCGCTGACGGCGCTGGTCGAGCCCGACAAGGACGTCGACGGGCTGACGCCCGTCAACGCCGGGCTGCTCTCGCTCGGGCGACCGGGCCTGCGCCCGTGTACGCCGATGGGCGTGATGGAGCTGCTTGCCCAGACCGGCGTGGCGCTGGAGGGTGCCGAAGCAGTTGTCGTCGGCCGCTCGAACCTGTTCGGCAAGCCGATGGCGCAGCTGCTGCTCGCGGAGAATGCGACCGTGACCGTCTGCCACTCGCGCACGCGCGAGTTGGCGTCGGTCTGCGCGCGCGCCGACGTGCTGATCGCCGCGGTCGGACGTCCGCGGATGATCGGCGCGGACTTCGTCAAGCCGGGTGCGGTCGTGATCGACGTCGGCCAAGTCCGTTTGACGCCGCAGGAGGCTCACAACAAGAGCGGCCTGGTCGGCGACGTCGACTTCGCGGCGGTGTCGGAGGTCGCGTCGGCGATCACGCCGGTGCCCGGCGGCGTCGGGCCGATGACGATCGCGTTCCTGCTGCGCAACACGCTGCTGGCGGCCGAGCGCCAGGCGGAAGGCGCGGCATGAGCATCGCCAAGGTGCGTGGCGGAGAGCTGCTCGCGCTCGCGGGGGCGGTTTGCGTGATCGTCTCGCTGATGCTGGCGTGGTACGAAGGCTCCTCGTCGGGCACGTTGGATGCGTGGGACACGTTTGGCCCCGGCGTGGTCCTGTTGCTCGTGGCCACGGCCGGCGCGTTGTCGCTGTTCTTCGGCACGCTCGCCGAGCGCAGCGCCGCGGTGTCGGTCGCGGCCGCGGTGTGGTGCATCCCGCTGGGGATGGCCGGCCTGATCGCGGCAGTCGTGCGCGTGCTGGAGCGGCCCGACCACGCCACCGGGGTGTGCGCAGGCGCTTGGTTGGCGCTGGCGGGCGTCGCGGCGATCTTCGCGGGGGCGTGGCAGGCGGTCCACGACGAACGCGGCTCGCTGTACGAGCCGGCGACGCCCGAGATACGTCCGCGGCCGTAGCGGATGAACCTGCAGCTCAGCCGCCTGCGCCGCGCCGACCGGCTGGTCGCCGGCGCTGCGATCGCGCTGTTCGTCTTCATGTTCTTCTTCAACTGGTTCGGCGAGAGCATCAGCGGCACGCTCCCCGGCAGCAATCTCACCGGCGCGAGCAGCAGCTCGACCGGCTGGGACACGTTCACGGACAGTCGCTGGGTCTGGCTGCTGACGATCGTCGTTGCGCTCGCGTCGGTCGTCGCGATCGCCACGGCGAGGCGGCTGCACACCGCCTTGCAGCCGGGCGCGATCGTGATGCTGCTGGGCGCGCTGTCGGCGCTGCTGATCCTCTATCGGATCGTCCATCACACGGTCGCGAGCACGAGCTTTCCCGGCTTTCGCGCCTCCGCAGACATCAAGCTCGGGATCTGGCTCGGCCTGATCGCGGCGCTGGCTATCGCCGCCGGCGGCTACCTGCAGCTTCGCGCGGAAAGCTCGTCGGCGACGGCTGTCCACGATCCGGCGCAGGCGGCGTTCAGCGGGCTCACCGTCGCCGGCGACGCCACGCCGCCCCCGCGAGCACACGAGGACGACTTGCCGCCCCCTGCGCAGAACACCGGCTGACGGGCGACCCCCAGGGCGCCGGCGACGGCGCATAGAATCCACGGCCGTGATCGAGCGTGACGAGGTTCTGCACGTGGCGCGCCTCGCGCGCCTGGCGTTGAGCGACGAGGAGATCGAGCCGATGGCGCGCGAGCTGTCGGCCGTGCTCGACCACGTCGCGAAGATCGGCGAGCTGTCGCTCGACGACGTGGCGCCGACCTTGCACGTGGTCGAGGTCACGGGTGCGCTGCGGCCCGACGAGCCGCGCCCGTCGCTGCCACGCGAGGTCGCCTTCGAGCAGGCGCCGGAGGTGGGCGACGAGGGATTCCTCGTCCCCAGCCCGCAGGCATGAGCGCGACCGACATGCTCGACCTGTCGGCCAGCGCGGCGATTGCGGAGATCGAGGCGGGAGACCTCAGCGCGGCGGAGCTGTTCGCGTTCTATCGCCGGCGCGCGGCCGAGCACGGGGGGGACGTGGAGGGCGGCGGCCTGAACTGCCTGACGTGGGTCGCCGAGGGCGTCGCGGACGCCTCGGACGGTCCGCTCGCAGGCGTTCCGCTGGCTGTCAAGGACCTGTTCTGCACGAAGGGCGTGCCCAGTCAGTCGGGCTCGCACATCCTGCAGGGGTACAGGCCGCCGTACACGGCGACGGCGGTAAAGCGGCTGGAAACGGCGGGGGCGACGCTGCTGGCGAAGGCCAACCAGGACGAGTTCGCGATGGGCTCGTCGAACGAGAACTCGGCGTTCGGCCCGGCGCTGAACCCGTGGGACCGCGGGCGTGTGCCGGGTGGATCTTCGGGCGGCAGCGCCGCGGCTGTCGCCGCAGGCCTGGCGCCGTGGGCGCTGGGCACCGACACGGGCGGCTCGATCCGCCAGCCGGCGGCGATGTGCGGGATCGTCGGGCTCAAACCCACCTACGGGGCGATCTCGCGCTATGGGATGATCGCCTTTGCCTCATCGCTTGACCAGGCGGGGCCGCTGACGCGCGACGTGACCGACGCGGCGCTGCTGCTCAAGCACATGATCGGCCGCGATCGGTGCGATGCGACGTCGCTGCAGTTCCCGCAGGAGATCGAGCGCCCGCGCGCCGAGCGGCTCGACGGCGTCCGCTTGGGCGTGCCCGCCGAGCTGCAGAACCCGGGAGCGGACTTCGCCGGCGCAGAAGTCGAGCCGAGCGTGCGCGCGGCGTTCGACCGCGCGCTGGCGCTCGCGCAGGAGCTGGGGGCGAGCGTGCAGGAGGTCCACCTGCCGCACGCCGCGCACGCGCTGTCGGCGTACTACATCCTCTCCTCCTCGGAGGCCAGCTCCAACCTCGCGCGCTTTGACGGCGTTCGCTACGGCGTGCGGGCGACCGACTCGACAGGCCTGCTGGACATGTACACGCGCACCCGCCACGACGGCTTCGGGGCGGAGGTCAAGCGGCGCATAATGCTCGGCACCTACGCGCTGTCCTCGGGCTACTACGACGCCTACTACGGGCGCGCCCAGCGCGTGCGCACGAAGATCGCCGAGGACTTCAGGACGGCCTTCGCCGACGTCGATCTGATCGTCACGCCGACGTCGGCGAACGTTGCCTTCGCGCTCGGCGAGAAGACGGCCGATCCGTGGTCGATGTACCTCTCGGACTTCTTCACCGTGCCGATGTCGCTCGCGGGCATACCGGCGATCTCGATTCCCTGCGGCCTGAGCGAGTCCAGCGACGCGGTCGGGCCGCATGGGGGCGGCCTGCCGGTCGGCCTGCAGATCGCCGGCCCGGCGTTCAGCGAGAACCGCCTGCTCGACGCCGCGCACGCGCTCGAGCAGGCGATCGGCTTCCCCGAGGGCCGGGCGCGTGTCTGAGGGCACGGCGGGCGCCGGCCCGGTGAGCGCCGATGCGTCGGCGGCGGCGAGCGACTCCGGGGCGGCGCTGGAGCCGGTCATCGGCCTGGAGATCCACGTGCAGCTGGCGACGGCGACGAAGATGTTCTGCGGCTGTGAGCTGTCGTTCGGCCAGCCGCCGAACACGCGCACGTGCCCGGTCTGCCTGGGGCTGCCGGGAAGCCTGCCGGTGGCAAACGAGCGCGCGGTGCACTTCGGCCTGATGATCGGCCTGGCGCTCGGCTCGCAGCTGGCGCCGCGCTCGATCTTCCACCGCAAGAACTACTTCTATCCGGACCTGCCGAAGGGGTACCAGATCTCCCAGTACGACGAGCCGCTGTGCCTCGGCGGGCGCCTCGGCGAGGTGCGCATCCACCGCGTGCACCTGGAGGAGGACGCGGCGAAGCTGATCCACGTCGGCGAGAGCGGACGGATCCACGGCTCGGACACGAGCGTCGTCGACTTCAACCGCGGCGGCACGCCGCTGGCGGAGATCGTCACCGAGCCCGACCTGCGCTCGCCCGAGCAGGCCAGCGAGTGGCTGCGCCTGCTGCGCGCCACGCTGCGCCAGCTGGGCGTCAGCGACGTGAACATGGAGGAGGGCTCGCTGCGCTGCGACGCGAACATCTCGCTGCGCCCGGCCGGCAGCGAGGAGCTGGGGGTCAAGACGGAGCTGAAGAACATGAACTCGTTCCGCTTCATCGAGCGTGGAATCAGGGCGGAGATCGAGCGCCAGCGCGAGATCATCGAGTCGGGCGATACGGTAGTGCAGGAGACGCTGCACTTCGACCCCACCACCCGCTCCGCGGGCGGTGGGGCGGGCGCGATCACGTCGCTGCGCTCCAAGGAGCAGGCGCACGACTACCGCTACTTCCCGGAGCCGGATCTGCTGCCGGTGGCGATCGACGAGGCGATGCGCCAGGCGGCGCGCGAGGCGATGTCCGAGCTGCCGGCGCAGCGGGCCGAGCGCTACCGGCGTGAGCTGAAGCTGAGCGCCGACAGCGCGCAGCTGCTGGCGTTTCGCAGCGAGCTCGGTGACTACTTCGAGGCGGCGCACGCCGCGCACGCCGATCCGTCACCGCCGGCGCAGGCGCTGGCCAACTGGATCTCCGGCGATCTGGCCGCGCGGCTCGGCGACGGCGAGGACCCGGCCGCCTCGCGCGTGCAGGCGCCGGCGCTGGCGGCGCTCGTCGGGCTCGTGGCGGCCAAGCGCGTGAGCGTCGGCGCGGGGCGCCAGGTGCTCGACAAGCTCGTCGCCGAGGGAGGCGAGGATCCGGCGGCGATCGTCGAGGCGCAGGGCCTTGCGTCGCTGGGCGGCGAGGATGAGCTGGGCGCGATCGTCGCGGCCGCGCTGGCGGCCAACGCCGATGCCGCCGAGCGCGTGCGCGCGGGCAACGAGAAGGCGATCGGGCCGATTGTCGGCGCGGTCATGCGTGAGACCAAGGGCCGCGCCGACGGCACGGAGGTCACGCGCCTGGTGCACGAGCAGCTCGGCATCTGACCGCGCGGCGGACTGGGGCCGGCGCGGGCGCCGCGCTCTCGGGGGGCGGGGCTCGGGCGGCCGGCGCTGACACTTCGCAGTGCCGTCGCGTGGACATTTTGGACGGTGGGCCAAAGGCAGCGAGGCGCCGCTGCGCAAATATGCTGGCATCAACTCGGCAACCCCCAACACGATCTCCCAAGCTTCCCGGCGGTTGCACCTACTGCCGGAGGAGTCGGTGAATGGACACGGTCAGCGACCGCGGATCCGTCGCTATCAACTCACGAGCGTCGGTCAGCGTCCCTGTGCAAGCGGGGTCGATGGCGCAACGGCACGGATTGCCGGCGGACTCGACCGTCGTGGCCGGATGTAGCCCGGCTGTCCACATCGATCTCGCCCCGGCTTCCCTCTGGCCGGTGCGAGCGGTGCGGCCGGACAGGGCCGCGGTTCCCTGTCCGGCCGCATCACCGAAGCTCACGCCTGGGCGATTGCGCCAAGCGCCTCGCAGCGTCTGCTTTGTGAGTACCCTGGAGACATGAACGAAACCTCGAAAAGATCATTCGGGCGCACTGTCGTGGCGGCGCTGGTATTGCTTGTCGCGGTCTGGTTGCTGTTTGGCGTGATCATCCACGTCATCTCGTTTCTTTTCAGCATCCTGATCCTCGTGGTGGCGGTCGTCGCCGTCGTCTGGGCTTTGCGCATCATTCTGTAGACAGGCTGGGCGGCGATGGCCTATGTGATCATCGCGGTGTGCTTCGGCCTGGCGGGAGGCATCGTCGGGCGGATCAAGGGCAGCTCGTTCGTGCTGTGGTTTCTGATCTCCGGGGCGGTGCCGTTCTTCGGCCTGCTCGCGGCGCTGGCGTATCGCTTCGAGCGCGACGAGCTGCGCCGGCAGTGCCCGAGCTGCGGACGCGTGACGAAGATCTACGACGCGCTGTGCACGCGCTGTGGAGCCGAGCTGGACTTTCCCGAGACGGCGATCGCCCCCGACTCCGTAGGACTGATCCGCCGCGAACAGACGCCTGCGGGCAGCTGAGCTCGCCCTCCGGGCCGGGCGTCGGCTAAGGGTCGCCTAACCCTGATTCGGCATCCCTAAGCCAAATTTTGGCCTACTGTCCAGAGTGACGATGAGCACGCAAACGGATACCGCCAAGCCCGCAGACGACTCTCCGATCGCCCGCTTGGTCCACCGCTGGGGCTTTGCCGACGAGCACGAGTTCATCCTGCGCGTCGTGCAGCCGGCGCTGGTCGGGATGATCGACGGCACCGTCTCGTCGCTGGCGCCGATCTTTGCCGCGGCGATCGCCTCGAGCTCGCACACGGCGCTGCTCGTCGGCCTCTCCACGGCGCTGGGCGCGGGCGTGAGCATGGGCTGGTCGGAGGCGCTGTCGGACACCGGCGAGCAGACCGGCCGCGGCTCGGCGATCGTGCGCGGGTCGATCACCGGCGGGATGACGACGCTGGGCGGTCTGTTTCACACGCTTCCGTTTCTGATCTCCGACGTCAACAGGGCGCTGATCGTCGCGGGCGTCGTCGTGGCGGTCGAGCTGTTCGTGATCGCCTGGGTGCGCAATCGCTTCCTGGAAGTCTCGATGCGCTCGTCGCTGCTGGTCGTGACCGTCGGCGGGGTGATCGTGCTGGCGATCGGCGTGGGAATCGGATCTTCTTGATCTGATGGCCGGCCTGCCGGCCGGATCGACGGGTCGCGGGGTGCGTGCGCCGGGGCCGCACGTGCGCACGTTGGGCGCGAAAAACCCCCTGGTACACTGGCTTTTTTGCGAGTTCGAGCCGATGGAAGGAGGTCGATGAGATGCGCGCGGTCGATGCCGTGATGGAATGTCTGAAGGCGGAGGGCGTGGAGGTCGTCTTCGGCCTGCCCGGCGGCGCGAACCTGCCGACCTACGACGCGTTCGTCAATGGCGGGCTGCGCCACATCCTCGTGCGCCACGAGGCCGGCGGTGGCCATGCGGCCGAGGGCTATGCGAAGGCCACCGGAAAGGTCGGCGTTGCGTTCGCCACGAGCGGGCCCGGCGCGACCAACCTGATCACGCCGATCTGCGACGCGATGATGGACTCCGTTCCGGTCGTCTTCATCACCGGTCAGGTGCGCACGGAACTGCTCGGCACCGACGGTTTTCAGGAGGCCGACACGATCGGCATCACGATGCCGGTCGTCAAGCACTCGTTCATGATCCAGCGCCCGCAGGAGATTCCGCGGGCGATCCACGAGGCCTTCCACATCGCCCGCTCGGGTCGACCGGGACCGGTCCTGGTCGATATCCCTCAAGACCTTTCCCGTGCTGAGATCGACTACGAGCCGGTCACCGACCTGCGCCTGCCCGGCTATCAGCCGCGCGTGGAGGGCAACCAGAAGCAGATCCGCCAGGCGGCGAAGGCGCTGGCGGCCGCCCAGCGCCCGGTGATCTATGCCGGCGGCGGCGTGGTCAACGCCGAAGCCTCCGACGAGCTGGTCGAGTTCGCGACGTCGGACCGCTTTCCCGTTACGTGCACGCTGATGGGCCTGGGCGCCTTCCCGGCGCCGCACGCGCAGTGGCTGGGCATGCTCGGCATGCACGGCACGCGCGCGGCCAACTACGCGATGGACGAGGCCGACCTGATCTGCGCGGTCGGCGCGCGCTTTGACGATCGCATCACCGGCAAGCTGTCGGAGTTCGCGCCGCGCGCGAAGTTCATCCACATCGACGTCGACCCGGCGGAGATCTCCAAGAACGTGCCCGCGCACATCCCGATCGTCGGCGATGCCAAGCACGTGCTGGCGAAGCTGTTGATCGAGTACCGCGCGATCGCCGCCGAGCCCGAGCGCCTGGCGGCGTGGTGGACGCGCATCGAGGGCTGGCGCGAGAAGTACCCGCTGGCCTTCCAGGACAGCTCCGACAACGAGATCAAGCCGCAGTACATGGTCCAGGCGCTGCACGAGGCGACCGGCGGCGAGGCGATCGTCACCAGCGACGTCGGCCAGCACCAGATGTGGGCGGCGCAGTACTACGACTTCCCCAAGCCGCGCCGCTGGATCAACTCGGGCGGACTCGGCACGATGGGCTTCGGCCTGCCGGCGGCGATGGGCGCCGCGGTGGCCTGCCCGGATCGGATCGTGTGCTGCATCGCGGGAGACGGCTCGGTGCAGATGAACGCGCAGGAGCTGGCCACCTGCGCGCAGGAGCAGATCCCGATCAAGGTGTTCATCATGAACAACGGCTACCTGGGCATGGTCAGGCAGTGGCAGGAGCTGTTCTGGGACGGCAAATACAGCCACGTCGAGACCGGCGAGTTCCCCGACTTCGTCAAGCTGGCCGAGGCCTACGGCGCCACTGGCATGCGCTTCGAGGACAAGACGACGCTCGTTCAGGACATGAAGCGGGCGATCGAGACGCCCGGCCCGGTGCTCGTCGACGTGCGCGTGACGCGCGAGGAGAACACCTATCCGATGATCCCCGCCGGCCAGGCCGCGCGCGAGATGGTGGGATGACCGTCATGGGTGAGCCGGGAACAAAGGAGCCGCTCAGCCTCGAGGAGCTGGAGGCGTCGACGAACATGCGCACGGGGCGCAAGCACGTGCTGTCGATCCTCGTGGAAAACAAGTCGGGTGTGCTCACGCGCATCGCCGGGCTGTTCGCGCGGCGCGGCTTCAACATCGACACGCTCACGGTCGGCCCGACCGACGACGATCAGGTCTCGCGGGTGACGCTGACGGTCGACGGCGCGCTGCATCCGATCGATCAGGTCACCAAGCAGCTGCACAAGCTGATCAACGTGCTGAAGATCCGCGATCTGGAGCCGGCCGACACGGTCGCGCGCGAGCTGGCGCTGTTCAAGGTCTCCGCCGACGGGACTCAGCGCGGCGAGCTGATGCAGATCGCGGAGATCTTCCGCGGCAAGGTCGTCGACGTGACCAAGCGCGCGGTGATCGTCGAGGTGACCGGCACGACCGACAAGATCGCGGCGTTCGAGGACATGGTCCGGCCGTTCGGGCTGATCGAGATGATGCGCACGGGCGAGATCGCGATCTCGCGGGGGCGCAGCGAGACCTAGCGGGGTGATCGGGGCCGGCTCACGCCTCGGCACGGGCCGTGGCGGCCCGTTCGCGCTGTCGCAGGCCGAGCACGAGCGCCTTTTCTCGTGCTTGCGCGCGGCGGTCAAGCGCGCCCGCCGCAGCGGCGAGCAGACGCTGGCGGCGATCTCACTGGCGCTACCGCACGACGTCGACCCGACGGCCGTCGCGTGCGCCTCACGCCGCCCGAGCGAGCCGTGGTTCGTTTTTGAGCAGCCCGACCGCGGCCGCGCCTCACTGGCGGCCTTGGGCGAGACCGTCAGGCTGCAAGCCGCCGGGACGGAGCGCTTCGAGCAGGTTGCGAGCCGTTGGCGCGCGCTCTCGGCTGCCGCGGTGGGGGAGGGCTCGATCGCGGTGGGCGGCTTCTCGTTCGCGCCGGACGGCGGCGCCTCCCCGCACTGGCAGGGCTATGAGCCGGCCTCGCTGGTGGTGCCGGAGGTCGCGCTGGCGCGCCGCGAGCGCAGCGAGCGCGACCACGCTGCTGGCACCTCCGATCGGGACCTGACAGTCCACATGACGCTCACCGCGCTGGCCTCGCCGGATGACCTGCCGGAGGAGTTGCTGGCACAGCTGATGGCGCGGGTGGAGGAGCTGCAGCAGCGCCCGCTGCCGCTGCTCGACCCGGCGCCGTCGGGTCGCTTCCAGGTGGCCAGCGCGATGCCGCCTGAGCATTTCGAGTCGGCCGTCGCCCGCGCAGGCGAGCTGATCGGCCAGGGCCGCATGCAGAAGATCGTGCTGGCGCGCGAAGTGCAGGTGCACGCGCCGCTCCCGTATGACCCGGCGGCGGTGCTGGGCGTGCTGCGCGAGGAGTTCCCGTCGTGCTTCACGTTCTGCGTGGGGCGCGGTGAGGGGGCGTTCGTGGCGGCGAGCCCGGAGCTGCTGGTGCGCCGCGAGGGCCACCGCGTGAGCACGCTGGCGCTGGCGGGGTCGACGCGCCGCAGCGCGGATCCGGCGGTCGACGACCACCTCGGTGAGCAGCTGTTACGCGACGAGAGCTACCGCGAGGAGCACGCGATCGTGGCGCGGCGGATCGAGCGCATGCTGCGCGCGCACGCGGTGTGGGTTGCGGCGGCGCCCGAGCCAGAGCTCGTGCGGATCGCCAACATCCAGCACCTGGCGACGCCGATCCGCGCGCAGATGGCATCGCCGATGGATGCCCTTGAGCTCGTCGGGCTGATGCACCCGACGCCGGCGGTCGGCGGCGAGCCGCTCGCGCAGGCCGCGCCGCTGATCCCGGCGCTCGAGGGCCTCGACCGTGGCTGGTACGCGGGGCCGGTCGGCTGGACGGACGCGACGGGCGACGGCGAGTTCTGCGTGGCGCTGCGCTGCGCGCTGCTGCGCGGCTCGGTCGCGCGTTGCTATGCGGGCAACGGCATCGTGCGCGACTCCGACCCGGCGGCGGAGCTGGCGGAGACGGAGCTCAAGCTGCAGGCGCTGCTGCCGTTGCTGATGGGGTAGCTAGAGGACGTTCGGCGCTTCCTGCGATTCCGCCTTGGATGACCTGTACTGCCTGCAGTATTTGACGACATAGCCGGGGAGGCAGTTGGTTCTCGACGTCCACTTCTTCCTAAACGCCGCGACGAAGCGCGAAAATATCCGATCGTGCCGTACCTGATGCAACTGCCCGGCGATCTCGGGCGCGGACTCGGCCAGCGTGCTCTGACGAGCTGGAACTCTGCGGATTACTTCGAATACGTAATATCCGAGTGAGATCTTCACGGGCCCGCCAAGGGTCTTCAGGTGCGCGTGGAATATTTCCCTGCTGAGCGGCGGCTCGGGCCAATTGTTGGGACGAAGCCCGAGGAGCAAGCCGTCCTGAGCCCCGCCGGGCTGCTGCAGTGAAGTCTTCTTGACGATGGTCGCGAAGCTTGCGCCGCCTTCAATTTCTTGCTTTGCCTTCTTCGCCGCCGCGTCGCTTGCAGTGCGCAGGACGTACAGGTCGCGCTGTTCTGGAACGATGAAGCTCGTCCTGTGGCGCTTGTAGTATTTCGAGACCTGCGCACGGGTGACCGTAGGCACCTGACGTTCGAGCTTTCGGTTGATCCGGTCAGACAGCTGGCTGACCAGGAGGTTGAACTTGACATCGGAGGTGGTCTCGCCGGTGCTTGTGAGTGTCTGCCGGACTTCTTCACCGTGCGGACCGCTCGGCGAGGATTCGCGTTTCAGCTTCGCTTCGTCCACCTTCAAACCCTGGTCGGCCGCCTCACCGATCAGCCACTGAGCGTGAATCAGCGAGCTCAACGCCGGCTTGGAGAGTTCGTCGTATTGCCGCCGGCAAGCGCTCCTGAGTTGCTCGGTCGTTTGCGGCGAGGTGCTCGCGCCGGACGAACGTAAGGACTCGATGCAGGCCGTGTAGTCGGGCGGTTCAGGTGCTCCGATTTGCCCGTGGCTGGCGATGGAGACCCAATGTTCAAGGATGCCGCGTGTGATCGTCTTGTCCCCGATCGTGGCAACGGGATTGCGCGCGGTGGCGCGGACTTGATTGGTCGCACGGTCGTGTGCGGTCGTGGACGCGACGGGCTCGGCGGGCGCAGTGTTGTGCGATGCCGTAGAGCCGCAGCCGGGAGCGGCGCAGCCAACCGCGACGAGCACGGCGAACGTGATGGTGCGACCGGGTGCGAGCACGTTGCGGACGCTAGTTGGTGGTAGAGCAATTTGTCAGCGTGTTTCCAACGAAGCCGGGAGCCCTCTCAGGCTCCTCTGGGGCGCAAAGCCGCCGAGACGGCCTCCCACACCTGCCTGTGCAGCGTCACGTTCGCCTCGCGCTGGCCGCGCACTTCGACGATGCTCGAGCCCCCGTGCGCAAGCGCTCGCTCGAGCGCTGCGCGAAGGCCCTTCACGTCCTCAACGTGCTCGTGCTCGAGCTCGTAGAGACCTGCCGCGTCCTTGAAGTTCAGCCCGGTGGGTGTGGCGATGTGGCGCGTATAGATGTCCTCGCCCGCTCGGTCGGTCGAGGACGCGGTCTCCGCTGCTCGTGCCATCGCCGCATCCGCGATCGGCAGGAAGTCGAAGATGCCGCCACCGTCGTTGTCGAGCAGCACGATCGTCAGCTTCAGGCCGAGCCGTCGCGCGGCGAGCAGGCCGCCGATGTCATGCGCGAGCGCGACGTCGCCGATCAGCAGCACGACGGGCCCTCGTTCGGCGGCTGCGGCGCCGAAGGCACTCGACACGATCCCGTCGATCCCGTTGGCGCCGCGATTGCACAGCACTCGGGGTGGATCCTCACGCACGGGCCAGAAAGTCTCGATGTCACGCACGGGCATCGAGGACGCGACGAACAGCGTCGCCTCCTGCGGCAGCAGCACGCCGAGCTCGGCGGCTACCCTGGGCTCGCTGAGCCCGTCTTCAGCGAGCAGGCCGAGGATCGCCTCGGCCGCAAGCTCGTCGCCGCGACGCCACTGGGGAAGCCAACCATCCTCGGCCCTCCCGACGCCCGCCTTGGCGAGCGCTCCGAGCACGCTGGCGGGATCGACAGTGAACGAATCCGAGAGGACGGAGGCGGGATCCTGCCATGCCGTCTCGGCATCGAGCGCGACCTGGGGTACGTGCGCAATGCCGGCAAGCCAGCTGCGCAGCGGCTTGGACACAGGCAGGTCGCCGACGCGCAGTACGAGATCGGGCTCGAGTGGCTGGCAGAAGAAGCTATCCCGCAGCAGCGCGTCGTAGTGGGCGACGGCGCCCGCGCCGCGGCGCGCGCCGGACATCGGGTCGGCGAGCAGCGGCCAGCCGGCGGCAGCCGCGAAGGCAGCGACGGGCTCCCCCGCGGACCACTCCGCGACGACGCGCTCGTCGCGGCCTGCGACCACGACGCCACGCCGGGCTTTGTGGATGACGGCGTGCAGCAGGGAAAGGTCCTCTTCCGAGCTTTCGCCGCCGCGCGACCGCCGGGGCGATGGCGGGCCGCGACGTACGAATGGCGTCCCGTCGGCACGGCCGCTCGTGTCCTCGGGGAGCGTCTCGTCGGTCACGAGCGGCTCACGCAGTGCGAAGTTCAAGTGCACGACGCCGGGACGACCCTCCAGCGCTGTGGTGTAGGCGCGGCAGGCGAGCGTGCGCATCCACCGCAACTGCTCGGAGGTGGCGTCGTGCGTACCGACCTCGAAGAACCACTTGGCGGCGTCTCCGTACAGCTTCAGCTGGTCGATCGCCTGTCCTGCGCCGTTCTCGCGCAGCTCGGGGGGGCGATCGGCGGTCAGCAGCAGCAGCGGCACGCGCGCCTCGTGCGCCTCGACCGCGGCGGGCAGCAGCTCGGCGGCAGCGGTCCCGGAGGTGCAGGCGACGGCCACCGGCAGGCCGCTCGCCTTCGCGAGACCGAGCGCGAAGAACCCGGCGCAGCGCTCGTCGATGTGGGAGTAGCAGCGTAGGCGCGGCTCGCGCGCGAGCGAGAGCACGAGTGGCGCCGAGCGCGAGCCGGGTGAGGTGCAGGCCGCGCGCATCCCGCTGCGCGCGAGCTCGTCTACGAACGCGCGTAGCAGCACGTAGGTATCCACGGCTGTGGCGCTCATCGCGGCAACAGTCCTCCCTCGGCGGCCCGACCGTGCATGGCTCGGGTGCGGATCATGGAGACGGGGCTCGCGTGTCTAGGATGGCGGTGTGCCGCAGACGTTGGTCTTGTTGCATGGCTTTGGCGGCACGCATCGCGCGTGGGAGCGGGTCGTCGAGCAACTGGACTCGCAACGCTATCGTCCGCAGGCGCTGGACCTGCCCGGGCACGGTGAGGCGGCGTCGTATCGGGGTCCGATCACCATCGAGGCGTGTGTGGGAACGGTGCTTGCGACCAGCGCCGAGCGCTTCGCGCTGTGCGGATACTCGATGGGCGGGCGCATCGCTCTGCACGTCGCGCTGGCCGCACCGGAGCGAGTGACGAGGCTGATCCTCGTCTCGAGCAGCCCCGGCATCGAGGATCCGGCCGAGCGCGCGCGACGCACGGTGGCAGACCAGCAGCTCGCCGAGGAGCTGGAACGGGCGCCCTTCGAGCGCTTCGGCGAGCGCTGGTGCACGCAGCCGCTGTTCGCCGGCGACCCCCCCGAGGTCAGCGCCCTGGCGCTCGAGGAACAGCAGCGCAACCGCCCGCAGGCGCTTGCTGCGGCGATGCGTGGCTTGGGCACCGGTGAGATGGCGTCGCTGTGGGACAGGATGGGGGAGTTGACCATGCCGGTGAGCATCGTCGTCGGCGAACGCGACAAGAAGTTCATCGCGCTCGGTAGGCGGATGCGAGATCGATGCCTTCATGCAGAGCTACGGATCGTCCCAGGCGGCCATCGGTTGCCGCTCGAGAGCCCGCGTGCTCTTGCCCGGGAGCTCGACCGTAGCTTGTCGTCGCGGTGACAGAAGTCACATCGGTCAGCGGGCCTTGACTCCGGGAGATGGGGCGATTCGGGAAAGCTAGAAACAGGGGTTTCCGCGCAGAGAAACCGCGGATAGCTTAGTCACGCTGTACCGCGCGGCGGCAAGATGCTGTCTGTGCGGGGCTCACTAGCCATTAGGCTGAGACAACAGAAAGTGGGAAGACCATGTTGCGGAGTACTCGTCGCTTCGCGAGCGTACGCACACGTGCGTTGCTCGCAGGGGGAATGCTAATCGCCTCGCTTGGAGTGCTGAGCGTAGCCTCACCAGCGTTTGCGACGCCAAAAGGGGAATTCGCGGACTTCGCGCAATGTCCCGTGACGACGGCCAGCGCGTGCATCTTTGCGAAGACGGAAAGCGGGAAATTCATCGTCGGCAAAAAGACCGTGCCGATCGAAAAAGCGATCACCCTGCAGGGCGGCTTGCGGGAAGTCGGGGAAACCGGCAAACTGGAATTCGTCGCCGCGAAAGACGGGAACACGCTCTCGAAAACGCCGCAGAAAGTGCCAGGCGGACTGTCCGGTCTGGTCAACTGCACGGAAATCAAAGGCTCCGGCTTCTTTGAAAAAGTCGAGCGGGCCGCATGCGAAGCGATCTTCGAAAACGGCGTGACTGGCGTGAACGCCACGACCGAACTCGCGGGTCCGGCGAGCTCGATCCAGATCGACCTCGGCAACCTGCTGACCGCGACAGGCACCGCGCTGCAGTTGCCGGTCAAGGTGCACCTCGAAAACCCGCTGCTCGGCAGCGCGTGCTTCGTGGGCTCGAATGCAGCACCGGTGGTCTTGCCGTTGACAACCGGCACGACCAGCCCACCGCTGCCGAACAAACCGATCAAAGGCAGCCCGGGCACGATCTCAACCAACCCCGAAGGCACGATCTTGATCGTGAGTAACAACTCGCTGGTCAACAACTCCTTCGCGGCACCGGCGACGAACGGTTGTGGCGGATTGTTCGAATTCCTGATCGGCCCGATCATCAACGGCCAGCTCGGCGTACCGGCGGCCGCGGGTCACAACACCGCGATTCTCAACGGCACGCTCAAGCAGGCGGGTTCAGAAGTCGTCCAAGAACACGAATAGCAAGACATAAGTCGTAAAGCATCAGTAGGGCTCGCCGCGTTCGCGGCGAGCCCTACGGCCGTTAAGGACCCTCGGTTATGGACTCTTAAAACCCAGGCATCTGAGCCGCATTCGCGGTGCGAGGTGGCACGGCCGCCGGGGCTCTGCTTGCCTTCGACTTCAGTAGGGCGCGACGCCCAGGCCCGGGCCGCTGGGAACGGCAATACGTCCGCCAAGCGCGCGCAAGGGGTTCTCGATGTCGGCGAACAGGGCGAGCGTCGCCAACCCGCAGTGCGGTACGGGTCCACGCGACGCCAGCGCTGCCGCCGCGTGCACGCCGGCGGCGACTCCGAACGGTCCGTCGAGCGTGGAGGAGATATAGGCCTCGGCACCTGAGGCACGCACCAGCGTGGCGGCAGCAATCAGCCCGCCTATCCCGCCGCAGCGTGAGATCTTCAGGCAGACAGCGTCAGCCACGCCGGCGCCGAGTGCGCCGTGCTCGGCGGCGGTCTCGTCGATCGCCACACGCACAGCCACGCGCTCGCGCACCTTGCGCACGTTTTGCAAGCCGTGCACCGGCTCCTCGACCAGCTCCAGTCCAGCTGGCGCGAGCGCCTCGATCGTACGCACCGCCTCATCGACGCCCCACGCGCCATTCGCATCCAGTCTCAGCGCGATCTCCGGACCGGCCGCAGCGCGTACTGACGCGACGCGGCCGGCGTCGTCGCCGAGGCCGACCTTCACCTTGACGCACTCAAAGCCGTCCACCACGGCCGCTGCAGCCTCCTCCGCGGCTCCGCTGCGATCGATCGCTGAAATCGTCGCGTTGACCGGCACCGTCGGCTCAGGAGTGTCGGTGATCAGCGACGCGATCGGCTTGCCGCTGATGCGCCCGGCGCGATCCCAGAGCGCGAGGTCGATCGCGGCGAGCGCTGGCGAAAGGTCGTCCACGCGCCGGCAGGCGTCCACCAGCTGAGCGCCGTTCAGGCCGTGGGCACAGGCAAGCACAGGTGCGTAGCGCTCCAGCGCGGCCTGCGCGCGCTGGAGGCTCACGCCGTCGTATGGCTCGAGCGGTGCCGCCTCGCCATAGCCGGTGACGCCGTCCTCGCCGGTCAACGAGACCACGAGCAGCTCGCGCTCGCTGACCTCGCCGTAGGAGGTCTGCAGCGGCTGGGCCAGGCGCAGCGAGCGCCGTTCGAGTTCGAGTCTCACAACCGGGCACCGCCGAGCGGGGGTCTCATGAGCCGATGCCGCCGCTGGCGAGGATCCCCGCCGAATACAGCAGGCAGAAGACGAGCTGCGTGGCTCCCGTCTTGGCGAGTGCTCCGTTCAGCGCCGGGCCGTCTGAGCGCGTGCGCACGACTTTGACGACGCCGAGTGCCAGTGGGATCGCCAGCCAGCTGAGCAACAGCCAGGCGCTCATCGAGCCCAACGCCCACGGCAGCGGCGCCGTCACGAACGCCGCCGCGATCATCGCCGTGTACAGCGCGCGCGTGCGCTCGCGTCCGAGCCGCACGGCCAGCGTGCGCTTGCCCGCGCGGCGGTCGGTCTCCAGGTCGCGGACGTTGTTGACGACGAGGATCGCGCTCGCCAGCAGGCCGACCGGCACAGCGCACACGAACGCCTGCCACGGCAGGAGCTGGACCTGCACGAAGTAGGAGCCGGCGACGGCGACGATCCCGAAGAACAGGAACACGAAGAGCTCGCCTAGACCCTCGTAGCCATACGGGCGCGGCCCGCCGGTATAGAGCACGCCGGCGAGGATCGACGCGGCGCCGACGGCGAGCAGCTCCCACCCGGCGACGGCCACCAGATACGCCCCGCAGGCGACCGCCAACCCGAAGCTCACGTAGGTCGCCAGCAGCACCTGGCTCGGCGGCACGAGCCCTCCGGCGGTGACGCGGACCGGGCCGAGGCGGTCCTCGGTGTCGGCGCCGCGGCGCGCGTCGGAGTAGTCGTTTGACAGGTTGGTGCCGACCTGGATGAACACCGCGCCGAGCAGCGCCGCGACGAACGCCAGCGCGTGGAAGTGGTCGGCGCCGAGCGCCAGCGAGGTGCCGACGAGCACCGGCGCGATCGCCGCCGGCAGCGTGCGCACGCGCGCCGCCATCACCCAGATGCGCACGGCGCTCACGCGGCTAGGCTCGCCGAGGAAACCGCGAGAAGTCCGGCTTGCGCTTCTCGCGATAGGCGTCGCGACCCTCCTGGGCCTCCTCGTTGCCGTAGAAGAGCAGGTTCGTGTCGTGCGCCAGCTGCTGGATCCCCGTCAGGCCGTCTTCGGCGGCGTTGAAGCTCGCCTTCAGCAGGCGCAGCGCAAACGGGGAGAGCGCGAGCATCTCGTTGCACCACTGCACCGTCTCCTGCTCCAGCCGGTCGAGCGGCACGACGGTGTTGACCATCCCCATCTCCAGAGCTTCCTGGGCGGAGTACTGGCGGCAGAGAAACCAGATCTCCTTGGCCTTCTTCGGGCCGACGAGGTTGGCCAGCAGGCCCGCGCCGAAGCCGCCGTCGAAGGAGCCGACCTTCGGCCCGACCTGGCCGAAGCGCGCGTTGTCGGCGGCGATCGTCAGGTCGCACACGAGGTGCAGCACGTGCCCGCCGCCGATCGCGTAGCCGGCGACCATCGCCACGACCGGCTTGGGCAGCCGGCGGATCTGCACGTGCAGGTCGGTGACGTGAAAGCGCCCGACGCCGGCGCTGGGCGATCCTCGATCGGTCGTGGCGTCGTCGTCGAGGTAGCCCGAGTCGCCGCGCACGCGCTGGTCGCCGCCCGAGCAGAACGCGTCGGGACCCTCGCCGGTCAGCACGATCACGCCGATCTGCGTGTCCTCGCGCGCGTGCTCCAGCGCGCGCGAGATCTCCACGATCGTGCGCGGGCGAAAGGCGTTTCGCACCTCCGGGCGGGCGATCGTGATCTTCGCGATGCCGTCGAAGCGCTCGTAGCGGATGTCTTCGAAGGCGCCGCCGGCGTCCTGCGTGGCATCTGTCCAGGTGGTGCTCACGGCGCGAAGGCTAGCCTGTGCGGCATGGTCGTCGAGGCATGGCTCGCTCGCGCTGCTGCGGCGCGCCCGGGGAGCGTCGCGCTGGACACGCCCGCGGGGAGCGCCACCTACGCGCAGTTGCTCGCGTCCGCGACCGCCGCGGCCGGCGATCTCGCCGCGCGCGGTGTGGGGGCGGGGGAGCGCGTGGCGATCGCGCTGCCCGCCGGCCTGGACTTCGCCTACGCCCTGCACGCGTGCATGCTGCTGGGCGCCGTCGCGGTGCCCGTCGACCTGCGCCTGTCCGCGCCCGAGCGCGCGCGTGTGGCAGAGGGCGCCGCCGCCGTCGAGCAGCCGCTGCAGGCCACCGGCGAGACGGCGCCGCCGCCGACCGCGCCGCTGCGCCACGAGCTCGACGCGACGGCCGTCGTCATCCACACCTCCGGGACGGGCTCGGCGCCCAAGCCTGTGCAGCTGACCTACGGCAACCTGCTGTGGAGCGCGCTAGGCTCGGCCGTCGCGCTCGGCCTCGACGCCGACGAGCGCTGGCTGTGCGCGCTGCCGCTGTCGCACGTCGGCGGCCTGTCGATCCTCGTTCGCTCGGCGATCTACGCGACGACGGCCGTCGTGCACGAGCGCTTTGACACCGACCGCGTGCTGCACGCGCTGCGCGAGCAGCAGATCACGCTCGCGAGCCTCGTCGCGACGACGCTCGCACGGCTGCTCGACGCCGGTCTGCAGCACCCGCCGGCGCTGCGCGCGGCGCTCACCGGGGGCGGTCCCGTGCCTGCGGCGCTCGTGCGCCGAGCGAACGCCGCCGGCGTGCCCGTGAGCATGACCTACGGCCTCACCGAGAGCTGCTCGCAGGTCACCACGACGCCCGCCGCCGCGCTCGCCGACGGCGAGGAGGCAGCCGGGCCGCCGCTGTTCTGCACGCGCGTGCGCTGCGTAGACGACGGCGAGATCGTCGTCGCCGGCCCGACCGTCGCCCCGGGCGCGCTCGCGCCCGACGGCTGGCTGCACACGGGCGATCTCGGTGCCTTCGACGAGCGCGGGCGCCTGCGCGTGAGCGGGCGCAAGGCCGACACGATCGTCAGCGGCGGCGAGAACGTCGCGCCGAGCGAGGTCGAGGCGGTGCTCGAAGCCCATCCGGACGTGCTCGAGGCGGCCGTCGTCGGCCTGCCCGACGAGCGATGGGGCGAGGCGGTCACGGCGATCGTCGTCACGCGCCGCGGCGTCGTGCTCGACGGCGAGGCGCTGCGCGCGCACTGCGCCGCTGCACTGGCCTCCTACAAGGTGCCCAAGCGCGTGCTGCTGCGTGGTGAGCCGCTGCCGCGCACGCGCTCGGGCAAGCTGCTGCGCCGGGAGCTGCGATGAGCTTCGACGCCAACGCGCACCGCGACGCCAGCCTGCAGGGCTGGGAAGAGGCGGCCGCCGGCTGGGTTCGCAGCCAGGAGCTGCTGCGCGAGTTCGGCGCGCCGGTGTCGCACTGGCTGATCGACGCCGTCGCGCCGCAGCCCGGCCAGCGCGTGCTCGAGCTCGCCGCCGGGCTGGGGGAGACGGGCCTGCTCGCCGCCGAGCTGGTGGCACCGGTCGGCGGTGCGATCATCTCCGACCAGGCCGAGGCGATGCTGAGCGGCGCGCGCGAGCGCGCGGCCACGCTGGGGCTGAGCAACGTCGAGTTCCAGGTGCTCAACGCCGAATGGATCGACCTGCCGGTCGCCAGCGTCGACGTCGTGCTGTGCCGCTGGGGCTACATGCTGATGGCCGACCCCGCGGCGGCGCTCGGCGAGACGCGCCGCGTGCTGCGCCCGAGCGGGCGCGTGGCGCTCGCGGTGTGGGACGCGATCGAGCACAACCCGTGGGCGTCGCTGCCCGGCGCCGAGCTGCGCGAACGCGGCCTGACGCCGCCGCCGGTGCCAGGAGCGCCGGGGCCGTTCGCGCTCGGCAGCGCCGATCGCCTGCGCGAGCTGCTCGAGCAGGCGGGGTTCGCCGAGCTGCGCGTCCAGACGCTGCAGCTGCACCGCCGTCATGCCGGCTTCGAGGAGTTCTGGGAGACGACGCTCGACCTCTCGCGCCCCTTCCACGATGCCGTGCTCGCGCGCCCGCAAACCGAGATCGAGGAGATCAGGGCGGCCGTTCGCAAGCGCTTGGAGCCGTATGAGGCGGCGGGCGGCGTGCTCGACATCCCGGGGCGCACGCTCGTCGCCTGCGCGAGTGCCTGAGCGGCCCGACCGCCGTCCGTCCGCTAGCCTGCGCGGTCGGATGATCTACGACGATGACGCAGACCTCACGCTTCTCGACGGCAAGACCGTCGCAATCATCGGCTACGGCTCACAGGGCCACGCCCACGCACTCAACCTCAAGGACTCCGGCGTCAAAGTCGTCGTCGGGCTGCGCGAGGACTCCGCCTCGGTCGCCAAGGCGCGCGAGCAGGGCCTGGAGGTGCTGTCGGTCGTGGAGGCCGCCAGCCGCGGCGACCTGGTGATGATCCTGCTGCCGGACGAGCGTCATCACGACATCTGGGAGCAGGAGATCCGCGACGGGATCGCCGAGGGCAACATGATCCTCTTCGGTCACGGCTTCTCGATTCACTACAAGGAGATCGAGCCGCCGCCCGGCGTGGACGTCGGCATGGTCGCGCCCAAGGGCCCCGGCCACCTCGTCCGCCGCCAGTTCACCGAAGGCAGCGGCGTGCCCGGGCTGATCGCCGTCGAGCAGGACGCGACTCACAACGCCCGCGCGCTTGCGCTGGCCTACGCCAAGGGCATCGGCTGCACGCGCGGCGGCGTGATCGAGACGACCTTCAAGGACGAGACCGAGACCGACCTGTTCGGCGAGCAGGCCGTCCTCTGCGGCGGCGCGTCCGAGCTCGTGCAGGCCGGCTTTCAGACGCTCGTCGAGGCCGGCTATGACCCGGAGATGGCGTACTTCGAGTGCCTGCACGAGCTCAAGCTGATCGTCGATCTGATGCATGAGAAGGGCCTCGCGGGGATGCGCTTCTCGATCTCCAACACCGCCGAGTACGGCGACTACACGCGCGGCAAGCGCGTGATCACCGACGAGACGCGTGCGGCCATGCGCCAGATCCTCAAGGAGATCCAGGACGGCGACTTCGCGCGCGAGTGGATCGCCGAGAACCGCGCCGGACAGGAGAACTTCCTGCGCATGCGCGCCGAGCAGGCGGACACGCAGGTCGAGCACGTCGGCGGCGAGCTGCGCTCGCGCATGGACTGGATCAAGCCCTCCTTCTAGGGTTCGGCTCGCGGTGCTCGCCTATCTGTCCTGGCATCGCCCCGCCGCTGCAGTGCGGCAAGCGGCTTACGAGCAGGCGCTCGAGCACTTTCACCGCTCACTCGCGCACCGCCCGCCGAGCGGCTTTCGCGGCTCGGTGGCGCTGCGCCTGGGCGAGCTGCCGTGGCTCGCGCCTGCGCCCGGCGCCGACAAGGACGCGCCGGGTTATGAGGATTGGTATCTGCTCGACGACTGGGCGGCGGTGGGCGTGCTCGAGGAGGCGGCCGTCGCGCGCGGGCACGAGACGGCGCACCACGCGATCGCCGCGCGCGCCGGCGCCGCCACCGGCTCGGTCTATCGGCTGCTCGAGGGCTGCTCGCGGCCGAGCGCTGCCGGCGTCGCCGTGTGGGTCGCGCACGAGCCCGGATACGGCCGTGACTCGCCGGCGGCGCTGCTCGGAGACGGCATGGACCCCGCCAGCGACGGACTGTGGCGGCGCTGCCTCGCACTCGGCCCGGCTCCGGAGTACTGCCTGCTCGCCGCCGAGGCGCCCGCCGGCGTCGCCGCGAGCCGTCTGCCGCGGGGATGGATTGCGCGCAGCGTGACGCGGACAGTTGTATGGGATGGCTGACGCGATCATCGACGGCGAGCTCGCCGACGGCTGCTTCCAGCGTCAGCAGAGCCGCTTTCGCGACTGGGTGGGCATCGACCCGCGCACGGGCGTCGACAGTGAATTCCCGGTGCTCGCCGGGCGCTATCACCTGTACGTGGCGCTGGCCTGCCCGTGGTGCCATCGCGCGGTGATCGCGCGCGAGCTCGCCGGCCTGGTCGGCGCGCTGCCGATCTCCTATCTGGCGCCCTACCGCGACGAGCGCGGCTGGGCGTTCACCGGCGAGCTGTTCAGCGTGCGCGCAGAGCACGGCTGGACCGACGAGTACGTCGATCGCCTGCACGGCTGGAAGCTGATGGCCGAGGCATACGACGCCAGCGACCCGAGCTTCAAGGGACGGATCACCGTCCCGGTGCTGTGGGACACGCACGACGATCGCATCGTCAACAACGATTCGGCAGACATCTTGAGGATGATCGGATCGTCTGAGTCTCTCGGCGGCCTCGGCAACGCCGACACGCTCCAGCTGTACCCGGAGCACCTGCGCGGGGAGATCGACGCGCTCAACTCGCGGGTCTACGAGACGGTCAACAACGGCGTCTACCGCGCGGGCTTCGCGCGCCGCCAGGACGCCTATGAGGACGCCTTCGGCGAGCTGTTCGACAGCCTGGACTGGCTGGAGGCGCTGCTCGGCGAGCGCCGCTACCTCGCCGGCGATCGTGCGACCGAGGCCGACTGGCGCCTGTTCCCGACGCTCGCGCGCTTCGACGAGGTCTACAACCTGCACTTCCGCTGCAATCGCCGCAGGGTCGTGGACTACCCGCACCTGTGGGCCTACGCCCGCGAGCTGTACCAGTGGCCGGGCGTCGCGGCGACCGTCGCGATGGATCAGATCAAGCGTCACTACTACACGACGCACGACGAACTCAACCCGAAGAAAATCATCCCCCTGGGACCGGCCTACGATTGGTCGGCCGCGCACGGGCGCGATCGATGACGGGCTCGCGCGGCGCTCTCCGATGCGCCGCCGGCGTTCGCTACACTCGGCCTCGTCGTCGCGACTGGCGCTGAGGTGGAGCTAACCACCGGGAAGCGACGAGTAGGCAAGCCGCGCGCCTGGGCACCCTCAGATCATCGAAATCCTCTCGAGGTCCGACCAGCGAGGAGCCCCACATGACGCCGAGCAGCACCACAGCAGAGACGCAACTGGTCATTCCCGACGAGCTCAAGCCGGGCGACGGTCGCTTCGGCTGCGGCCCCTCCAAGGTTCGCCCCGAGTCGCTGGCCGCGCTGGCCGGCGACGGCGCGAAGCTGATGGGCACCTCGCACCGCCAGAAGCCCGTCAAGGCGCTCGTCGGTGAGATTCGCGCGGGCCTGCGCGAGCTGTTCTCCGCCCCCGACGGCTACGAGCTGGTCCTCGGCAACGGCGGCACGACCTGCTTCTGGGACGCCGCCGCCTGCGGCCTGATCCGCGAGCGCTCCGCACACCTCGCCTTCGGCGAGTTCTCACAGAAGTTCGCCACCGTCGCAGACGGCGCGCCGTTTCTCGCCGACCCGGCCGTCGTCTCGGCCGAGCCCGGCGACGCACCCGATCCGGTCGCCGTCGGGCAGGCCGCGGCCGAGTCCGGCGCCGACGTGGTCGCGTGGGCGCACAACGAGACCTCCACCGGCGTGATGGCTCCGGTCGTCCGTCCGGCCGACGCCGGCGATGCGCTCGTGCTGATCGACGCCACCTCCGGCGCCGGCGGGCTGCCCGTCGACGTCTCTGAGACCGACGCCTACTACTTCGCGCCACAGAAGAGCTTCGCCGCCGATGGCGGCCTGTGGCTGGCGCTGCTCAGCCCCGCCGCGCAGGAGCGCGTCGCCGAGCTCGACGCCTCCGATCGCTGGATCCCGGCGTTTCTCTCGCTGCAGACGGCGCTTGAGAACTCGCGCAAAGACCAGACCTACAACACGCCCGCGGTCGGCACGCTGTTCCTGCTCGCCGACCAGATCCACTGGATGCTCGACGGCGGTGGCCTGGACTGGTGCGTGCAGCGCACGGGCGAGTCCTCGAAGCTGCTGTACGGCTGGGCCGAGCGCAGCGGCTACGCGACGCCGTTCGTGCGGGATGTCGCCAAGCGCTCGCTGGTCGTCGGCACGATCGACTTCGCCGACGACGTCGACGCCGCGGCGATCGCCAAGACGCTGCGCGCCAACGGCATCGTCGACGTCGAGCCGTATCGCAAGCTCGGGCGAAACCAGCTGCGCGTCGGCATGTTCCCCGCGGTCGAGCCCGGCGACGTGCAGGCGCTGACCGCGTGCATCGACTGGATCGTCGAGAGGACGTCGGCATGAGCGCTGCAGAGGCGACCGACAACGGCCGGCTGAAGGTGCTCGTCAAGGAGAAGATCGGCGACTCCGGCGTGGAGCTGCTGCGCGAGCACTTCGACGTCGACGTGGGCACCGACTGGTCCGACGGCGAGCTCGCCGAGCGCATCGGCGACTACCACGGCATTTTGATCCGCTCTCAGACGTTGATGACCGCCGAGCTGATCGGCCAGGCGACGAGCCTGCGCGTGATCGGGCGCGCCGGCGTGGGCGTTGACAACGTCGACGTCGACGCCGCGACCAAGCGCGGGATCGTCGTCGCCAACGCGCCGCAGTCGAACGTCGTGACCGCCGCCGAGCACACGATGGCGCTGCTGCTCGCGCTCGCGCGCAACATCCCCCAGGCGCACCAATCGCTGCTCGAAGGCAAATGGGATCGTTCGAAGTACTCCGGCGTCGAGCTGTATGAGAAGACGCTCGGCATCGTCGGCTTCGGGCGCATCGGCCAGCTCGTCGCCCAGCGCGCGCGCGCCTTCAACATGCGCGTGCTCGCCTTCGACCCGTTCGTCAGCGCCGAGCGCTACCGCGAGCTCGGCGTCGAGAAGGTCGCCGACAGCGACCAGATCTATGCGCAGGCCGACTTCATCACCGTGCACCTGCCAAAGACGCCCGAGACCGAAGGCTGGCTCAACGCGGCGGCCTTCGCGAAGATGCGCGACGGAGTGCGCGTGCTCAACGTCGCGCGCGGCGGACTGATCGACGACGCGGCGCTGAAGGACGCGCTGGACTCCGGCAAGGTCGGTGGCGCCGCGCTGGACGTGTTCCCGTCAGAGCCGATGACCGACTACCCGCTGTTCCACGGCTACCCCAACGTCGTCGTCACGCCGCACCTCGGCGCCTCGACCGCCGAGGCCACCGATCGCGCCGGCTATCAGAGCGCCGAGCAGGTCGTCGCCGCGCTGACCGGCGGCGTCGTCTCCACCGCCGTCAACATCCCCTCCGTCGGCGCCGAGGACATGGAGGTGCTCGGGCCGTTCCTGCCGCTCGCCGGCCAGCTAGGCCGCCTGGCGATGGCGCTCGCGGAGGGCAGCTCCGTCGAGCGCATCGAGGCGGCGTTCATGGGGCGCATCGCCGAGTTCGACACGCGCCTGCTCACGCTCGCCGTGATCGGCGGCGCGCTGCAAGGGCGCACCGAGGAACAGGTCAACCTCGTCAACGCGCCCGCGATAGCCGAGGAACGCGGCATCGTCGTCGAGGAGAAGTCCGTCTCCGAGGCCCAGGACTTCAACGAGCTGATCCGCGTGACCGTCGTCGCCGGCAACGACCGCGTCGCCGTCGCCGGCACGGGCATCGGCCCCAAGCAGGAGCCGCACCTCGTCGAGGTGCAGGGCCGGCGGCTGACGATCGAGCTCGAGCAATATGTGACCGTCTTCCGCTATCAGGATCTGCCGGGCATGATCGGGCGCGTCGGCACGATCTTCGGCGCGCACGGCATCAACATCTCCTCCGCCGCCGTCGGCCACACGCCCGACGGCGCGAGCGCCGGCGACGAAGCGTCCAAGGCCGGCCACGGCCTCGCCGCGATGGTCGTCACGACCGACGCCGCCGTACCCGACGGCGTCGTGCAGGAGATCGTCGCCTCCGACGGCTTCGTCAACGGCTGGTCGGTCGACCTCGGCTGACCCGCATCGCCGTCTCCAAGGCTGCGTCAACGGCTGGTCGGTCGGCCCCGGCTGACCTGCCTTGCCGTCTGCCCGGCTTCGTCCGCGGCCGGTCGCTTTGCCTCGGTCGACCAGCGTCGCCGAGCCGCTGCGGGGTGTGTGTTCGTTCTCGGGTAGTGGGTCAGTTTGGACTCAGTGCGCTGATCAGCAAGAAGTTCGTCGTCGCCCACGTCGTGAATATCCGATTCATAAAGAAGGAGATCCCAGGCATGCTCACGACCAGTAAGTACCCGCAAAAGCCCCCTAGTGACGGGGGATCGGGTACGTTAGAGCTTGTTGACTGACCATCCAAATTCGAGACGCAGGACTTTCGAACGCGCGAGTCGATCCGGAACGCCAGGTAAGTTCCGTTATAGGTGGGTCTAGACGGCTCTTGGGTCGGGCTCTCGCCCAAAAGCCCAATGTCGGACTCAGCCAACGAGCTAGCCCCTCGTGGCTGACCATCGGATAACTCCCTCTAGACTCACCGCCCTGGATGTGCGAGGCACCAATTCTCGCTCTTTGCGGGGATTCCTTGCAGAAGTCCTATCTAGGTTGGCAGGACTTCCGGACGGAACACAATAACTCTTGTATGCCGCTCAGCCTGTGGGTCAGCGCGATACGATCTCCTCATGTTGCGCCTTGGAAGCTGGATCAGGCTGGCCGGTGAGAGTCCGGTCCGGGTAGACGCCGGAGTGCCCGGTAGCAGGCCCCGGTTTGTCGTCGAGAG
>JADGPP010000009.1 GCA_017882375.1 Solirubrobacteraceae bacterium | reverse complement strand
AGGCACAGTGGGCTGTGTCCTCTTTACGCGAACTGCGATAGCAATCGTATATACGGTGTAGATACTATGGCTACCGCCAGCGCTGTTTTCACACACTCAACCCACGCTGTGTAACTACTATGGCTATCGTTGGCGCTATTCGCACACACACTCAGCCTACGCTGCGCGCCGCGGGCAGTGCGCGATGCGGGCGATGAACCCGGATCAAGCCTCTAGCCCTGCTGGGCGGTCGGGCGCACGAGGATCTCGTTGACGTCGACGTGCGGCGGTTGTGAGATCGCGTAGATCACTGCGCGGGCGATGTCATCGTCGAACAGCGCGTCGGTTGGGGGGTTGTCGAAGAACGGCGTGTCGACCATCCCCGGCTCGATCAGCGTCACGCGAATGCCCGTGCCGTGCAGGTCCTGGCGCGCCGCCTCGCCCATCGCGGTGACGGCGTGCTTGGTGCACGAGTACATCGAGCCCGGCAGGGCGCGCCGGCCGGCGACGCTGGAGGTCAGCAGCAGATGCCCGCGCGACTGCTTCAGCGCGGGAATCGTCGCGCGCAGCGTGAGCGCCGCGCCGTAGACGTTTGTCAGCACCATCTCGCGCCAGTGCTCGGGCGTGTCGTTGAGAAAGCCGCGCGGGCCGCCGAAGCCGGCGTTGGCGAACGCGGCGTCGATCTGTCCGAAGGCATCGAGCCCAGCCGCGACAAGCTTCTGCTGGGCGTCCCAGTCGGTCACGTCGCAGGGCACGGCCAGCGCCTGCTCCGAGCCGCCGAGCTCATCCGCCAGCCCCTGCAGGCGCTCGCGCGAGCGTGCCGCGAGCACCAGACGCCAGCCGGCTGCGGCGGCGTGGCGCGCGGTAGCCGCGCCGATGCCCGATGAGGCGCCGGTGATCAACATGACGCGGTCGGTCGAGGCTGCTGAATCTGGACTCATCTTCTGTGGGCTCCTTGCTCGGGGATTGTCGGTACGGCTCATCTAGCCACATCCGAGCCCCGGGCGCGTGACCGGCTGCTGTCACGATGGTCGGCGATGCTGCACGATCGCGCGAGGATCCACGTACAGGCCGGAGCCGGCGGGGACGGCTGCATGAGCTTCCGCCGCGAAGCGCACGTGCCGCGCGGCGGGCCCGACGGCGGCGACGGCGGCCGCGGCGGCGCGGTCGTGCTCGTGTGCGACGACTCGCTGCGCGACCTGCAGAGCTTCAAGCGAAAGACCCACCACCGCGCCGGTCGCGGCGGGCACGGGGAAGGGACGCAGCGACACGGGGCCGACGGCGAGACGCTGGCGATCGGCGTTCCGCCGGGCACGCAGATCGTGGCGGCGCCGGACGACGACGGCGATCTCGCGGGACGCCGCTGGGAACTGCTTGCCTCCGGCCAGCGCGCGACGGTCGCTCGCGGCGGCTCGGGCGGCAAGGGCAACAAGCGCTTTGCCACGCCCACGCGCCAGGCGCCGCGCTTTGCCGAGCGGGGCCTGGTGGGGGAGGAAGGCTGGCTGGAGCTGCGCCTGAAGCTGCTCGCGGACGTCGGGCTGGTGGGACTGCCCAACGCCGGCAAGTCCTCGCTGCTGGCGCGGCTGACGCGCGCGGCGCCGAAGGTGGCCGACTACCCCTTCACGACGCTCTCACCCGTGCTCGGCGTGCTCGAAGGCGATGACCGCCAGCTGGTGCTCGCCGACATTCCTGGGTTGATCGAGGGCGCCAGCGACGGCGCCGGCCTCGGTCACGACTTTCTCGCCCACGTGGAGCGCACGCGCCTGCTCGTGCACGTTCTCGACATCGCGCCCGAGCTATCCGCGGGCGAGGACGCGCTCGCAAATCACGCGACGATCGAGCGCGAGCTCGCGGCGCATGACGAGCGTCTGGCCAGGCTGCCGCGGGTGCTCGCCCTCGCCAAGTGCGATCTCGTCGGCGAGCAGCGCGTGCGCGATGCGGTCGCGCAGTGGCGCGAGCGGCTGGGGGAGGGGGTTCCGGTGATCGCCACCTCCAGCGCGACCGGCGCCGGTCTGCGCGAGCTCGCCACCGAGCTGCTGCGATGCGTTCCGCCGCTGGATTCCGGCGATCGCTCCGATCGGGCCGGCGACTGGCAGGTCGGCGAGACCCTCGCTGCGTCCGGCGACGCCGCCGAGGAGCTCGCCGAGCACATGGTGTTTCGCCCGGCAGGCGACAGTGGCTTCACCGTCGAGCGTGTCGGACCGCGGTCGTTTGCCGTGCGCGGCCGAGGGATCGAGCGGCTGCTGGCGCGCTACGACGTCGACAACGACGACGCAATGGCCTACTTCGAGGACAGGCTGCGCAGGATCGGCGTGCTCAAGGAGCTGCAGGCGCAGGGCTTTGCGCCGGGGGATGAGATCGAGATCGCCGGCGAGACGTTCGAGCTCGATCCGGGCGCGCCCGCCTAGCGCGCAGCGCGCCGCGCGTGGGCAAATATGCTCCAGGCATGAGACGCGTGGTGGTCAAGCTCGGCTCGAGCGTCGTCGCAGACAGCGACGGCGAGCCGCGCGCGGATGTGCTGCGCAACGTGTGCGAGGCCTTGGCGGGCGTGCATCGCAGCGGTGACGAGGTGATCGTCGTCACCAGCGGCGCGATCGCCCGCGGGATGCGCGTGATGGAGCTGTCGCAGAGACCGAGCTCGATCCGCGAGCTGCAGGCGGCGAGCGCCGTCGGTCAAGGCAAGCTGTACCGGATCTACGACGAGCTGCTGCGCGAACGCGGTGTGACGAGCGCGCAGGTGCTGCTGACGTTCTTCGACATGAGCGCGCGCACGCACTACCTCAATGCGCGCCAGACGCTGACGACGTTGCTGGAGTGGCGCGTCCTGCCGGTGATCAACGAGAACGACACGACCGCCACCGACGAGATCTCCTTCGGCGACAACGACTTCCTCGCAGCGCAGGTGGCGGTGCTCGTCGGCGCCGACGAGCTGATCCTGCTGACCGACATCGATGGGCTGTACACGGCCGATCCGCGCCTGTACCCCGACGCGAAGATCGTCCGCGAGGTTCAGGACTTCGGCGAACTGCAGGAGCTGGAGATCGGGCACACGACGTCGCCGCTGGGCTCGGGCGGGATGCGCTCGAAGGTCGTCGCCGCCGACATGGCCACGGCGGCGGGGATCGCGACGGTGATCTGCAACGGCGTGCGAGCGCAGGCGCTGCCGGCGGCGCTCGCGGGCGAGCGCGAGGGCACTCGTTTTGCCGCGCGCGAGGCGCGCTACAGCTCGTTCAAGCTGTGGCTGAAGTACGCCAAGCCCTCGCGCGGAACGCTGGTCGTCGACGCGGGCGCCGCTCGCGCCGTGCGCGATGGGAGCGCGAGCCTGCTGCCGGTCGGCGTCGTCGAGGTGCTTGGTGAGTTCGACGCGGGCGATGCCGTGGACATCGCCCAGGCGGACCCTGACGGCGGCGCAGCGCACACGCTGGGCAAGGGCATCTGCAACTACTCCGCGCAGGAGCTGCGCCAGGTCCAGGGGATGAAGTCCGGCGCGGCGCGCGAGGTGATGCCGCGCGCGAGCGAGGAGGCCGTGCACCGCGACTACCTCGTCGTGGACTGACCTCCTACCCTTAGGGCTATGGCCACGGTCGTCTCATCGGTCGCCGACATCTGCCGGTCGGCCAAGCTCGCGTCGCGCACGCTCGCGCGGCTGGACAGCGGCGTGAAGGACGCCGCGCTGGAGGCGATCGCCGTGGCGCTGGAAGAGCGGCTCGAGGAGATCCTGCAGGCCAACGAGCGCGACATGCAGGCCGGCCGCGAGAACGAGATCGGCGACGCGCTGCTCGACCGCCTGCGCCTGGACGAGCGGCGCATCCGCGCGATCGCCGGCGCCGTCAGGCAGATCGCGGCGCTGGCAGACCCGGTCGGCGAGCTGATCGACGGCCGGCGTCTGCCCAACGGCCTGGACGTGCGCAAGGTGCGCGTCCCGCTGGGGGTCGTCGCTGTCGTCTACGAGGCCCGCCCGAACGTCACGATCGACGCCGCCTCGCTGTGCCTGAAGTCGGGCAACGCGATCGTCCTGCGCGGCTCCTCCTCGGCCGAGCACTCAAACGCCGCCCTCGCCCAGATCGCCTCCGAGGCGGCCGTGGCGGTGGGGTTGCCGCAGGGCTGCGTCAGCCTCGTGGCCGGCGGTGGGCGCGAGGAGCTGGCCGAGCTGGCGACGCAGAAGGACAGCGTCGACCTGATCATCCCGCGCGGCGGCGAGGGCCTGAAGGAGGCGCTGCAGGCGGTCGCCACCGTGCCGGTGATCTACGCGGCATCGGGCAACTGCCACGTCTACGTCGACGCCGCGGCAGCGCTCGACCAGGCCGAGGCGATCGTGCTCAACTCCAAGATCCAGCGCCCGGGCGTGTGCAACGCGGCCGAGACACTGCTCGTGCACGACGACGTCGCGCCGCAGTTCGTCCCGCGCATCGTCGACGCGCTGCAGTCGGCCGGCGTGCTCGTGCGCGCCGACGAGCGCACGCTGGCACTCGTGCGGGATGCGGGCGGGCCCGCTGCCGCGCTGTTGCAGGCCGCCGTCGAGGAGGATTGGGCGAAGGAGTACCTGGCGATGACGCTCGCCGTGCGGGTCGTCGACACGGCGCAGGAGGCGATCGAGCACATCGCCCGCTACGGCAGCGGACACTCCGAGGCGATCGTCACGCGCGATACGGCAGCCGCGCGCGCGTTTCAGCTGGGCGTGGACGCGGCGTGCGTGTACGTGAACGCCTCGACGCGCTTCACCGACGGAGGCGAGTTCGGGATGGGCGCGGAGATCGGCAACTCGACGCAGAAGCTGCACGTGCGCGGGCCGATCGGCCTGCGCGAGCTGTGCACGTTCAAGTACCTCGTGGAGGGCGACGGACACGTCCGCGCCTAACCGCCCGCCGGCGCCGCGGGAGCTTGCATCGCTGGGCATTCTCGGCGGGACCTTCAACCCGCCGCACCTCGGACATCTCGCGATCGCCCGCCACGCGCGCAGCGAGCTGGCGCTGGAGCGCGTGGCGCTGATGCCGGCACGCCTGCCGCCGCACAAGGCGATCGAGCAGGACCCGGGCTGCGAGCACCGTCTGGCGATGTGCCGGCTGCTGGTCGCGCGCTGCGACGGGCTTTCGGTGTGCGCGCTGGAGACCGAACGCGACGGACCGTCCTATACCGTGGATACCTTGACCTCCATTCAAGCCAGCCAACCGCACGCCGAGCTGACGCTCATCGTGGGAGCGGACATCGCGCGCACGCTGCCCGCATGGCGCGAGCCCGAGCGGCTGCTCGAGCTCGCCGCGGTGGCGGTTGCCGCACGCTCGGGCGGCGACTGTCACTCGGTGCTCGAGCCTCTGGCAGCGCTGGACGGTACGGCGCGTATCGAGTTCCTGCACTCGCCCGTGGTCGACGTGTCCTCGTCGCTGGCGCGTGAGCGCGCGGCGGCGGGAGCGCCGATTGACGACCTCGTCGGCGGCGCCGTGGCCGGCTATATCGCCGAGCACGGGCTGTACGGCGCCCGCGCGCGGGCGGCGAGCCGATGACCGACCGTGAGCTGCTCGAGGGGAGCGAGCTGCTCGGCGAGATCGCGCGGCTGGCCGCCGACAAGAAGGCGATCGACGTCGTCGAGCTGGATCTGCGCGGCGTGCTCGGCTACACCGATTACTTCTTGATCTGCTCGGGCAACACCACGCGCCAGACCAAGGCAATCCACGACGGCATCCTCGAAGGGCTCAAGCGCGAGCACGGGACGGTTCCCCGTCGCGTCGAGGGCGCCGGGCGCGCCGATTGGATTCTGATGGACTACCTCGACGTCGTCGTGCACATCTTCACACCGGAGGTGCGCGACTACTATCGCCTGGAGCAGCTCTGGGGCGAGGCGCCCTCGCGCGTCGCCAACAGCGCGTAGTCCGGCGCGGCGAGTCGCTCAGACAGAGACGTCGAGGTCGTAAACGCGGTCTGCAATCTCGGCGAAGACCGACCGTTTGCCTGGCAGGGTTGATCTCCATCGGGCGCTGCGGATAGGGTGGCCAAAGACAGCGCCTGCGGGTGGCGCGAGGCGCGTTTAAGGGGGAGAGAACCATGTATTCAGTTCTGGCTGCTCGCAGCCGTCGCCTGTCCGTCATCGCCATTGCCCTGCTCGCGCTGAGCGCGTTGCTGTGGAGTCTCAGCTCGCTCACCGCGCAGGCCCGCGCCGACGGACCCGGCTCGGGCGCGCCGTGGACGGCCAGCCTCGGCGACTCTTACATCTCCGGCGAGGCCGGGCGCTGGGCCGGCAACACGAACATGAGCTCCTCGACGATCGACGCGCTGGGGTCGACCGCATACGACGACAACGCGGCAGGCAACGGCGAACTGATCTCCGGCTGTCATCGCTCGAAGGCCGCCGAGGTCAGCATCGGCGGTGGCGTCAGCGGCGAGAACCTCGCCTGCTCGGGCGCCAAGACGTCGACTTTCAGCGAAGGCAGCACGTTCAAGCCCGGCATCGACTTCTACAGCTCAGGCGCCAAAGAAGGACAGGCGCTGATGCTGCAGCACTTCGCCGCTGCGCACAACGTCAAGCTCGTGGCGCTGTCGATCGGCGGCAACAACTTCAACTTCGCGGGCATCGTGCAGACGTGTGTCGAGGACTGGCTGCTCTCGCCGTCGTGGTGGCCGAACTACTGCAACGACGACAGCTCGGTCACGAGCAACTTCACCGCCAGCAACGTCTCCAAAGTCAAGGGCGAAATCACGACCGCGATCAAGAACGTCGCCCAGGCGATGACCAACGCGGGCTACTCGAGCTCGCAATACACGATCCTCGTCCAGGACTACCCGTCGCCGATTCCGCTGGGATCCGGCTTCCGCTATTCACAGAGCGGATACACCAGGCAGGAAGTCGACGGTTGCGGCTTCCGGAACAACGACGCCAACTACGCCAACGAAAAAATGCTGCCGACGATCAACAGCACGGTCTTCGCAGCCGCCAGCGCGAGTGGCCTGTCAAACGTCAAGACGATGGAACTCGGCTCGGCGTTCAACGGCCACCGGCTGTGTGAGAAAGGCGTTGGCCTGCTCGAGGAACAGGGCCTGTCCTCCTGGAAAGGCGCGGGCGCTTCGGACAAGACCGAGTGGATCAACATGATCCGCACGATCACGGCGATCTTCCCGCCGTATCAAATCCAGGAAGACATCCACCCCACCTACTGGGGCGAGCTGGCGTTGCGCAACTGCCTGACGCAGGCCTACGACTCGGGCACGCCGAAGGGCGGTACGTGCACGATCTCGGGGACCGGTCTCAACGGGGCCGGCGAGCCGAACATGGCGCTGCACTAGAGCGCCGCACGATTGGCACGGGCGCCGGCCGTTTCGCCGGCCGGCGCCCGCCGTCGCTTGTCAACCCGCCGGCGCCCGGCTGGGTGCGAAGATGACCCGGTGAGCGCCTCTCGCTCCAGCGACGCCCCTCGCGTCACGGCGGTGATGCGCGAAGACGAGCGGGTGACGCCGCTTGAGCTGTTCTTCGACCTCGTGTTCGTGCTGGCGCTGACGCAGTGCACGACGCTGATCGCGCACGACCCCACGTGGGAAGGGATGCTCAAGGGCCTGCTCGTGCTCGGCATGCTGTGGTGGTCGTGGGTCGGCTATGCGTGGCTGACGAGCGTCGTCGATCCCGAGGAGGGGGCGGTGCGGCTGGTGATCTTCGTCGCGATGGCCGCGTTCCTCGTCGCGGCGCTGTGCGTGCCCGGCGCGTTCGGCTCGGAGGCGCTGCTGTTCGCCTGCGCTTACGCCGTCGTGCGCACCGCGCACATCGTGCTGTTCGTGCTCGCCAGCCGCGAGGACGCGGCGCTGCGTCAGTCGGTCATCGGGCTCGCCGGCAGCACGGCGATCGGCGCGGGCCTGCTGTTCGTCGCGGCGTTCGCCTCCGGTGCGCTGCAACTGGCGATCTGGGGGCTCGCGCTGGTGCTCGATACCGGCGGCCCGCTGCTGTTCGGCCAAGATGGCTGGAAGCTCGTGCCGGGACACTTCGCCGAGCGACACGGGCTGATCGTGATCATCGCCCTGGGTGAGTCGATCGTCGCGATCGGCGTTGGCGCGAAGGCGAGCATCGACGCGGGCGTCGTCGTCGCCGGCCTGCTCGGCGTCGCCGTCGGGGCAGCGCTCTGGTGGGTGTACTTCGACGTCACCGCGATCGTCGCCGGCCGGCGCCTGGCGAAAGCCGCCGAGGGCCACGAGCGCAACGGCATCGCGCGCGACTCCTACTCCTACCTGCACTTCCCGATGGTCGCCGGCATCGCGCTGATCGCCGTTGGGCTGAAGCGCACGATCGTGCACGTCGACGAGCCGCTGAAGCTCGTCTCGGCGGCGGCGTTGCTCGGCGGCGCGGCGCTGTATCTGCTGGCGCACGTCGCGTTTCGCCTGCGCAACATGCACACGCTAAGCGTGCGGCGGCTGGTGTGCGCGATCGTGCTCCTGGCGCTGCTGCCGGCCGGCGCGGCGCTGTCGGCGCTGCTGACGCTCGCGATCCTCGCGGCGCTGCTGGCGGTGCTGATCGTCTATGAGGCGGTTCGCTACGCAGACTCGCGCGATCGCATCAGGCATCAGCTCGCGCGCGAACCCGTCGCCGAGTAGCGCTTGCTGCGCGCTTATGCGCGGCTGAGGTGTTCTGAGCAACAGAAGAACGTGACACCCGGAGCCACCCGGCCAGCGCTACCGCCTGCCCGAACGCATGCTCGCGCAGAGATCGTCTATCGAGGAGAGGGATAGGCCAGCGCCGTGCCCTCGACCACGAGCGAGACCTCATCGCCCACCGCGGGCAGCCTGTGTCCGGCGGCTCGCGCGGTGATCTCCGGACACGCTGGGTCCTGCAGCGAGATCCGCGCGGTCGCGTCGTGTCCGTAGAACTGCGTCGCGAGCACGCGCCCGCGCGGGGCGCCCGCCAGCGGCTCGCGACAGAGGATCTGCTCGGGGCGCAGCATGACGCTTCCACGCGTCGCGCCGTGACCGTTGGCGCCGCGGGTGGGCAGGCGCCCGAGCGCGGTGTCGGCGTGTCCGGCGTGCAGCTCGCCCGCCAGCAGCACGGCCTCGCCGAGAAAGCCGGCGAGCTCGGCGTCGACGGGATCGCGGTAGAGCGTCTGCGGGTCGGCGGCCTGGACGATCGTGCCGTCGCGCATGACGGCCACGACGTCGGCCAGCGACAGCGCCTCCTCCTGGTCGTGGGTCACCAGCAGCGCCGTCGCGCCACTCTCGCGCAGCACCGCGCGCACCTCGGCGCGCACCTGCGTGCGCAGTCCCGCGTCGAGCGCGTCGAAGGGCTCATCGAGCAGCACCAGCCGCGGCGAGGGCGCCAGCGCGCGCGCGAGCGCGACGCGCTGCTGCTGGCCGCCGGAGAGCTCGTGCGGGTGGCGCTTGGCCAGGCCGGCGAGCCCGACCAGCTCAAGCAGTTCCTGCACGCGCCCGGAGCCGCGCTGGGAGCGAGCCAGGCCGAAGGCGACGTTCGCGGCGACGTCGAGATGCGGAAACAGCGCCCCCTCCTGCGCCACGAAGCCGACTCCGCGCTGCTCGGGAGCGACGTACGTGCGCTCGTCGCAGACGACCCGCTCGCCGACGCGGATCGTGCCGGCGTCGGCGCGCTCGAAGCCGGCGATCAGCCGCAACAGCGTCGTCTTGCCGCAGCCGGAGGGGCCGAGCACGGCGGTCAGGCTCCCGTTGGCCACCTCGAGGTCGAGCCCGGTGAGCACCGGGGTGCCGCCGAAGGACTTGCGCAGGGCGGCGATCGACAGGGCGGGCGCGCTCATCGGGCTCGTCGCGGTCCGGCGACGGCGCCGAGCCGGCGCGTGAGCAGGTACGTGGGAAGCGCTGAGATGGCGACCATCAGACCAGCGTAGGGCGCGGCCGCGCCGAACGAGCGCGTCGACGCGTCCGCCCAGAACTGCGTCGCGAGCGTCTGCGTGCCGATCGGCGCGAGCAGCAGCGTTGCGGTGAGCTCGGTGACCGTCGCCAGGAACACCAGCGCCGCCGCCGCGCCGAGTCCGGGCAGGATGCGCGGGAGCGTCACGCGCACGAGCGCCTGCAGCGGACCGCAGCCGAGCGACCGCGCGATCTCCTCGTGCACGGGCGGCGCCTGCGCGAGCGCCGCGCGCGTGGCGACGAGCGCGAGCGGCAGCGAGAGGATCGCGTAGGCGACGATCAGCAGCGGGGTCGTGCCGTAGAGCGCCGGCAGCTGGTGCACCGAGACGACGATCAGCGACAGCGCGACGACGATGCCTGGCAGGGCATAGGGGAGGTATGCGGCGCGTTCCAGCGCGCCGGCGATGCGGCTGGGGTGGCGGGTCGTGAGGATCGCGACGGGCAGCGCCAGCAGCGTCGTCAGCAGCGCCGCGCCGAGGCCGAGCTCCAAGGAGCTCCCCGCCGCCGACAGCAGCGAGACGACGGGGAAGCTCGTCGAGCCGCCGCGCAACACCCAGTAGACGAGCGTGACCAGAGGTAGGCCGAGGGCCAGCCCGACGAGCGCCCCAAGACCTGCGAGCACGACCCATTTCGAGCGCCCCAGCCTGGCTCGCGCGGCGGGTCGCGGCGAACCGGTGTCGACGCGTGCGTAGCGCGCCCTGCCACGCAGCCCCAGCTCGCCGATCAGCAGCGCCAGGCACAGCAGCACGAGCACCGTCGCGAGCATCGACGCAGCCGGGCCGTCGAAGCTCAAGCGGTACTCGTCGTAGATCGCAGTCGTGAAGGTCTGAAAGCGCAACATCGCAAAGGCGCCGAACTCCGACAGCAGGTGGACGGCGACGAGCAGGCCGCCGCCGAGCAGCGCCAGGCGGGTCTGCGGAAGCGTCACGCGCAGGAACGTGCGCCACGGTCCCATGCCGAGCGAGCGCGCGCTCTCCTCGAGGGCCGGGTCCAAGCCGCGCAAGACGGCGGCGACCGGCAGGTAGACGAGCGGGTAGTACGCCAGCGTGACGATCAACGCCGCACCACCGAAGTGCTGCACGATGGGCGTGATCGAGACCCAGCTGTAGCTCGTCACGAACGCCGGCACCGTGATCGGCAATGCCGCGAGCACCGCCCACGTGCGCCTTCCCGGCAGGTCGGTGCGCTCCACACACCACGCGACAGCGACGCCGAGCACCACGCAGGCGGTCGTCGCGACTGCGACGAGCAGCACGGTGTTGACCAGCAGCGTGCCGACGAACGGCCGGAACAGCAGATGGTCGATCTGCGTCCAGCCGATCGACAGCGCCTGGTCGAGCAGGAAGCCGAGCGGCAGCAGCACGAGCAGCGCCACTGCGGCCGCGATCGCGAGCAGCACCAGCGGCGTCGGCCTGGCGCGCAGCCGCGCGCGCACGTACGTCGTCGACCACGACCTGCTCTCCGGGCCTACGCCGGCGGCCTCCATCGCCCTACAACAGCCCGGCCTGCTGCATCAGCGCCAGCGGCGCGCTGCCGTTGCCGAGGTCCGCTGGACCGAGGTCGGGCGCCTGCAGCGTGGCGAACGGCCGCAGTCCCGGCGGCGGCGCCACACCTGCCACCAGCGGATACTCCCAATCGCCGCTGTGCGTCATCGCGCTCTGGCCTTCCTTGCTCACCAGGAACGCCAGGAACCTCTGTGCGAGCGCCGGGTTGCCGCTCGACTTCAGCGCGCCCGCGCCGGAGACGTTCACCAGCGCACCCGGGTCTTTGTGGCCGAAGTAGTAGAGCTTGGAGCGCACGTTCGCCGCGCCTATCTCCTTCGCCTGCTCGTACCAGTAGTAGTGGTTGATCACGCCCGCCGCCACTTGGCCGCCTTCGACGGCCGCGACGATGCCCTCGTTGTCGTCGTAGCGCGCGGCATTGGACGCGAACCCTTCCAACCAGCGCTCGGTGGCAGCGCGCCCGTCCAGCTTGTCGATCGCGCTGACGATCGGCACGAAGTCCGGCTCAGACGGCGCGATTGCCAGCTTGCCCTTCCATTCGCGCTTGGCGAGGTCGAGAATCGACGCCGGCAGCTGGCGCTTGGAGATCAGCTTCGGGTCGTAGATCAGCACGGTCTCGCGCGCGGCCACGCCGACCCAGCGGCCATTCGGCGAGTCATAGCGCGCCGGCACCTGCGCCAGCGTCGGGCTGTTCACCTGCGCCAGCAGACCCTTCCCCGCGAGCAGTTCCAGCGGCGGCGTGTTCTCGCTGAGCAGCACGTCGGCCGGCGATGCCGACCCCTCCTGCACGATCTGGTTGGCCAGGCCCTCGTCCTCGCCGAAGCGCACGCGCACCTTCGCTGCGCTCGTTCGTTCGAATGCCTTGGCCAGCGCGTTGGTCATCTGCTGGTGCTGGGCGCTGTACAACGTCAGCGTCTCGGCCGAGCTCTCCGAGGAGCCGCAGCCGGACGCCAGCGCCGCCAGAGCAGCGAGCGCTGCGCCAGCGCAGAGCGCGATCACGATGCGGCGGGATGCGATACGCAAGGAAACTCCAGGGGCTGGTGGGAGAGCGGGCGAGCATCAGGTTAGCCAAAGTTAGGGTGACCTAACTTGTCAGGGCAGCGCGGTCAGCGTGATTGAGGCAGCTTGGTCGAGCGCGGCTTGACGGCAGGAGCAGACGGCGGTGGCACGACTGGGCCGATGTCGCCGTCGGGCGCCTCGTCGAGATCGACGATCACCGGCGCATGGTCGCTCGGCCCGGTTCCCTTGCGCGCCTGCCGGTCCACCCACGCCGCGCGCACCCGCTCGGCAACCGGGGCCGAGGCCAGCACCAGATCGATGCGCATGCCGAGGTCGCGATGGAACATTCCCGCGCGGTAGTCCCAGTAGGTGAACACACGCTCGCTCGGCCAGCGATCGCGCACGACGTCGCGCAACCCCAGCGCCTGCAGCTTTGCCAGCGCGGCTCGCTCCGGTGGGGTGACGTGCGTGTGGCCGGCGTAGGCGTCCGGATCGAACACGTCGATATCCGCTGGGGCGATGTTCATGTCGCCGCACACGAGCGCGTCCTGCGCACCGGCGCCGATCAGCTCCTGCAGCGCGGACAACCACGCCAGCTTGTACTCGTAGTGCTCGGAGTCGGGCGTCCGCCCGTTCGGCACGTACACGCAGTGCACGCGAATGCCGCCGCAGGTCGCAGATACCGCTCGCGCCTCGGCGTGCGGGAAGCCGGGCGCGCCGGGGATTCCCGGCAAGACGTCGTCGAGCCCCGTCCGGGAGAGGATCGCCACGCCGTTCCATTGCACCTCGCCGTGGCGCGCCACGGCGTAGCCGCGACCGGCGAGCTCGTCGCCGAGCAGCTGGTCGAAGGCCTCGTCGGCGAGCTTGGTCTCCTGCAGGCAGACGACATCGGGTCGGCGCTCGTCCAGCCACGGCAGCAGACGCGGCAGCCGCTGCTTGGCCGAGTTCACGTTCCAGGTGGCGACCCGCACCGGGATACCGTAGCGGCGGCGCCACGTAGCCTCATGGAGCTAGTCGGGCTCGAACCGACGACCTCTGCCATGCCATGGCAGCGCTCTCCCAGCTGAGCTATAGCCCCGAGACCGTCAATCGTAGCGCCGGATCGACGATCGGGCTCACTCCGGCGGAATGAACTCAGGCACGTCGAGGTCGTCTCCGGGATCGTCATCGCCGCGCGTCCGGCGAACACCCGCGTCGGCGCCGCCGCTCGGGCCGGCCTGGTCGAGCCGCGCGGTCATCCCGCCGTGCGCCAGGCGCACGTCGCGCAGCAGGCGCTCGGCGTTGTTGCGCAGCGAGACGGACAGCTCGCGCAGGTTGCGCGAGAGCTCGGTGCCCTCACGCAGGACCTCGCGGGCGACGACGTGCGACTCGCCGACGATCTCGCGCGCGTCCTCGCGCGCCTTGGCGCGCACGCGCTGGGCCTGCTCGGCGGCGTCGGCGCGCAGCTTCTCCAGATCCTCGCCGCCGGAGGCGACGGTGCGCTCGGCCTGAGCGCGGCCGTCGGCGAGCAGTCGGCCGGCCTGCTCGCGCGCCTCGGCGACGATCCGCTCGGCCTCGGCGTGTGCGGCGGCGAGCTCCTGCTCGGTCTGGGCACGAGCCTCGCTGAGCGTCTGCTCGAACTGCTGGCTCTGGCTAGCGCGCAGCTGCTCGCTCTGCTCGCGGACGCTGGCGCGCTCGAGCTCGGCGTCGCCACGCGCGCTCTCTCGCTCGAGCTCTGCATCGCGCTGGGCGGCCGCGCGCAGCTGCTCGGCCTCGGCGTGGGCGTCGGCGCGCACGCGCTCGGCCTCGGCGTGGATCGCGCCGACGGCGGAGACTGCGTCGTTGCGCGCGGACTCGGCCTGTGCGCGCGCCTGGCGCAACAGCTCCTCGGCCTCCTCCTCGGCCGCGCGCACGCGGTTGGCGGCGGCGCGATCGGCCTCGGCGATGCGTTCGCGCGCACGCGCCTCGGCACGCTCGCGCAGCTCGTCGGCGGCGCGTTCGGCCGCGTGGACGATGCCGGTGACGCGCGCGGGCGCCGACTCCAGCGCGTCTCGCTGGGGATCGCCGTGCTCGTCGGACGCTGGCGATCGAGGCTCCATGTCGCCATGGTAGACCTCGTGGCGCGGTCCGGTGAGGCGCGTGGCTGCTCGGACCGATGGCAGAAAATGTTGGATATTCGTCCTTGCGGACGAGATCGGCGTGCGCGAGGATTGGAACATGGCTCAGCGTCCGTCGCCCCGTCAGGTCGTCATCGTGCTCTTTCCCGAGGTGCAGAGCCTGGACGTCACGGGTCCGCTGGAGGTGTTCGCGGGCGCGGGGCGGCTGGCGGATCGGCTCGACCGCACCGCGCGCGGATATGAGATCCGCACGCTGAGCGCCGACGGCAAGGCGCTGCAGACGTCGAGCGGGCTGACGCTCGTGCCGCACGGTCGCCTGGACCAGGCGCCGGCGAAGATCGACACGCTGATCGTGCCCGGAGGTGCCGGCGCGCAGGCCGCCTGCGCCGACGAGCGGCTGCTGGCATGGATCGCGACGACGGCGGCGCGGTCGAGGCGAACGGCATCGGTCTGCACGGGCGCCTTCGCGCTCGCGGCGGCGGGCCTGCTGGACGGACGACGCGCGACCACACACTGGGCCTCGGCGGCGGCGCTCGCGCGGCTGTATCCGAACGTGCAGGTCGATCCCGATCCGATCCACGTGCGCGACGGGAGCGTGTGGACCTCGGCGGGGGTGACGGCGGGCATGGACCTTGCGCTGGCGCTCGTGGAGGACGACCTCGATCGCGAGGCGGCGCTGACGATCGCCCGCCAGCTGGTGCTGTTCCTGCGCCGGCCGGGCAACCAGTCGCAGTTCAGCGCGACGCTCGCCGCGCAGCAGCCCGAGCGCGAGCCGCTGCGCGAGGTTCAGCGGCAGGTCGTGGAGGACGTCGCGGGCGATCACTCGGTGGAGGCGATGGCGGCGCGCGCGAACATGAGCGCGCGGCACTTCGCGCGCGCGTTCTCAGCCGAGACGGGCGTCACGCCGGCGCGTTACGTCGAGCGCGTGCGCCTGGAGGCGGCGCGCCGGCGTCTGGAGGACGGCGCGCAGCCGATCGCGTCGATCGCCGGCGCGTGCGGCTTCGGCACGGCGGAGACGATGCGGCGTGCGTTCCTGCGCGCGCTCGACGTGGGCCCGGCGGAGTACCGGCGGCGCTTTCAGGCAACGACAAGGAGACACGGACATGAACACGGCGATCCTGCTGTACGACGGCTTCACGGCGCTCGACGCGATCGGGCCGTATGAGGTGCTCAGCCGCCTGCCCGGCGCGCGCGCGACGTTCGTCGCCAGCGAGCCTGGCCCGGTGCGCACGGACAACGGCATGCTCTCGATCGTCGCCGAGTGCTCGCTGCAGGAGATGCCCGCGCCGGAGATAGTGCTCGTTCCGGGCGGCCCCGGCGAGGTCGCCGCGCGTGCGGGAGGGCCGGCGCTTGCGTGGCTGCGCTCGGTGCACGAGACGAGCACGTGGACGACGTCGGTGTGCACGGGCTCGCTGATCCTGGCCTCCGCCGGCGTGCTCGATGGCAAGCGCGCGACGAGCCATTGGCTGGCGCTCGACACGCTCGCGGGACTCGGCGCCGAGGCCGTCGGCGAGCGGGTGGTGTTCGACGGCAAGATCGTCACGGCGGCGGGCGTGTCGGCGGGAATCGACATGGCGCTGACGCTCGCGGCGCAGATCGCCGGCGAGCAGGTCGCCCAAGCGATCCAGCTGGGCATCGAGTACGACCCGCAACCGCCGTTTCACGCGGGCTCGCCGGACAAGGCACCGGCGGAGATCGTCGCTCTGCTTCGCGGCAACAGCCGTTTCGTGACCGGAGACCCCGCGCCGCTCGCCGCGACTTGATGAGCGGACTTGACGCGCCCGCCGGAGCCTGATCGAATCGGCCAAACGACAAAGGGGGATCAAAATGACGGTGATAGTGGGGCTTCGGATACAGATCGATCCCGAGCGGATGGTTCAGGCGTTGACGAGTGACAACGAGCGCCTGATGGCGATCGCGGAGCGCGCGAAGGCGAAAGGCGCGCTGCACCACCGCTTCTACGCCAATGTGGACGGCAGCGAGGCGCTCGTGATCGACGAGTGGGAGACCGCCGAGGGCTTCCAGCAGTTCTTCGCTGAGAACCCGGACATCGGCGCGATGATGGGCGAGGCCGGCATGACCGGCGAGCCCGAGGCGAAGTTCTGGCGGGAGCTCGACACGCCTGACAAGTTCTGAGCGCAGCTCGAGCGCGAATGCAGGCGCACACGGCCGGCGGCCGCGGCGATTTGCCGCGAACCGCCCGCTAACCTGCGATCTCCGATGCCCGAGCACAGATACGACCCGCACGAGATCGAGTCGCGCTGGCAGGACGTGTGGGCGACAGAGCACACGTGGGAGGCCACCAACGAGCACGACGCCGGCGGGCGATCGAGCAACTCCTACGTGCTGGAGATGTTGCCGTACCCGAGCGGCGAGCCGCACATCGGCCACCTCAAGTGCTATGCGGTGGGCGACGCGATCGCGCACTTCCATCGTCGCCTGGGGCGCCGCGTGCTGCATCCGATGGGCTACGACGCGTTCGGCCTGCCGGCGGAGAACCACGCGATCAGGACGGGCGAGCACCCGCGCGTGTCTACGGCCGAGTCGATCGCCTCCTTCCAGCGCCAGTTTCGCTCGTGGGGAATCTCGATCGACTGGTCGCGCGAGCTGGCGACGCACGAACCGAGCTACTACCGCTGGACGCAGTGGATCTTCCTCGAGCTGTTCGGATCGGGCCTGGCCTACCGCAAGGAGGCGGCTGTCAAGTGGTGCCCGCACGACCAGACTGTGCTGGCCAACGAGCAGGTCGACGCCGAGGGGCGCTGCGAGCGCTGCGGCACGCTCGTGGAAGTGCGCCAGCTGGAGCAGTGGTTCCTGCGCATCACCGACTACGCCGAGCGGCTGCTCAACGATCTGCAGGAGATCGACTGGCCGCAGAACGTCAAGACGATGCAGCGCAACTGGGTCGGGCGCTCGGAGGGCGCCGAGGTGACGTTCCGCTGCGAGGAGCTGGGCATCGACTATCCGGTGTTCACGACACGGCCGGACACGCTGTTCGGCGCGACGTTCTTCGTGATGGCACCCGAGCACCCCGACGTGTCGCGGCTGGCGCAGGGGACCGAGCACGAGCATTCGGTGCGCGAGTACGTCAACGTCTCGCTCAACGAGACCAACGAGCAGCGCGGCAACGCCGACAAGCCGAAGACGGGCGTGGCGCTGGGGCGCACGGTGACCAATCCGGTCAACGGCGAGCAGATCCCGATGTACGTGGCCGACTACGTGCTGATGGAGTACGGCACGGGCGCGATCATGGCCGTGCCGGCGCACGACGAGCGCGACCACGCGTTCGCGCGTGCGTTCGACCTGCCGATCCGCCGCGTGATCGAGCCGGCGGGCGGCAGCGACGCCGCGGACGCCGACGTCCTGCCGTACACCGGCGACGGGGTGCTGGTCAACTCGCGCGCGGACTTCGACGGCCTGCCCAGTCGTGAGGCGGTGAGCGAGATCGTGCGCTGGTTGGACGTCGAGGGCAAGGGCCACGCGTCGATCAACTACAAGCTGCGCGACTGGCTGGTCTCGCGCCAGCGCTACTGGGGTACGCCGATCCCGATCCTCTACTGCGACAGCTGCGGTGTCGTGCCCGTGCCCTACGACCAGCTGCCGGTGCAGCTGCCGGACGTCGAGGACTACACGCCCAAGGGCCGCTCACCGCTCGCGGCGGCCGAGGACTGGGTGAACACGACGTGTCCGAGCTGCGGTGCCAGCGCGCGGCGCGAGACGGACACGATGGACACCTTCGTCGACTCCTCCTGGTACTTCCTGCGCTACTGCGACCCGTTCAACGACCTCGCGGCGTGGAGCCCCGAGGCGCTGCGCGAGTGGATGCCCGTCGACCAGTACATCGGCGGCGTCGAGCACGCGATCCTGCACCTGATGTACGCGCGCTTCTTCTGCAAGGCGCTCGCCGACCTCGGCCACCTCGACTTCCAGGAGCCGTTCAACGCGCTGTTCACGCAGGGCATGGTCACCAAGGACGGCGCGAAGATGAGCAAGTCGCGCGGCAACGTCGTCTCGCCGGCGTCGATCGTCGAGCGGGTCGGGGCGGACACGGCGCGCTGTTACATCCTGTTCGTCGGCCCTCCCGACCAGGACGCCGACTGGTCGGACGCGGGCGTGGAGGGCGTGCACCGCTTCCTCAGCCGGCTGTGGCGTTTGGCGGCGGAGACCGCCGAGCGCGCGGGCGGGCCAAGCGGCCCCGTCGAGAGCCCGATCGGCGCTGAGGGCGACGACCTGGTGCTCGTGCGCAAGGCGCACTGGGCGATCGAGAAGGTCAGCGGCGACCTGCGGCGCTTCGCCTTCAACACGGCGATCGCAGCGGTGATGGAGCTGCTCAACGATTGCTCGCGCCTGCGTGACTCGGCCGACGTGGAGACTCAGCGCTTCGCGCTGACGACGGCCGCCTCGTTGCTGTTCCCGTTCGCTCCGCACGTGTGCGCAGACATCTATGACCGGCTGACCGGCGAGCGGGTGTGGGAGGCGGATTGGCCAAACGCGGACGAGGAGCTGTTGGAGCGCGACGAGTACGAGCTCGTCTGCCAGGTCAACGGCAAGCTGCGCGACCGCGTGCGGGCGGCGTCGAACGCCAGCGCAGACGAGCTCAAGCAGCTGTGCATGGCGGCGCCGAACGTCCGGGCGCACCTCGACGGCAAGCAGGTGGTCAAGGAGATAGTCGTGCCAGGCAAGCTCGTAAATCTTGTCGTGCGCTAGCGTCGCCGCCGGCGCCTAGACTCGAACGATGGCTGAGCTCAAGCCCGCTTATTTGATCCACGGCGACGATCACGGCGCGGTGGCCGAGCGGCGGGCGGGGCTGCGCGCGCTTGCCGAAGGGCCGGAGGCGGACGCGACGAGCGTCGAGGTGCTCGAGGGCGACGCGGCCACGCCCGCGGGCGTGGCCGCGTCGCTCGCCGCGATGACGCTGGCGATCGGACGTCGCGTGATCGTCGTCGAAGGCGTCGAGCGCTGGCGCCAGGCGGACGTCCAGGGAACGCTCGTCGCGGCGATGGGCCAGATGCCGCCAGAGACGACGGTCGCGCTGTTCGCGCGCGAGGAGTCGCGTGCGAAGGCTCCGGAAGCTCTGCACAAGGCCGTCAAGGCGGCCGGCGGGCAGGTCGTCGCGCAGATGACGGTCAAGCCGTGGGAGCTGCCGAAGTGGGCGCGCGAGCAGGCGTCGCGCATCGGGCTGTCGCTCGACGCCGCCGCGGCCAAGGCGCTGGTCGCACAGGTGGGCGACCGCCAGCAGCGGCTGCTGCGCGAGCTGGAGAAGCTTGCGCTGGAAGGCGACGCCGACGAGGCCGAGGGCGCAACCGTCGACGCCCAGCGGATCGAGGATCGCGCCGCGCACTCGGCCGAGTGGCGCGCATACGCGCTCGCCGACGCGCTCGTCGGCGCTGACGCCCGCGAGGCGACCGCCTCCTACCTGCGCCTGCGCGAGCAGGGCGAGCGCCTGTCGGGCCTGATCTACCTGATGTCCCAGCGCCTGCGCGACGCGCTGGGAGTGGCGCTGCGACTGCAGGCGGGAGAGTCCGAGGCGGCGGTCAAGCGCGGCCTGCGGATGCCCTCGCGCGCGGCCGAGCGGTTCGTCGCCGACGTGGCGCGCAGCGATCCAAGCCGCCTGCAGGCCGCCCTGGCGGCTATCGCCGACCTCGAGCTGGACTCGCGCGGCGGCGCGCCGATTGCCTCCCGGCGAAGCCCGCTGGCGGCACTGAGCGAGGATACGCTCGCGCTGCAGGCGATCAGTCGAATCGCCGGCCGAACATCGCCGCCTGGTGGCGTCTAGGACTTAGCGCGCAGGCGGGCGGCGCGTGACTTCTTGTGCGCGCCGTTGTTGCGGTGCAGCGCGCCGCGCTTGACGGCCTTGTCGATCGTGCTGACGAGCTCGCGGTGCGTGGAGTCGGCGCTCGCCTCGTCGCCGCTCTGCACGAGTGACTGCAGGCGGCGGAAGTGCGTCTTGATCGCCGAGGTGTACTGGCGATTCTCCAAGCGCTCGCGCTCGGTGCGCAGGATACGCTTCTTCTGGGAGTGGATGTTGGCCATGGAGACTGCCGCGAGGCCCCTTATCCAACTGCCAGGGCGCGCCGCGAAGGGCCGTACTATAGCGGCCTTGTCTGCCGCTGGAGAAGCTGCTGCGGAGGAACCGCCCGCGCCACGGCCCCCGGGCGGAGGCCGCGTGGCCCGCAATACGGCGATCTTCTCGTTTGGCACCGGCATCTCACGGATCGCGGGGCTGCTGCGCGAAATCGTCTTCGCGAAATATTTCGGCACCAGCGGCACCGCCTCGGCGTACACGATCGCCTCGCTCGTGCCGAACCTGGTCGCCAACCTGTTCGCGCAATCGGCGCTGTCGGCGGCGTTCGTCCCCGTGTTCACCGACCTGCTGGCGAAGGGACAGCGCCGCGAAGCCCTCGGCCTGGCCTCGACGCTGTTCTGGATCATGCTGATCGGCCTTGGCGCGATCACCGCCTTCTTCGTCCTGGCGGCCGGGCTGATCATGCCGCTGTTCATCGGGCCGAAGTTCAGCCCGGAGCTCAACGATCTGACCGTGGGCCTCTCGCAGGTGCTGTTCCCGGTCGTGCTGCTGCTCGGCTTGAATGGGCTGCTCGTGGGGATCCTGCAGTCCTACGACCACTTCACGATCCCGGCGATCTCACCGGCGGTGTGGAACGTCGTGATCATCGTCCTGCTGGTGGTGCTCGCGCCGCACTTCCACGGCAAGGACGAGATCTACGCGTACGCGATCGGCATCCTCGCCGCCACGGGCGTGCAGCTGTCGATGGCCTTCGGCGCGCTCGGGCGCATCGACTTTCGCCTGCGCTTTCACATCGATTGGCACGACCCGCGGATCAAGCGGGTGTTCATGCTGATGCTCCCGGTGACGATCGGCCTGGGGATCGTCAACCTCGATCAGCTGATCAACTCGGCGTTCGGCAGCCTCGTCTCCGAACAGGCGCCGCGGGCGATCGACAACGCGTTTCGCGTGTACATGCTGCCGCAGGGCATGTTCAGCGTGGCGGTGGCGACGGTTCTGTTCCCGACGCTCAGCCGCATGGCCTCCAGCCGCGACGCCGGGGCGATGCGCCGGGCGGTGGGCAACGGCATGCGCCAGATCAACCTGCTGCTGATCCCGGCGGCGGCGTTCATGATCGTGCTGCCGAACCCGATCGTGCGGCTGCTGTTTCAACGCGGTCAGTTCAACCACGAATCGACGCATCTGGTCTCGATCGCCTTGTTCTGGTTCGCCTTCAGCCTGCCCTTCGGCGGCCTGAACCTGCTGTTGACGAGGACCTTCTTCGCCGTGCAGCGACCGTGGATCCCGACGTCGCTGGCGGCGATGAACATCGTCGTGGACATCATCGTCAGCGTCGCGCTGTACAAGCCGCTGGGGATCGCCGGGCTGGTGATCGGCACGGTGGCGGCGAACGTTGTGATGACGGCGCTGCAGCTGCGCCGTCTGCGCGCGGGCCTGAATGGGCGCCTGGAAGGCGCGCAGACGACGATGATCACCGCCCGCATAGCGGTCGCCTCGGCGCTGCTGGCGGGGGTCTCATGGGTCGTGTGGAAGCTGCTCGACGAGCTCCTCGGCGGATCGCTGGCCGCACAGATCGTCAGCGTGGGCGGCGCGGGAGCGGCGGGGCTGTTCGTATATGTGCGCTCCGTGCTGGCGATGCACGTGCCGGAGGCCCATCAGGTGCACAGGCTGATCGCCAGCCAGTTCGGCAGGGCGTAGGCGCCGGGCGTGGAGCGCCGGGCGATCGGGTCCGGAAATGCTGCCGGGCGGGCCATTGGCCCGCCCGGTGCATCCGACAGAGATCGCCGCTTACTACTTACGTCCCAGGACTCGTGTGTCTTGCCTGGGCGGCGTGACACTCCCGACACCTGGACAGGCCGCCGGCCCGAGGGCCGGCGCGTAGCCGCGGCTGGACCTCGAGGGCCCGTAGTCGAGTTGGCGATCCGCCGGTAGGACAAGGCTAGCGCGCGCGGAGGCCGGCCACCGCGCGCGAGCACGGTCACGGCGGGCGCACGCCTTCTACGCTGTAGCGGCTAAGGACCCACCCCTGGCGCGAACCCCCATGGACCAAACTCACATCCGCAACTTCTCGATCATCGCGCACATCGACCACGGCAAGTCGACGCTGGCTGATCGCATTCTCGAGCTGACGCACACCGTGGCGGCGCGCGAGATGCGCGCGCAGCTGCTGGACTCGATGGATCTGGAGCGCGAGCGCGGAATCACGATCAAGGCGCAGGCGGTGCGCGTGTTCTACAAGGCGCGCGACGGCGAGACCTACCAGCTGCACCTGATCGACACGCCGGGGCACGTGGACTTCACCTACGAGGTGTCGCGCTCGTTGGCGGCATGCGAGGGAGCGCTGCTGGTGGTCGACGCCGCGCAGGGCGTGGAGGCGCAGACGGTCGCCAACACCTACCTGGCGATCGAGTCGGGGCTGGAGCTGATCCCGTGCCTGAACAAGATCGACCTGCCCGGCGCCGAGCCCGAGCGCGTGGCGGGCGAGGTGAGCGAGCTGATCGGCGAGGAGCCGGAGTCGATCCTGAAGATCAGCGGCAAGACGGGGGAGGGGGTGCCGGAGGTTCTGGAGGAGCTGATCGCGCGCGTCCCGTCGCCGTCGGGCGACCCCGACGGACCGCCGCGCGCGCTGATCTTCGACTCGGAGTTCGACCAGTACCGCGGCGTGATCGCCTACATCCGCGTGGTCGACGGCGTGTTCAAGAAGGGCGAGGCGATCCGCGCGATGGCGACGGACACGCAGGCGGACATCGACGACATCGGCGTCTTCTCGCCGCAGATGATGCCGACCGATCAGCTGGCGGCGGGCGAGGTCGGCTATCTGATAACCGGGCTGAAGGACGTCACGCTGCTGCGCGTCGGCGACACGCTGACGACACGCGCGCGAGCGGGCGCGCCGGCGGGGAAGACGGCGACGCAGGCGCTGCCGGGCTATCGCGAGGTCAAGCCGATGGTCTTCTGCGGGCTGTTCCCGATCGACTCCGACAGCTACCCCGACCTGCGCGACGCGCTGGAGAAGCTGGTGCTCAACGACGCGGCGCTGTCGTGGGAGCCGGAGACGTCGGACGCGCTCGGCTTCGGCTTTCGCTGCGGCTTTCTCGGGCTGCTGCACATGGACATCGTGCGCGAGCGTCTGGAGCGCGAGTACGACCTGGAGCTGCTGGCGACGATGCCGTCGGTGGAGTTCGACGTGACGCTGACCAACGGGCAGGAGCTGGAGGTGCACAACCCGTCGGACATGCCCGACCCGGGAACGATCGAGGAGATCCGCGAGCCGTTCATCCAGGCGTCGATCATCGCGCCGAAAGAGTTCGTCGGCGCGGTGATGGAGCTCTGCCAGGAACGCCGCGGCGTGCACGCGGGCATGCACTACCTCTCGCCGGAGCGCGTGCAGATGACCTACGAGCTGCCGCTGGCGGAAATCGTGCTGGACTTCTTCGATCAGCTGAAGTCGCGCACGAAAGGCTACGCGTCGCTGGACTACGAGCTGAGCGGGATGAAGCCTTCGGACCTGGTCAAGCTCGACGTGCTGCTGGCGGGCGACACGGTCGACGCGCTGTCGATGGTCGTGCACCGCGACAAGGCGTATGAGATGGGGCGCACGCTGACCGAGAAGCTGCGCAAGCGCATTCCGCGCCAACAGTACGACGTGCCGATCCAGGCGGCGATCGGCGCGCACGTGATCGCCCGTGAGACGGTCAAGGCATTTCGCAAGGACGTGATCGCCGGCTGCTACGGCGGTGACATCACGCGCAAGAAAAAGCTGCTGGCCAAGCAGAAGGAGGGCAAGAAGCGGATGAAGCAGGTCGGCCGCGTGGAGGTGCCGCAGGAGGCGTTTTTGGCGGTGCTCGAGCTCGGCGAGGACTAGGCGCGTGCAGGAGCGAGATGAGCCGGTGCGCCTGCTGTTCGTGTGCCTCGGCAACATCTGCCGCTCGCCGACGGCCGAGGGCACGATGGGTGTGCTCGTGCGCGAAGCAGGGCTGGAGCAGGAGGTCGAGCTGGACTCGGCTGGGACCGGCAGCTGGCACGTGGGCAGCGAGCCGGACGAGCGTGCGACGGCCGCGGCGGCGGGGCGGGGAATCGCGCTGGAGGGCACCGCTCGGCGTGTGCGCGCCGAGGATTTCGATGATTTCGATTTGATTCTCGCGATGGATCTGTCGAACGTCGACGAGCTGCGCCGCATGGCGCGGAGCGAGACCGGGCGCGCGAAGGTGAGGCTGCTGCGGGAGTTCGATGCGGCGAGCGCCGAGACGGGCGATCTCGACGTGCCCGATCCGTACTACGGCGACGGCGACGGATTCGAGCGCGTGCTCGACCACGTGCAGGCGGCATGCGCAGGGCTGCTCGAGCAGATACGCGCGGGCCAGCTTCGGTGAGCCTGCCGCCGGGCGCTCGCGAGGCTAGGCCGGTCGCCGGCGGCGACATCAACGAAGCGTTTGCGGTGGTTCTGCGCGACGGTCGCCAGGCGTTCGTGAAGACGCGCGCGGACGCCGCGCCGGGCGAGTTTGCGGCGGAGGCCGCCGGCCTGCGCTGGCTGGCCGAGCCGGGCGCGCTGCGCACGCCGCGCGTGCTCGACGTCGACGACGGCTATCTCGCGCTGGAGTGGATCGAGCCCGGCACGCTGGACGCCGACGGCGAGCAGGAGCTCGGGCGCGGGTTGGCGATGATGCACACGGCGCATGCGCCGGGGTTCGGGCGATTTGACCCGACCTGCGCTCACGACGAGGACGAAGTCGCCGAGGACAGGGCGCCGGGGAGTCGCGACGGCGACGACGCGGGCGTCACGTGGCTGGCTTCGCTGCGGCTCTCGAACGAGCCGACGGCGGACTGGCCGACGTTCTACGCCGAGCGGCGGCTGCGCCCGCTGGCGCTGCAGGCGCGCGATCGCGGTGCGCTTCAGCCGGCCGGGGTGGAGGCTGTCGAGCGGGTGTGCGAGCGCATGTCGCAGCTGACCGGCCCGCCCGAGGCGCCGGCGCGGCTGCACGGCGACCTGTGGCAGGGCAACGTGCTCGCCGACGCGAAAGGACGCCCGTGGCTGATCGATCCGTCGGCGTACGGCGGGCACCGTGAGGTCGACCTGGCGATGCTCGCCCTGTTCGGATCGCCATCGCCACGCACGCTCGCCAGCTACCAAGAGCTGGCCCCGCTCACCGACGGCTGGCACGAGCGCGTCGGGCTGTACCAGCTGCTTCCGCTGCTCGTGCACGCGCTGCTGTTCGGCGGCTCCTATCGCGCGGCGGCCGAACGCATGGCGCGCCGCTACGCCTGAGCGTCCCGCGCGGTCGCGTCCCGCGCGGGCATGCGCGGTCGGAATCGAAGGTGTGCAACCGCAGACGCTTGCGACCCGACGGCGGCTGTATCTGCTCGCGCGCGTGGTCGTCGCGCGTCACTACCGCCGCCGGCTGACGCTCGCCGTGGTCGCCGGCGCCGTGTCCAGCTCACCGCGCCAGGTGCAGCGCGCCTACGCGCAGTTCGGCGAGATGAGCTTTCACGAGGATCTGCTCGCGCGGCGGATGACGGCGGCGGCGCAGCTGCTCGCCGAGCAGCCGGCGATCCCCGTCAGCGACGTCGCGCGACTGGTCGGCTACCGCCAGGCGGCCCACTTCGCGGGGGCGTTTCGCCGCCGCTACGGACTCGCGCCGGCGCGCTTTCGCGAGCAGGCGCGCGCGCACAGAGCGCAGCGGACGCGCACGGGCGCTCAGACGGTCGAGCGCTCGCGGCGCGCCGCCTCGGCGGCGCCCGACAGCGACCGCGAGGCCGGCTCGGATGAGTCGGCCTCGACCGGCTCGGCTCCCGGCAGCGCCAGGCGCATCAGCGTTCCCCCTCCGGCCGCGGCCTCTGCGGCGATGCTGCCGCCATGTTGGTCGGCGACCTGACGCACGATCGCCAGCCCGAGCCCCGAGCCCGGTCGCCCGCGCGCCTCGGCGCCGCGGTAGAAGCGATCGAAGACGTGCGGCAGGTCCTCGGCCGATATTCCCGGGCCGTGATCGCGCACGGTCAGCTGCTCGCCGCGCAGCGCGATCTCGACCGGTTCGTCGGGCGGGCTGTACTTGGCGGCGTTGTCGATCAGGTTCGTCACCGCGCGCTGCAGCCGCGCGGGAACGCCGACGACGACCGTCGGCTGCAGGCTGACGGCGAAGGTCGTCGCGGGCGTGTGCCTGTGGGCGCGCTCGACCACTTCGCCGACGACCAGATCCAGACGCACGTGCTCGGCCGAGGACGCCTGCTCTTCTCCGCGAGCGAGTTCGATCAGGTCGTTCATCAGCCCGGTCAGCTCCTCGATCTGCTCGACCACATCGCTCAGCAGGCGCCGGCGATCCTGCAGGTCCATGTCCTCTGCCTGTTGCAGGATCTCGATGTTCGTGCGCAGGCTCGTGACGGGCGTGCGCAGCTCGTGCGATGCGTCGGCGACGAGCTGGCGCTGCGCGTGCACGGAGGCGTCCAGCGCGCTCATCGAGCGCTCGAGCGCGTCGAGCATCGCGTTGAAGCTGCGCGCGAGCCGTCCGATCTCGTCTTCGCCGACCGATTTGATGCGACCGCTGAGATCCTGCGTGAGCGCGACGTGCTCGGTGGCCTCGCTCAGGCGCTTGAGTGGCAGCACAGCGGCCCCGGCCACCAGGCGCCCAAGCAGCGCCGCGATCGCGATGCCGCTGAGATCGAGCAGCGCCAGGATCAGGCGCAGACGGCTGAGCAGGCTGTCCACTTCGGTCAGCGGCTGTGCGAGCTGCACGGCGCGCCCTTTGCCGAACGGCTCGGCGAGGATGCGCAGGTGGATCCCGCTGACGCGTGCGTCGCGGAAGAACGGCAGCCCGCCGTCCCTGGCCAGCCGAAGCGTCGCCGGGTCGACCGGCAGCGAGATGTTGCGCGCCGAGCGCACGACGATCGCCCCGCCCGCGTTGACGACCTGCTGGTAGCCGCGGACCTGGTCGGGACCCGGGGGGAGCCTGCCGAACAGGTTCGTCGCGGTGGGGCCGTAGCGCGGTGCGCTGGTGCCGCCCTGGGCTTCGCCGGAGCCTGCCCCGTCTTCAGCGGAGTCTTTGTTGGAGTCGGCCAGTCCGTTGAGATCGAGCCCGAGCCGTTCGCTGTCGGTCTTCGCGATCGCCGCCGGTTTGCCGCCGGGTTTGAGGTAGCGCTGCAGCCGTCCGGCCGTTCGCGCCCGGTTGCGCAGTTGCGCGTCGACCTGACTGTGCAGCTGGTTTGACGTCAGCAGGTACGTGAGCGCCGACGCGAGCACGACGGCGATCGCGACGGCGGCGGCCGAGGCCAGGGCGATGCGCCGGCGAAAGCTCATGCCAAGGCTCGCAGCACGTAGCCGACGCCGCGCACCGTGTGCAGCAGGCGCGGCTCGTCGCCGACCTCGGTCTTGCGCCGCAGGTAGCCCATGTAGACGCCGAGCGAGTTGGAGGTCGAGCCGAAGTCATAGCCCCACACGTGCTCGAAGATCGCCGAGCGGGTGAGCACCTGGCGGGGGTGGCGCATGAACATCTCCAGCAGCAGGAACTCGGTTCGCGTCAGCGCCAGCAGCCGTTCGCCGCGCCACGCCTCGTGCGCCAGCCGGTCCAGGCGCAGATCCTCGAAGGCCAGCGCACGCTCCTGCTCGTCCTCGTCGCCGGAGCGCCGCAGCAGCGCGCGCACGCGCGCCAGCAGCTCGCGCAGCGCGAACGGCTTGACCAGGTAGTCGTCGGCGCCGGCGTCGAGGCCGGCGACGCGGTCGTCGACCTGCTCGCGCGCGGTGAGCATCAGCACCGGCGTGCGGTCGCCGCCGTCGCGCAGGCGCCGGCACACCTCCAGCCCGTCGATGTAGGGCATCGAGATGTCGAGGATCACGACCTCGTAGGCGGCGTCGGCGAGACGCTCCAGCGCCTCGCGTCCGTCGATCGCCTGCGCAACCTCGTAGCGCTCGAGCGTGAGCGCCCGCGACAGCGCGCTCTGCACGGCGGGCTCGTCGTCGACGACCAGTATGCGGGCTTGCTCGGCCATGAGGCTCATAACCATCCCCGCCGCTTCGGTCGCTTCGCTGCGGCGGAGGGCGGGTTCAGCTACCTGTGAGGCTACCGTGGCGTGAGCAGCGCACGAGTGGCTAACGTCAACCGACGAGGATGCGAACGATCGCCATGGGAGCCGACCATCGCCAGTGAGCCGGGCGCGCCCGGTCAGCAGGGCGCGCTCGAGGAGACCGGCGACGTGATGCGGGCGCAGTCGCGCACTCTGCGCAACAGCGTGATCAGCCTGCTCGTCTTCTTCGCGCTCGACGCGGCGCTGCTGCTCGGGGTCCCCGATCTGCGCAGGGCGCTCGACCACATCGCCGACGGCGACCCGGCGTGGCTCGGCGGGGCGGTCTGCCTGGAGCTGCTCTCGTGCGCCGGTTACGCCGTGCTGTTCGGGCTCGTCTTCGGGATGCTCGGCCGCAGGCTCACCTCGCGCCTGTCGCTGGCCGAGCTGGCGGTCAACTCGGTCGTCTCGGTGAGCGGACTCGCCGGCATCGCGCTCGGCGCGTGGGTGCTGCGCAGCAAAGGCATCTCCGCAGACCGCATCGCGCGGCGCTCGGTGCTGATCTTCGTGCTGACCAGCGCCGTCAACGTCGGCGCCGTCGTGGTGATCGGCGTGCCGATGTGGCTAGGGCTGCTGCCGGGCTCGCGCAAGGTTGCGCTGACGCTGCTGCCCGCCATTGCGGCGCTGGCGACGATCGCCGGTACCCTGCTGCTCGCCGCGTGGGCGCGCCGCGCGGCGACTCGGGACTCGCTGCAGGGCGGGCGCCGGGCCATCGCGTTGACGGCGCTGGCCGACGGCGTCGCCGACGCGCTGCGCCTGATCCGCGAGCACGACTGGCGCCTGCTCGGCGCCGTGGCGTATTGGCTGCTGGACAACGTCGCGCTGTACGCGTGTCTGGCGGCGTTCGGCGACGCGCCGTCGTTCTGGGTGGTGGCGATGGCCTATCTCGTCGGCATGCTCGCCAACTCGATCCCGATTCCCGGCGGGATGATCGCCGTCGAAGGCGGACTCGTCGGCATGCTGCTGCTGTTCGGCGTTCGCCCCGCCTCGCACGTCGTCGTGGCCGTCGTCATCTACCGCGCGATCTCCCTGTGGATTCCCGCCGTGATCGGCTCGCTGGCCTTCCTCAGCCTGCGCCGCGAAATCGGCAAACCGCTCGCGCCGGGCCTCACCGGCTAGCTCCCGGACACGCTCGCGGCGAAGGCCAGCGCGGCGCTCGCACGCTGGCAGACGTGAGCGGGCAGTCGCGCCATCACGCCTTTGAGCTGCGCGCTCTGCGGACCGTCCAGTCCGGGGCAGTAGATCGGCGGCGGCAGGTCCGTCGCGGCTGAGCCGGGCGCGTTGAGCGGCAGCAACGCGCGCGCGGCGGCGTAGGCGTGCGCGAAGGTGTTGGAGAAGAGGTCGATCGCCACGCGCCCGCTGTAGACCTCGATCGAGCGGCCTTCGTCGTAGACCGTCGCCGGGACTCCGCGCACGACGATGTTTCGCTGGCGCCCGAGCGTGGCGTTGGAGTGCAGCCGGTAGACGACCGTCGTCACCTGCAGCGGCAGGATGCAGCTGCCGCCGCCGAAGATCCCTTTGCCCTTCACGCAGTCGCCGTAGTAGACGCTGTCGCCGACCGAGCTGATGTAGCCCTTCTGCCCGTCGGCGGCGGCCAGCGGCTGGCCGAGGAAGCGGCGCCCGACCCAGTAGACGCGGAAGTAGGGGAACGTCTGCGCTTCGGCCAGCGTGCCCACGCCGATCGCCTTCGGATGCCCCGTGCCGCAGCCTGCGCACAGCGCGAAGGCGGCCAGCGCCGCGAACGACGCCGCGACGAGTGGGGCGCGGCGAGCCGGCCGAGCCCGCGGCGGTCGCGCGCGGGCCGATCCGCGGAGACGCCCGATGGAGTTCGCGATGCGCATGGCCGTCATTATCTTGGCGTGCGGTTGTCCTACACAGCTACTTCGGGGCGTCTCACCGGTTCAGAGCAGTACAGATCCGTCGTTGCACAGGCGGGTGTGCCGGGGTCCGGTGGGGTAGCACACCGGACCCCGGTCGATCTTCCCACCAAGCGCGTTCGCGCGGCGCCGCTGGGGCTGATGCTCGCCGTCGCGCTGCTCGTCGCCTGGCTGATCGTCGCGCCGCGCACGCCGGATCTGGCGGCCGCGGCGTACCGCCTGGGCCTGTTCGAGCACCTCGGCTTGGCCGTCTACGACGAGCACTGGTACGCCGGTCACGACCTGCCCGGCTACAGCGTGCTGTTCGGGCCGCTGGCCTGGGTGTTCGGGCTGCGCGTCGTCGGTGCGCTGTCGGTGCTCGCTTCGGTCGCCTGCTTTGAAGCGTTGGCGGTGGCGGCGTACGGCCGCGCCGGGCGCTGGGCGGCGGCGCTGTTCGCGCTGGCGGCCGTCGGCGACGTGTGGATCGGTCGCCTGGCGTTCGCGCTGGGAGTCTGCTTCGCGCTCGCCGCCGTGCTCGCGCGCTCGCGCGGACGTTCGCGCCTGGCGCTGGTGCTGGCGGTCGCCAGCGCGGCGGCGAGCCCGGTCGCCGGTGTGCTGCTCGGTCTGGCGGCCCTCACCGACGCCCTGTGGCGGCGCTCGGCTCAGCCGCTGCTCGTGCTCGCGATTCCGGCCGCGGTCGTCGTGCTGATGCTCGCCCTGCTGTTCCCAGAGGGGGGCTTTGAGCCCTACCCGACCGTGTCGTTCGCCACGACGGTGCTCGTCGTCTCGGCGTTCGTTTGGGGCCTGCCGCGCGGGCACGGGCGGTTGCGCCTGGGCGCGGCGCTGTACCTGCTCGCATGCGTGGCCTTCCTGTTCGTGCACACGCCGATGGGCAGCAACATCGAGCGCTACGGCGTGCTGCTCGCCGGGCCGCTGCTGCTGGGGGCGCTGCTGTCGGGCCGCGCCACGCACGCGCGGGCGTCGCTGCGGCGCATGGCGCCGGCGGCGATCGCTCTGTGCCTGTGGGCGGCGTGGGCGGGGTGGGGGCCGCTGCGCGAGACGCTGGCGGTGGCCGGCAACCGGTCCACGGGCGCGGCCTACTACGTGCCGGTGCAGCGCTTCCTCGATGCGCACGCGCGCGCGCCGGTGCGCCTGGAGGTGCCGCTGACGCGCACGCACTGGGAGACCGCCGAGCTCGCGCCGCGCGTGTCGCTGGCGCGCGGCTGGGAGAAGCAGCTGGACACGCGCTTCAACGCCGTGCTGCTCGCGCCGCGGCTGACGCCCCGGGGCTACGAGCGCTGGCTGCGCGAACAGGCGGTCACCTACGTCGCGCTGCCCGACGCCAAGCTCGACCCGTCCAGCGCGCGCGAGGGGCGGCTGATCGGCGCCGGGCTGCCGTATCTGCGCGAGGTCTTCGCCAGCCGCCACTGGCGTATCTACGCCGTGCGCCCGCCGGCGCCGCTGGCGACCGGGCCGGGACGGTTGACCTGGCTCGGGCACGAATCGTTTGCGCTGCTGGCAACCTCGCCAGGGAGCTTTCTCGTGCGCGTGCACTTCACGCGCTACTGGGCGCTCGCGCGCGGCGACGGCTGCGTCAGCCGGGCGGCCGGCGGCTGGACGAGGGTTCGCGCACGCGCGCCTGGCCCGCTGCTCGTGCGCGCGCGCTTCTCGCTCGGCCGGGCGCTGGGCCTGGCGGGCTCGTGCCGCAATGGCTAGCCAGGCGTAGCGCTGCCCGCGCCCACCCGGTCATCGCGGCGCGAACGCATACAGGCCTGTAAGGCCCGTCAGATAGATGTTCTTGCCGTCGCTGATCACCGGATCGAACGAGCCCGTGGCCAGCTCGAAGGTGGGGCGCCCGGTGGAGATGCCCAGGCCGTAGGTGCGATGCGTGCCGAGATCGGCGAAGTACACGGTGCGCCCGATGATCGTCGCCGAGCCGGAGATCTTGCCGTGCGCGTCGAACTGCCAGTCGATGTGACCCGAGCGCGCGTCGAGCGCGTAGAAGGTCCCGTCGTAGGAGCCGAGATAGATCGTCGGGCCGAGGCCCGGCGCGTTGGTGACGGCCGGCGAGGCGTACACGTAGGCGCCCGTCTGCACCGCCCAGTCGAGCTTGCCCGTCGCCGCGTCGTAGGCGTACACGCGCCCGTCGGTGTTGCCGAGAAAGATTCGGCCATAGAGCGCCGCGGGCGTCGAGTAGAACGTGCCGGAGCCGAGTAGCGCGCCTTCAGAGCCGCTGATCCACACGCGTCGCCCCGTGCGCTCGCTGACCGCCTGCACGTGCCCGGAGTAGTCGCCGAAGTACAGCAGGCCGCCGGACAGCGTCGGGCTGGCCTTGACCGCGCCGCCGGCGCGGTAGGTCCAGATGACGCTGCCGTTGCTCGCGTTCAGCGCGTACACGGTGCCGTTCTGCGAGCCGAAGAACAGCTTGCCGTGGTCGACCAGCGGCGAGGACTCGCTCGCGCTCGGCAGATCGCGCGACCAGCGCGTCGCGCCGTTTGCGTAGTTCAGCGCAAACACCCGGCCGCCTTCGTCGCCGCCGCCGCCGCGCGAGAGCACGCCGGCGAACACCGTCTTGCCGACGACCGCCGGCGAGGACGCCGACAGCCGGCCGAGGCTGCGCTGCCAGAAGCTGTGGCCGGTGAGCTTGTTCAGCGCGCGCAGCACGCCGTCGTCGCCGAGCTGGAAGAGGTGGTCGCCGCCGATCACCGGCGGGAACTCCAGCAGCGTGTGCGCGTTGTTGACCCACAGGCGCTTGAACGGCGGGTGCAGGCTCGCGGGGGCCGGGAAGAAGCGCGTGTGGTTCTTGGTGTAGCCGTAGAACGGCCACGAGAAGTTGTCTTCGCGCGGGGGCAGCTTCGGCGTCGGCTCGGGCACGAAGCGCGCGTGCGGGTGGTAGATGTTGCCCGTGCGGTGGCGCTCGTAGAGATAGCCGCCGAGCGCCAGCGCCGCGACCAGCACGACCAGCCCGGCGAGGATCGCGCGAACGCGCTTGGAGCGCGGGAACAGGCGCTTGAGGCGATCGCTCACGACGACGGGGACCGCCTCAGGCGGCGATCTTGCGCGAGGTGCGGGGCGACGTGGTCGGGGTGGACGGCGCCTGCTGGGCTTGGCTCACAGCCGCGGTTGCAGGCGCGTGCTCGATCGCACGGCGCCTGCGCCAGCGCGGGCGTGCCGTCCGGGCGCCGGCGCGTGCGCCCGAGCGGCCGTGGGCGCTGCGGCGCGAGCCACGCGCGATCAGCCGCGCGGCGGTCAGCGCGAGCAGCCAGACGAGGGCGATCGTCATCGGAGGCAGAGTCAGTCCGGACACGAGCGCGAGCACGTCGTGATTGGCGTTCAGCGACCAGTTCCACAGCAGGTAGTCGCCGATCGTGAGCCCGGAGACGATGGCCAGAGGCCTGTGGGACACGGGCACACTCTAAACGGGTTGCTAGACGGACTGCGCGCCGCGTCTAAGTCTGCTCGTCGGGCTCCGATCTCGGGTTGTCTGTGGAGCGACTCCCGGTCTCAGCCGGTGGCGGGATCCGGGTGAGCTGTGTCTAGCACGCTCGCGCCCGTCGCGAGGCGCTCGTGCACCGAGCGCACCGCGCTCGAGCCCTCGCCGACAGCGGCGGCGACCCGCTTCATCGAGCCGTGGCGCACGTCGCCGGCGGCGAACACGCCGGGCACGGAGGTCTCGAACGGCAGCGCGCCGGATGCGCCCGCGGCGGTCGCCGTCGGCAGCTGGCGGTCGGTGAGGACGAAGCCGTCTCGATCGAGCGTCACGCCATCGGCGAGCCATTCGGTCGCAGGGCTTGCGCCGATGAAGCAGAACAGGCCCGAGCAGGGAATCGTCTGCTGCTCGCCTGTGGCTTTGTGCGCAAGCGTCACGTGCTCGAGACGGGTCTCGCCGTCGAGGTCGCTGACCTCGACGCCAGTGAGCAGGTCGATCTTCGGATCGGCTTCGATGCGCTCGATCAGGTAGCGCGACATGCTCTGCGTGAGATCGTCGCGGCGGATCGCGATCGTCACCCTGCAGTTGTTCTGGGCGAGGTAGATGGCGGCCTGTCCGGCGGAGTTGCCGCCGCCGATCACCAGGACGGAAGCCCCGTTGCAGACGCGCGCCTCCAGGTCGGTCGCCGCGTAGTAGACGCCCGCGCCCTCGAAGCGGTCGAGAGTCTCGACATCCAGGCGCCGGTAGCGCGCGCCGGAGGCGACGATGACCGCTCGCGTGGGGATCTCGCTGCCGTCGGCGAGCACGATCACGTGAAAGCTTGGCTCGGTTCGCAGCCCGACGACCTCGCACGGGGCGTTCAGGCGCGCGCCAAGGCGCATCGCCTGCACCGCGGCTCTGCCTGTGAGCGCTTCACCGGAGATGCCGTTGGGAAATCCCGCGTAGTTCTCGATCCGCGAGCTCGAGCCGGCCTGGCCGCCGATCGCCACCGCGTCGAGCGAGACGGTGCGCAGTCCCTCCGAGGCGCCGTAGACGGCGGCTGCGAGGCCGGCCGGACCGCTGCCGACGACGACGAGATCGAAGATGTAGCCCGGCGCGGCTTGGAACGTCAGCCCGATGCGTTCGGCGAAGACCGCGGGCGAGGGCCGGCGCATGACCTCCGTGGCGGTGATCACCGCCGGGATGTCGTGCTCGCTCAGGCCCATGCTCGCGAGCAGTGCGCCGACATCCTCGGCGTCCTCGACGTCGATCCACGCGTGAGCCAGATGCGAGTGCTCGGCGAACGCCCGCAGGCTCATCGCCTGCGGCGAGTAGCGCGAGCCGACGATGCGGATCGCCTCGGCGCCCTGGCCCGCGCGCAGCACCTCGCGCCGCGCCAGCAGCGCGTTGAAGATCGTGTCGGCGAGCGCCGGGCGCCCGCTCATCAGGCTGCGAAACCCCTCCTCGGCGATCACCAGCACGCGCCCCGGCTCGGTCACACGGCAACTCAGCGTGCGCCGCTGCCCGGTCAGCAGGTTCAACTCGCCGACGAAGCCACCCGGGCCATAGGAGACGATCACGTTTGCGTCCGCGTCGTCGAATCTGACGATCTCTGCTCCGCCCTCCAGGACGACGAACAGGTCGTAGGAGGCTTCGCCGGCCTGGAACAGCAGCTGGCCGGTCGTCGTCGGCTGCTCGTTGCCGAACGTCGCGATTTCCGCGAGTTGCGCGGGGGTGAGGACGGGGAAGGGGTCGGGGGAGCTGCCGCCCGGCGTGCTCATCGTCCTGATCCTAGGCAAGTGTCCGAGCCCGCGCTGCCGCTCTTGCGATCAGCGACCGGAAGTTTGCGTGGCGGTCGACCGCGAGGATCACGTAGCAACAAAGTGCGCAACTCGCCGGGCAATCGGCCAGAGGCAATGTGGACTATTCGCATGTCCTTAGTGGAGAATACGGATGCGCGGGCACTCCTTCGGGGCGATAATCGCTGCGAATGACACCTCCGAGGCCACGTAGGCCTGCGGCCCACCGAGGACCAGCGGCGCTCATGCCAACGAACCGACACGACATCGCTCCCCCACACCTCGCTCACCGCGCTTGGCCCCAAGAGCGCGCCGGCTGCGGCGAGGTAGCGACGGCCGCACGAGGGGCGGACTGCGAGCAGCTCCTGGATCTCCTCGCTCAGGAGCACGAGCGCGACGGCAATCGGCCAGCAATCCGCAGCTTGGCTGAGCGGTTCGTGCCCGCCGTACTCGGCTTGCTCTTCCCGGCATTCGCGCCTGTGGGCGGCCGGAGTCGCCAAAGACTCGCGGCCGATCTCGCTGCGATATGCGACCTGCTGGCGAAGGCACTCCAGGAACCAGATCGGGCGCTCGTGTCAGAGGCCACGCCAGATGCGGTGGTCGACTCCTTTCTGGCCGCGCTCGGCTCGATGCGGGAGGCGCTGTTGCTGGACGCCGAGGCGATCTACGCCGGTGACCCGGCCGCACGAAGCGTCGACGAGGTGATCCTCGCGTACCCCGGATTCCTCGCCACTGCCACCTACCGGATCGCGCACCAGCTTCACGACGGCGTGAGCCTGTTGCCGCGGCTGCTCACCGAGGTGGCCCACCGTGAGACGGGCATCGACATCCATCCCGGAGCGCGGATCGGCGAGTCGTTCGCGATCGACCACGGCACGGGCATCGTAATCGGCGAGACCGCCATCCTCGGCGCGCGCGTGCGCCTGTACCAGGGCGTGACGCTCGGCGCTGCCCGCGTGGAGAAGCGTCAGAGCAACACCAAGCGCCACCCGACGATCGGCGACGACGTCGTGATCTACGCCAACGCGACGATCCTCGGCGGCGAGACGGTGATCGGCCGCGGCAGCCGCATCGGCGGAAACGTCTGGCTCACGCGCAGCGTGCCCCCCTACTCGGTCGTCACGCCGACGGCGCGCGTCGAGCGCCTGGTCGGGAGCCCAAAACCAGAAGACGACCTAATCGAGTTCAACATCTGACACGTGTGCCGGACGCGAGTGCGGCGCCAGCGAAGGGAAACCACATGAGATACGACAACATCCTCCAGACGATCGGCGACACGCCCCACATCCGCATCAACCGCCTCTTCGATCCTCGTGTCGAGGTCTGGATGAAGGAGGAGAGGGCCAACCCGGGAGGGAGCATCAAGGACCGCATCGGCCTATCGATGATCGAGGACGCCGAGGCCCGCGGCCTGATCGGCCCGAACAGCCTCATCGTCGAGCCCACCTCGGGCAACACCGGCGTGGGTCTGGCGATCGTCGCGGCTGTGAAGGGATACCGGTTGCTGCTCGTTATGCCCGAGTCGATGTCGCTCGAGCGCAGGCGACTGCTGGCCGTATACGGCGCCGACCTCGAGCTGACGCCTCGAGAGCTGGGCATGAAGGGAGCCGTTGCGCGCGCGGAGGAGATCATCGCCGCAACACCCGACGCATGGATGCCCCAGCAATTCGAGAACCCGGCCAATGTCGAGGTGCACCGTCGCCAGACCGCGCAGGAGATCCTGCGCGACTTCCCGCAGGGCATCGACTTTCTGATCACCGGCGTCGGCACCGGCGGGCACATCAGCGGCGTCAGCGAGGTGCTCAAGGAGCACTTCCCGGCACTGCGAACATACGCAGTCGAGCCCGATAAGTCGCCCGTGATCAGTGGGGGCGACCCAGCGCCGCATCGGCTGCAGGGGATCGGCGCCGGCTTCGTTCCACGCAACCTGCATCTCGACACGATCGACGGCGTGATCGAGGTCAGCGAGGAGGACGCGTTCGCCTACGCGGTGCGCGTCGCGCGCGAGGAGGGAATCTTCGTCGGACCATCCTCCGGAGCGGCGCTCGCGGCGGTGGCAAAGAAGCTGCCGGAGGTCTCGCCTGGAAGCGTTGTGCTCACTTTCTGTTACGACACCGGAGAGCGCTACTTCTCGGTCGAGGGGCTGTTCGACGCCGACGGCGCCGCGGTCCGCGCCGCGGCGGGAAACGGCCGGCGCGTGCTGGCTGGCGCAGCGTGACCACGACCAGCGACACCGATCGCCCGGCTTATCGTCGGCGATCGGGTCCCAGCAACGCCAGGCCTTGAGAACAAATCCAGCGAACAAGAGGGAGTTACCCCATGGCTTCTACGACTGAACCTCACCTGGCGCTCGGCGACGTCGCTGCACGCCAGCTAGCAAACGCGCAGAAGACGGCACCGACGATGCTGTCGATCAGCCCGCGCTGGCTCGTTCACCTGCTTCCGTGGGTGGGCGTCGAGGCGGGCATCTACCGGCTGAACAAGGTGCGCGACGAATCACGCGTCCTCACCGCCTGCTCGCAGCGCGACGAACGCGACCTGCCCGAGACGTTCGTGGACTACGACGCGACGCCGCGCGAGTACTACCTGAGCTCAGTGACGACCGTCGTCGATGTCCATACACGCGTGTCGGACCTGTATAGCCACCCGTACGACCAGATCAAGCAGCAGCTGCGCCTCGCGATCGAGACGATCAAGGAGCGCCAAGAGTCCGAGCTGCTCAATAACGACGACTACGGCATCCTGACCAACGCCGCACCCGGCCAGAGGATCAAGACGCTCGCCGGGCCACCCACACCCGACGACCTCGACGAGCTGATCAAGCTCGTGTGGAAGGAGCCGGCGTTCTTTCTCGCGCACCCAAGCGCGATAGCTGCGTTCGGGCGCGAGGCAACCCGCCGGGGCGTGCCGCCGGCGACCGTCAGCGTCTTTGGCTCGCCCGTGTTGACATGGCGGGGGATCCCTCTTGTCCCGAGCAACAAGCTCGAGATCAAGGACGGCAAGACAAGTGTCCTGCTGCTGCGTACCGGCGAGAGCCGCCAGGGCGTGATCGGCCTCTACCAGCCCAGCGCCTCGGGCGAGGATGGCCTCGGGCTGTCGGTGAAGTTCATGGGGATCAACCGCAAGGCGATCTCCTCCTACCTCATCTCGCTGTACTGCTCGGCCGCGATCCTCACCGACGATGCCGTGGGCGTGCTAGAGAACGTCGAGGTCGACAACTACCACGAGTACGACTATGCCTACCGGAGCTGAGTCGAATGGCAGCGCCCCGCTCAATGGCAGCCGCTCCGCGGCGGCCGAGACCGGGCGGACGGACAGCGGCGGGGTTCCGTTCGACCTGCGTGAGATGGAGCGCCTCGCCAACGAGATGTTCCGGGCGCTGCCGGGCGCCGTGCTGCCCGGGATCGATCCCGAGCAACTCGCACAAGTACCGCTGCCCCAGGAAGCAGAAGCGCTGCGCCCGCCGCCTGCGGTGACTCCCGATCTCAACGGCCACACGGCCGGCGTCGAGACGACCGTCCGCGACCTCATCGCGGGAGGCTCGGGACCGAGCAGCGCTGCGGCGCTAAGCGCCGACGCAGCATCCTCCTGGTCGGAACTCCAGGACACACGCGTCGCGCCTACATGGGCCTCGCAGGAGGCCTCCGCGGCTGGAGCGGAATCCACGGAGGAGGAACACCGTGCTCTGAACAGCGATCCGCTCGTGCTGAATGGCGAGCCGCTATCGCTGGAGCAGCTCGGCCTCGCAGGCATGCCTCGTGGCATGGCGGAGGATCCGTTCGCGACGGGACCGTACTTCCTCGAGGAGGCCTCCCGGAAGCTCGTCGGTGGCGTCGCTGAGGATGCCACGGAACACCCGTCTCCGACCCCACGCGGGAGATCCTCGGTCGGGCGCCGGGCCTTCGACGCGCATGCGCTGCGACGCGAGTTCCCCGCGCTTGCGGAGCGCGTGCACGGTAGACCGCTGATCTGGCTTGACAACGCGGCGACCACCCAGAAGCCGGCAGCAGTGATCGATCGTCTCGACCGCTTCTACCGGCACGAGAACTCGAACATCCATCGCGCGGCGCACGAGATGGCCGCGCGCGCGACCGATGCGTACGAGGAAGCGCGCGCAACGGCGGCGCGACTGCTCAATGCAGCGTCCACCGAGGAGATCGTGTTCGTCCGCGGTACGACCGAGGCGATCAACCTGGTCGCACAGGCGTGGGGCCGGGCGAACGTCGGCCCCGGTGACGAGATCCTGATCACATGGCTCGAGCACCATTCGAACATCGTGCCGTGGCAGCAGCTCTGTCAGTCCACGGGTGCCACGCTGAGGGTCGCACCGGTCGACGACCGGGGTCAGGTGATGCTCGATGAGTATGAGCGCCTCCTCTCCGAGGCGACGCGCATCGTGTCGCTCTCGCACGTCTCCAACGCGCTCGGCACGATCACGCCGGTGCGCGAGATGACCGAGATGGCGCACCGCCACGGAGCCCGCGTGCTCGTGGACGGCGCGCAGGCGGTCTCGCACATGAGCGTGGACGTACAGTCGCTTGACTGCGACTGGTACGCCTTCTCCGGACACAAGGTCTTCGGCCCGACCGGGGTGGGCGTGCTCCACGGCAAGCGCGATCTGCTCAACGCCATGCCTCCGTGGCAGGGCGGCGGCAACATGATTCGCGATGTCACCTTTGAGCACACGGCTTACCAGAGCGCACCTGAGCGTTTCGAGGCGGGCACGGCGAGCATCGCCGACGCGGTCGGCCTCGGTGCGGCGCTCGAGTGGGTGCGCGCGGTTGGCCTGGAGAACATCTCCCACCACGAGCACGAGTTGCTCGAGCATGCGACGAGCGGACTGCTGGAGATCCCCGGTTTGCGAATAATCGGGATGGCGCCAGAGAAGGCCGCCGTCCTGTCGTTCGTTCTCGAGGGATGCACGCCCGAGGAGGTGGGCGTTGCGCTCGACCGCGAGGGGATCGCGGTGCGCGCGGGGCATCACTGCGCACAGCCGATCCTCCGCAGGTTCGGACACGACAGCACCGTGCGGGCGTCGCTTGCGCCGTACAACACCCGTGAGGACGTCGATGCCCTGATTGACGCGGTGCGTCGCGTCGCGTCGCACAGTGTCGCGCCGCTCGTAGCGACCGGACGCCGGCTCAACGGCCGGAGGACGTGAAGGGTGCAGCGCGGCTATCAGTGAAACCGAGGCGCTGCGCTGACCGTATCCCAGACCTTCGCCGCGCCGAGACCCCAATCAGTCCGCCCAAGCCGACACCCGGACTCGAGCCGGGGACCCCGAGCGCGTACCCGCGAGGAGGCTTCCAAGGCGCTCCTCTCTTGAGCTGGGAGGCGGGGAGGCAGATGCGATTCCCCTGGCCGCGAGCGGCATGGCGGAAGGTGTGCGGATTCGTGGGCGGTCGAGGTGCATCCGCCGCATCGGCTCGTAGATGGCGCGTCCGCAATCGTGCTTAGCCTTGCCGGGTGCCTGGGACTGACATCATCGCTGAGGTCCGTAACCCCGAGGGCCATGTCGTCCAGCTCGACCGGGCAGCTTGGGACCACGTACTCGAACAGCACGTCGAGATGAGCGATTACCTTGCGGAGACGATGACGGCAATCACGGCTCCCGATGATCGCGAACCGGACGTTCGAGCCGGCCGAGAACGCTACTTCCACCGCGGTGGTCCGCTGCGCTGGATTCGCGTCGTGACAGAGCTTGCCGGCGACGTCGATCGCGTCGTGACGGCGTTTCCGCAGTCCAACGATCCTCGCTCTGTAAGCTGGCAGTGATGACTGTCCACGTCGGTCCGTATGAGTTCGATCACGTCTCCTACGACAAGGATGGCGACGTGCTCTACCTACGGAGAGGGCCAGAGCTGCCCGCAGTGGACACGTTCGCGACCCCGGAGGGGCACGCCGTGCGTTTGGATGAGCACGGCGAGGTCATCGGCATCACGATCGTCAACGCCAAGTGGCTTCAGGAGCGCGACGGCGGACTCAAAGTCACGGTGCCGAGCCTCATGGAAACGGATCCTGGCGACCTCGCCAAGGCGCTGGCCGCAGCCTGAGACGGTCCGCCTGTGCTAGGCGCAGAGCCCGCGCGACGCCCGCGCTGAAATAGTCGCGACGATCTCCAGTTGGATGCGTCGGTCAATACGTGGGTGGTCACCGCTTCGCTCCGTGGGCGGTCAGCCCCTTGCACCGTGGGTGGTTCGTGGGCGGACTGTCCAGATGGCGACCTAACCCATCGGCCAGCCGCCACCGGCCATGTCATGCCAGAATCCCATCCCCAGAGCCAAATCCTGTCCTCTCAGGACGGCTCCCGCCGCTCCCAGCGCACCAACATTTCTATCGGGGAGACAGGATTTGAACCTGCGACCGCCCGGCCCCCAGCCGGGTGCGCTACCAGACTGCGCCACTCCCCGTGGCAAGCAAGCGGGCGACGGGAATCGAACCCGTTCTAAAAGCTTGGAAGGCTTTTGTGCAACCAAAACACTTCGCCCGCACGCCGAGCACCCATCCTACCGCCGCTCCTCGACCGGCACCTCGCCCGAATCGTCGGCGAGTCCGGGTGGCGGCCAGGGACCGAACCAGTTGTCGCGCGCGCCGTCGAGCGTGACCGTCGAGCCGTTGAACGCCCTGCCGAGGGGAGATGCGAGCAGCGCAACGAGCCACGCGTGCTCGGCGACGGTACCGGTGCGCTGCAGCGGGACCGAGCGCGACATGCCCGCGCGCACGGATGCCGGGTACTTGGCCATGACCTCGGTGTCGAACGTGCCGACGGCGATCGCCGTGGCCGTCACGCCCGCCGTCGCCCAACGACGCGCCAGCTCGCGCGTCAGCGCCTCGACGGTCGCGCGCGCCGCACCCGAGTGGGCCATGCCGGGCATCCCGTGGTGCGGCGACAGCGTCACGTTGACGATCGAGCCGGGCTCGTCCGGGTTGTCCCCCGCGGGCGCGCTGTCACCGGCGAACGCCAGCTCGTAGGCGGCCTCGGACATGTTCAGCATGCCTTCGACGTTCAGCCGCCACACGGCGCGCCAGCCCTTCGTTGCGATCAGCTCGGCGGGGCTGAAGAACTGGCCGCCGGCGTTGTTGACGAGCAGGTCCAGCCGCCCGGCGTGCGCGAGTGTCGCGCCGATCAGACGCCGCGCGTCCTCGGCCTCGCGCACGTCGCCGACGACCGTGTGTACCTCGCGGCCGACCAGCGCACCGATCTCTGCGCCAGCCTGCGCAAGCACATCCGCGCGGCGCCCGGTGATCGTCACCGTCGCACCGCAGCGCGCGAGCTCGAGCGCAGTCGCCTTGCCCAGGCCCGTTCCGCCGCCGGTCACCAGGGCGCTGCGATCACCCAGCATCCCCGGCGCGAAGATCGCCGATTCCTCGCTCATCGCGCTCGATCATAGGTCGCGGTCGCCGGATAGCATCCGCCCGTGCCGCTGATGCGCATCGACATGCTCGAGGGACGCTCCGCGCAGGAGAAGGCGAAGATCGCCGACGGACGCAGCGCCGAGGTCAAGCAGTCCTTCTACGCGCGGCTGTGCGAGCTGCTGGTGCAGACCGTCGGCCTGCGCGAGCAGGACCTCGCGGTCTGCCTCGTCGAGAACGAGCGCGAGGACTGGTCCTTCGGCAACGGCCAGGCCTCCTACCTGACGATCCCCAAGGATCGTTGGCGCTAGTCGAGCTGGAACTCGCCGTCGCGGTAGATCACGCGCGTCCCGCCTGAGCGCAACGTCGCGGTGACGACGCGATCGGTCGTCGAGACGATGTCGGTGTGCACGGTCGAGTCGTTGAAGCCGAGCTGCTCCCAGCGCTCGGCGGGCACCTTGCTGGGGTCGCCCGCGAACGCGTCCTGGTATGAGCGACCGACGGCGATGTGCGTGTTGCCGAACGTCCCGCCGACGTTCTCGTCGTAGAGCGTGTGCGCCATGAAGCGCGTGATCCGCGACAGGCGCCGGTCGGTCAGCGAGAACTCGCCGATCCGGTCGGCTCCCTCGGTGGCGATCATCTCCGTCAGCACCGGCTCGTTCTCCTGTGCGCTCGCTTCGGTGACGCGGCCCTCGCTGAACCCCAGCCGGATGCCCTTGACGAGGTTGCCGTAGCGGTAGAGCGGCTGGTTGCAGTAGATCCAGCCCTCGGTGCCGCGCCAGTCCGGGCTGGTGAAGGTCTCGAAGCTGGGGATGTTGCGCCCGCGTCCGCCGAGCCACTTGCGCTGCTCGCCGATCGTGATCCGCAGGTCGACGTCCTCGCCCTCGACGTGCACGCGCTCGATGTCCAGGGCGTCCAGCCACTGGCGTGTCTCGCTCACGCGCTCGACCACCTCGCGCCAGCGAGCGATCGGATCCTCGTCGTCGAGAAAGCACGCGTGGATGATCTGCTCCCAGTACTCCTCGGTGCTCATGCCGGCCTCGGTCGCCATCGCCGGCGTGCCGTACAAGCCGAGCGTCCATGTGAAGCGACCGGCGTTCTCCTTGTCGCCACGCCAGTCCAGCAGCGGGCGCATCGCCGCTCCGCGGCGCATGATCTTCGCCGGCTCGACCGAATCCAGCGCGCGCGGGTCGCTGTCGGCCAGCACCGAGACCTGGTGGTCCATCTCGTCGACGACGCCGCGAAAGTAGTGGCCGTTGAAGTGGTCCAGCTGCTCCTCGCTGGCCAGCTCGAAGAAGTCTCGCGAGAGGTTGACGTCCGCGTCGTCGTCCGGCTCGTAGGCTGCGATCACGTGGCCGCCGGCACGCCAGACGGCCCTTGTCAGCTCGGCGTAGAGCGGCTTGGCGCTCTCGCTGGCGACGATCCGGACTACCTCGTTTGGCCGTATCCCGCGGCCTCCGCCGAGCGCAAAGCCGACGAGCACCGACGCATAGCGCTCGAGGATCTCCTGCGGCGGGACATAGCTCATGCGCAACCGAGCCGGTCGCTTGCTGCGTTCTTGAGGATCGTTCGCATGAGCGGATTATTACGGCAGCGTGGACGGATCGCTTGGGGACGTCCAGCGGCGCGCCGCGCGCGACAGCTTGATCTACGATCCGCGCATGCGCGACAGCCACGAGCTCGCCCGCTAGCGTGGCCGCCGGAGAGGACCAGCAACCGGTTGCCCCACCGGCGGGCGGCGGCGCACGCGCTGAAGTCGCCGACGCGACCCGGCGCACGCACCTGGCCTCCGAGCGGACGTATCTGGCGTGGTGGCGGACCGGCTTGACGGCGCTGACGGTCGGCATCGGCGCGGGCAAGATCGTCCCGGCGCTGACCAAGGGCACGACCTGGCCCTACACGATCGCCGGCGCCGGCTAGGCCCTGCTCGGCGTCGTCTGCATCGTCTATGCGGCGGTGCGCCGTCGCGAAGTCGACGAGGCCCTGGAACGCGGAGACTTCGTGCGATCGGACGACAGGGTGATCGCGCTGATGACGATCCTCGGCGCCCTGCTCGGCCTGCTCGTGCTCGCGATCGTGCTCGCCGAAGGCTGAGCGGCGATCCTGGCGCCTCGGCCGGACCGTGGCCCCGAGCCGAGTCGAGCCGAGCCGGCGGTTTGCCGTCTGGCGCACGCTTACCCTTCACCGCGTGAACGCACTGGAAAAACTGCGCGACCGTATGGCCGAGCTCGCCGACCTGTCGGCGATGGAGATGCTCGCCGCGTGGGACCAGCTCGTGATGATGCCCGCCGAGGGCGCGCCGGCGCGTGCCCAGCAGCTGGGCACGCTCGCGCGCCTGACGCACGAACGCGCCACCTCGCAGGAGGTCGGCGACTGGCTGGCCGAGCTCGATCGCCAGGGCCTGGACGAGCTCGACGCGGATATCGTCCGCATCGCGCGCCGCGACTGGGAGCGGGCCAGGCGCGTCCCCACAGAGCTTGCCGTCGAGCTCGCTCAGGCCAGCGCGCAGGGTCAGGAGAGCTGGCGCGCCGCGCGCGAGGCCGATGACTTCGCCGCCCTTGCTCCTGCGCTGCAGCGAAACGTCGAGCTCGCGCGCGCCTACGGCGAGTGCTTGGCCGAGCGCGACGAGCGGCCCTACGACGGGCTGCTCGGCGACTTCGACTTCGGGCTGGCGACCGCGGACCTGCGCCAGCTGTTCGCGGCGCTGGCCGACGCGCTGCCGCCGCTCGTCGCAGAGGCCCAGGTGCACTCGCCCAAGCGCTCGCTCGCCGTGCCCGTCGCCGCGCAGGAAGCGGCCGTCGCCGGCACGCTGCGCCGCGTCGGCGTCGATGACGCGAGCTGGCGCGTCGATGTCTCGGCGCACCCCTTCACCGCCTGGGTCAGCCCGCGCGACAGTCGCGTGACCACGCGCTACGGCGACGGCGAGGTCGAGTCGCTGCTGAGCTCGCTGCACGAGTACGGCCACGCGCTCTACGAGCGCCAGATCGACCCGGCGCTGGACCGCACGAATCTCGGCCGTGGCACGTCGATGTCGATCCACGAGTCCCAGAGCAAGCTGTGGGAGAACCACGTCGCGCGCAGCGCGGACTTCGCCGAGGTGCTGGCGGCCGAGCTCGGCACCGGTGGCTTTGCCGTGACCGCGGCCGACCTGCACGCCACGCTGGTCGGCGTGCAGCCGTCGCTGATCCGCGTATCGGCCGACCCGCTCACCTATCCGTTGCACATCATCCTGCGCTTCGAGCTGGAGCTGGCGATGATCGAAGGCGAGCTGGCCGTCGCCGACCTGCCGGACGCGTGGCGCGAGGGCATGCGCCGCCTGCTCGGCGTCGAGGTGCCCTCCGACGCGCTCGGCTGCCTGCAGGACGTGCACTGGGGCGCGGGCAGCTTCGGCTACTTCCCCAGCTACGCGCTCGGCTGTCTGATCGCAGCGCAGCTGTGGGAGGCGATGGAGTCGCAGATCGGATCGCGCGAGCAGGAGCTGCGCCGCGGCGAGGTGGCGGCCATCCAGGGCTGGCTGGCCGAGAACGTGCATCGCCACGGCCGGCGCCTGGACACGTTGGCGCTCGTGCAGCGCGCCAGCGGAGAGGCGCTGACCGTCGAGCCGTTCCTGCGCTACGTCGCGCCGCTGGCCGGGCGCTGAGCGCTCAGCCGTTCGTCGTCGCCACGATCTCCGCCATCAGCTCGCGCAGATCGTGGTTGGCTTCGTAGACCATCTGCTGACGCAGGGCGCCGTTGCCCGACTGCAGCAGATCGTTGACACCGTGCAGCTGCTCTGAGCAGCCGAGCTCGCGCGCGTGCGGCGCCAGCCGATCGAGCAGCGTCGCGGTCAGCTCTCTGACGCCGACACGGCGCTTGGAGACGTGGTCGAGCAGCTCCGCCTCCAGCCCGTGGCGCGCGGCCAGCCAGCGGTTCTCGTCGAGGATCTCCCATGGTGGCTCGGCCTGTTCGGGGTCCCGCTGGAACTGCTCGGTGAGCAGCTTGACCAGCGACAGCACGAGCGCGCTCAGCGCCACCGTGTGCTCGACTCGCGTCTGGGAGTCCATCGCGCGGATCTCCACGGTGCCCAGCCGCGGATGCGGGCGCACGTCGTACCAGAGGTAGGTGTAGTCCTCGATCAGCCCGCTGTCGCTCATCGTCTCGACGCGTCGCACGAAGTCCTCCCAGCCGGCGAAGTACGGCGGCAGGCCGACGCGCGGGAAGGCGCGGAAGATCGGCACGCGACTGGACATCAGCCCGGTCGGCTGTCCGCGCCACAACGGCGAGTTGGCCGACAGCGCGATCAGCAGCGGCACGTGCTCGCGCAGGGCGTTGGCGACGTAGATCGCCTCCTCGGGGTCGGCCATGCCGACGTGCACGTGCATCCCGAACACCAGCTCCTGGCGCGCGACGAAACCGAGTGAGCGGATGAGCCCGCGGTAGCGGTCGTCGCTGACCACGCGCTGGTCCTCCCAGCGCGCAAACGGGTGCGTCCCCGAGGAGCCGATCTCCAGGCCCTTGGCGCGTGCCCGATCGTGTGCCAGGGCGCGCAGCGACGCCAGCTCGTCGCCGGCCGCGGCGACGGTCGCGCACGGCGCGGTGGCGATCTCCAGCACCGACTCCAGCAGCTCCGGCTGGATCTGGCCGGACGGCGGGTCCTCGCCGAGGATCGACTCGATCGCGTTGACGAGGTCCAGCGACGAGGAGTCGACGATCATCAGCTCCTCCTCGATCCCCACGGTGTAGCGGGGACCGTCAAAGCGATGATCCATGCCCGCACCCTACCCGCAGGGTCCGGCGTTTTCGATGATCGGTCATGCGATCGCGTGGCCGTGCTCGGCGCGGGCGCGCGGACCGAGCGCCGGGCGTGTTCTAATCCCGTTGGCTCATGGACGAGACAGGATTCCGCGACGGCGAGCCACAGTTGATCGACGTGCGCCACCTCGGGCGCCCGCACGTGATCGGAGCGTGGCGGGTGGGAGACGTGCTCGTCGACCCGGGGCCGAGCAGCAGCCTGGACACCCTGATGCCGATGCTCGAGCGCGACCCGCCGCGGGTGATCGCGCTCACGCACATACACCTCGACCACGCCGGTTCGGTCGGGACGCTCTCGCGGCGCTTTCCCGACGCCGAGGTGTGGGTGCACGAGCGCGGCGCGCCGCATCTGAGCGATCCGAGCAGGCTGCTGGACAGTGCGACGCGTCTGTACGGCGAGCAGATGCAGCGGCTGTGGGGCGAGGTGCTGCCGGTGCCCGCCGAGCGCCTGCGCGTGCTGCGCGGGGGCGAGCGGCTCGGGCCGTTCCGCGTCGCCTACACCCCCGGTCACGCCTCGCACCACGTCTCCTATCTGCACGAGCCGAGCGGGCGGGCGTTCACCGGCGACGTGGCCGGCGTGCGCATCGGCGCCGGGCTCGTGCTCGCGCCGACGCCGCCGCCGGACATCGACCTGGAGGCGTGGCGCGCCTCGATCGACACGATCGAACGCTGGCGCCCGCGCAGCCTGGCAGTGACGCATTTCGGCGGCTTCGACGACGTCGCCGAGCACCTCGACGCGCTGCGCAGGCATCTCGACGAGGTGCAGGCGTGGGCGGCCGAGGGAGACGAGGCGAGCTTCGTCGCGCGTGTGCGCGCTCGCGCGGGCGCCGGTGAGACGGGCGGGGCCTACGGGCAGGCGCTGCCGGGCGAGCAGAGCTTTCAGGGCCTCGCGCGCTATCTGCGCAAGCGCCGACAGGCCTGAACCGCGCTGCAAGCGTCTAGGGTGGCGCCCGTATGGGCGCGATCGACGAGCTGCTGGCCAACAACCGGGCGTTCGCGGGTTCGCTGCCCGCCGAGCATCTCGAGGTCCGGCCGAGCAGGCGGCTGGCGATCGTGACGTGCATGGACTCGCGGCTGGACGTGTTCGCGGCACTCGGGCTGCGCGACGGCGAGGCGCACATCCTGCGCAACGCGGGCGGAGTGATAACCGACGACGTGATCCGCTCGCTCGCCGTCTCGCAGCGGCGGTTGGGGACGCGCGAGGTGATGCTCGTCCATCACACCGACTGCGGCATGCTGTCGCTCAGCGACGACGGCTTTCGCGCCGAGCTGCAGGAGGCGACGGGCGTCGCCCCGGCGTTTGCGATCGAGTCCTTCAGCGACCTCGACGCAGACGTGCGACAGTCGATCCTGCGGGTTCGTCGCTCGTCGTTTCTGCTGCACCGCGAGATCGTGCGCGGCTTTGTCTACGACGTCGACTCGCATCGCCTGCGCGAGGTCGAGGTCGAGGGCCATCGGTAGGCTCCGCGGCGCATGACCGACGCCGACCTACCGGCCTCATCGCCGGACTTCGCGAGCTTTCAGTACGAGATCTACGCGGCTGGCCTGATCGACCAGCGGCCGGCGCTGCCGGTCTCGGCCGAGCAGCTGCAGCAGAGCGCAAAGCAGCAGCTGAGCCCGGAGGCCTACGGCTACGTCGCCGGAGGGGCGGGCTCGGAGCGCACGATGCGGGCGAACCTCGACGCGTTCGAACGCTGGCGGATCGTGCCGCGGATGCTGCGTGACGTCTCGCTGCGCGATCTGACGACATCCGTTCTGGGCACGTCGATGCCGGCCCCGCTGATGCTCGCTCCGGTGGGCGTCCAGTCGATCGTGCATCCCGACGCCGAGCTGGCCGCCGCGCGCGCCGCCGCGCGCGCCGCCGCGGCGCACGGCCTGCCGTTCATCCTCAGCACCGCCGCCTCGCACTCGATCGAGCAGGTCGCCGAGGCGATGGGGCAGGCAAGGCGCTGGTATCAGCTCTACTGGCCGCGCGAGCGCCGGCTCGCGGCGAGCTTCGTCGGCCGCGCCGAGCGGGCTGGCTACGAAGCGATCGTGCTGACGCTCGATACCTGGTTTCTCGGCTGGCGACCGCGCGACCTGGCAAACGCCTATCTGCCGTTCCTCAAAGGGGAGGGGGTGGCCAACTACTTCAGCGATCCCGTCTTTCGCGCAGCCCTGGAGAAGCCGCCCGAGGAGGATCCGGGGCCGGCGATCGGCCACTGGGCCTACCAGTTCGCCAACCCGACGGTGACGTGGGAGGACATCGAGTGGCTGCGCGAGCAGACCCGCCTGCCGATCGTGCTGAAGGGGATCGTCCACGCCGAGGACGCCAGGCGCGCCGTGGACGCGGGCGTCGACGGGCTGCTCGTGTCAAACCACGGTGGGCGCCAGGTCGATGGGTCGCTCGGTGCGCTCGACGCGCTGCCGGCGATCCGCGAGGCCGTGGGCGGCGAGCTGGCGCTGCTGTTCGACAGCGGAGTGCGCACGGGCGCCGACGTGTTCAAGGCGCTCGCGCTCGGCGCCGACGCGGTGTGCATCGGGCGTCCGTATGTCTGGGGACTCGCGCTCGACGGCCAGCCGGGGGTCGAACACGTGCTGCGCTGGCTGCTCGCCGAGCTGGACCTGACGCTCGCGCTCAGCGGCTACACGAGCGTTGCGCAGGTCGCTGCCGAGGCGCTCGTGCCAGCGCCGTGATCGTGGCCGTCAAGCGCTGAGCGCCCAGCGGCCGGTGACTAGCGGCCGAGGGTGCGGATGAACTCGCGCGCGCGGCCGCCGAGCACGCCGAGCAGCTCGCGCACTTCGCGAAGTCCGTCGCGCAGCTCGGCGTCGCCGACCTCGACGGGCGCCATCGAGTCCTGCAGCTCTGCCAGCGTGGCGTCGGCGCCGGCGACCGCCGCGGTGGCGGCGTCGATGAAGCCGCGCACGCCCGCCGACGGTGCGCCCGGCGGGGCTGGAGCGAACGCGCGGCCGGGGAGCTGGTGGCGCTCGGCAAAGCCGGCGTACGTGCGCTGCGCCCGGCCATAGGCGACCTGGACGGGGCGGAACAGCTGCTCTTCCAGGCGCTCGGCGCTCTGCTCGTCGAGCTGCTCGTAGGCCTCGCCGAGCGCGGCGAGCGCGACGCCGAGATGCTCGATCGTCGTCGCTACCGTGTCGAGCAGGCCCTGGCGAGCCTCCGCGGTCGAATAGGCCATCGAGGCTAGGTTAGTCGCGCAATCCATCGAGGAGCGCAGTTCGATCGACTCGTCGCAAGCAACCGTCATTTCACGTGACTCGGGCGCCGGCGTCCGGCTCGGTCGCGCGCCTGCCTTCTGGCTGCTGGTGGCGACGCTCGCGCTGCTGCTGTTCGCCTCCAGCGCGCCGTCGCCCCTGTACATCGTCTACCAGGCGAAATGGGGCTTCTCGTCGATCACGCTCACGGCAGTGTTCGCGGTCTACGCGCTGGGGCTGCTCGGGGCGCTGATCGTCACTGGCTCGCTGTCTGACCATCTCGGGCGGCGCCCGACGCTGCTGTTCGCGCTGGCGCTCGAGATCGTGGGCATGCTCCTGTTCGCCGAGGCGCGGAGCGTGCTCTGGCTGTTCGCCGCGCGGATCCTTCAAGGCGTCGCGACGGGTATCGCCACGGCCGCGATCAGCGCCGCGCTGATCGACCTGCAGCCGCCGGGAAAGCCGCGTCTGGGCGCACTGCTGGCCGCCGCGGCGCCGATGGGCGGGCTCGCAGCAGGGGCCCTCGGCAGCGGGCTGCTCGTCGAATTCGCCCCCGAGCCGACGCGGTTGGTCTACTGGCTGATGCTCGCGTCGTTTGCGCTTGCGGCGCTGCTGGCCTGCGCGATGCCCGAGTCGGTCCAGCGCAATCGCTCGTGGGCGCAATCGCTGCGCCCCGAGGTGGCCGTCCCGCCCTTGCTGCGCCCGGCGTTCGTGGCGACGATCCCGTGCCTGACCGCGACGTGGGCGCTGGGCGGGCTGATCCTGTCGCTCGGGCCATCGCTGACGGCGAAAGTGCTGCACGACAGCAGCCACGTCGCCGGCGGACTGCCGATCTTCATCATGGCCGGCATCAGCTCGGCGGCGTCGATCCGGCTGCGCGCGACACACGCTCGCTCGGCCGCGAGAGGCGGCTTGGTCGCGTTGATCCTCGGCGTGGGTCTGGCGCTGCTGGCGTTGAACGACGGCTCGACGGCACTGTTCCTGCTCGCCACGGCGATCGCCGGACTGGGCTTCGGTCCGGCGTTCGCCGGCGCCTTCAGAGCGGTCAGCAACCGTGCTCCGGCCGACCAGCGCGCAGCGCTGGTCGCCTCGGTCTACGTTGCTTCCTATCTCGCCTACAGCGTGCCCGCGCTCGCCGCCGGGATCGCGGTGACGCAATTCGGCCTGCTCGACACGACGAACGTCTACGGCATAGTGCTGATCGCGCTGGCGGGCGTCGCGCTCGCGCTCTCCCACCGCCTGGAGGACCCCGAGTCGGTCGCCGCCTCACGCGGTGCTCAGGGCGCGCCGGCGATCGGCCCACCGCCGGTTGCCACGGCCGATGCGCGGTGCGTGGCCGAGCAGATCCAATAGGCTCCGACGCGGATCGAGCGATGACCGACAGCCTCAAGCTAGGACTGAACACCGGTTACTGGGCCGGCGGCCCACCGCCCGGCGCAGCCGAGGCGATCGCCGAGGCCGAGCGCCTCGGAGTCGATTCGATCTGGACGGCCGAGGCCTACGGCTCGGACTGCCTGACGCCGCTGGCGTGGTGGGGCGCGTCGACCACCCGCCTGAAGCTGGGCACGGCGATCGTGCAGATGTCCGCACGCCAGCCGGCCGCGACGGCGATGGCTGCGATGACGATGGACCATCTGTCCAACGGCAGGTTCATCCTCGGCCTCGGCGTATCGGGCCCGCAGGTCGTCGAGGGCTGGTATGGCATGCCCTTTGCCAAGCCACTCGCGCGCACCCGCGAGTACATCGGCATCCTGCGCGACATCTGGGCGCGCCAGGGACCGCTGGTCAGCGATGGTCCGCACTACCCGCTGCCGCTGCCCGACGCAACCGGCCTCGGCAAGCCGCTGAAGTCCTCGATCCATCCGCTGCGCGAGGACATCCCGATCTATCTCGGGGCCGAGGGGCCGAAGAACGTCGCCCTGTGCGCCGAGCTCTGCGACGGCTGGCTGGCGATGCTCTTCTCGCCGACGCATCAGGAGGCCAACCGCTCGGCGCTGAACGAGGGCTTCTCGCGGCCCGGAGCGCGGCGCAGGCCGGATGAGTTCGAGGTCGCCGCGACGGTGCCGTTCATCGTCTCCGACGACGTCGACGCGGCGATCGACTCGCTGCGCCCGTTCTACGCCCTGTACTTCGGCGGAATGGGCGCCAAAGGCGCGAACTTCCACGCGAACGTCGTGATACGCATGGGCTACGCGCGCGAGGTCGACGAAATCCAGGAGCTGTATCTGAGCGGCCGCAAGGATGAGGCTGGCGGAAAGATCCCGCGTGAGCTGATCGAGGAGCTCTCGCTGGTCGGTCCGCCGGCGAAGATCCGTGACGATCTGGCCAAGTGGCGCGAGTCGATCGTGACGACGATGCTCGTCTCCGCCGACGCACCTACGCTGCGCACTATCGCCGAGCTGGTACTCGGCTGAGGGCTAGTGTGTCGGTCATGCGCTCGGCGCTCTCAGCGGGGGCCCGGCGGTGGGAGACGGTCGTTTCCTCGCTCCAGCCCCAGCACGCGCGCTCGGTCACGCAGGTCACCCGACTGCTCGCAGTCGTCACAGCGATCGCGGTCCTCGCGGTCGTGCTCTCCGGCGGCGGCGCCGAGTCGGGCGCGCTCGGCTCGCCGCGCCCGCTCAGCGGGCCGCAGGCGTTGGTCGGGCCGATCGGTGGCGCCTCGCCGCGGGCCGTCAGGCGGCTCTACCGAGTGGTCGGCTGTCGCAGCCACGGCGATTCCGTCTATCTCCACGGCCCGGCGCGGCACGAGGTGGCGATCGGCTTCGACGACGGCCCCTACCCCGACACGCCCGCGTTCGTGCGCATGCTCGCGCGCAGCCATGCGCAGGCGACGTTCTTCATGATCGGCCGGCAGGTCACCTCCACGTATCGCCAAACGATCTTGAACGAGCTGCGCGAAGGTGACGTCCCGGGCGATCACACGTTCACGCATCCGGACCTGACGCGCTCAGGCGATGTGCGTGGCCAGCTGGAGAGCACGATCGCGGCGATCCGCGCGCAGAGCGGCTATACACCCTGCGTCTTTCGCCCTCCCTACGGCTCGGTCAACGCCTCCGTCGCACGCACGGCGCGCTCGCTCGGGCTGGCCACGGTGATGTGGAACGTCGATCCAAGCGACTACACGCAGCCGGGGACCGCGGCGATCGAGCAGCGCGTGCTTGCGCAGGTGCAACCAGGCTCGATCATCGTCTCCCACGACGGCGGCGGTCCGCGCGGGCAGACGCTCGCGGCCTACCCGAAGATCATCGCCGCGCTGCACAGACGTGGCTATCGCATCGTCACGATCCCGCAGCTGCTGGGCTTTCGCCCGGTATACGAGCCGTGCGTACGCCTGTGCGACGGCATCGGCGTGCCGCGCGCGCAGGTGCCGCGCAACGCGATCTTCCAGAACGCGCCGTCCTAGCGGCGCGCGGGGAGACGGCTACTGGAAGCGGGGCTCCTGCCAGCCGGGGAAGATGTCGGGAAGACCGTCGCTGACGCGGTCGGGGAAGTGCGCAGGGCGCTTCTGCAGGAACGCCGTGATCCCCTCGGCTGCATCGGCAGACTGGCCGCGCGCGAGCATCCCGCGCGAGTCGGCTCGATGCGCGACCATCGGATGCTCGGCGCCGAGCATCCGCCACATCATCTGGCGCGCCAGCGCGACGGACACGGGCGCGGCGTTGTCGGCGATCTCGCGTGCGAGCGCGCGCGCGGCGGGGATCAGCTCGTCGGCGCTGTGCAGGCTGCGAAGCAGACCCGCGTCCAGGCCCTCCTGGGCCGAGAACACGCGGCCCGTGGAAACCCACTCCATCGCGCGGCTGATGCCGACGACGCGCGGCAGGAACCAGCTCGAGCATGCCTCGGGAACGATGCCACGGCGCGCGAAGACGAAGCCCATGCGGGCGTCGTCGGCGGCGAGACGCACGTCCATCGGCAGCGTCATCGTCGCGCCGACGCCGACCGCGGGGCCGTTGATGGCGCCGATCACGGGCTTGGTCGAGGCGAAGATGCGCAGCGTGAACTGCCCGCCGTTGTCGCGCGGCACCTCGCCGCCGGTCTCCGATAGCAGCGAAGCCTCGGCCGCGCGAGCACGGTAGTCGAACGTCTCGCCACCGCTTGCCAGATCGGCGCCGGCGCAGTAGCCGCGGCCGGCTCCGGTCATGATGATCGCGCGGACCTCGTCGTCGGCGTCGGCCTGGTCGAACGCCTCGATCAGCTCCCGCCCCATCGTCGCCGTCCAGGCGTTCAGGCGCTCTGGACGGTTGAGCGTGATCGTGAGGATGCCGTCGGCGACCTCGGTCGTGATCTGCTCGAAGGCCACCGGTCTAGGCGATGCCGCTGAGGGCGGGACGGCGCTCAGCCCACGGCAGCGCCTGCTCGAGCTGAGCGGAGAGACGGATCAGCGTGGCCTCGTCCCACGGTGCGCCGGTGAGCTGCACGCCAACGGGAACGTCGGCGTCGGTGCGGTGCAGCGGCAGGCTGACCGCTGGCAGACCGGTCACGTTGCCGAACGCCGTGAACGAGACGCTCGCGACGACGTCGAGGACGGGTGCCTCCGGCGCGGCATGCTGCGCGGCGAGGATCGCTCCGGCCTGCGGCGGCAGGATCGCCGACGTGGGGGTGACGAGCACGTCGAAGTCGCGGCCCCAGCGGGCGACCTCCTGTCGGCTGAGTAGCTCGAGCGTGCGGGCGGCGAGCACGTAGTCATAGGCGCCGATCTCGCTGCTCAGCTTGCGCTGGTGTGCGATGTGCGGCTCGACCGCCGACCAGTCGACGCCCTCGTAGTCGGCCAGGCCGCCCTGCGTGAGCACGATGAACGAGGGAATCATCTCTTCGGAGATCGTCGGCACCTCGACCTCCTCGACGACGTGGCCGAGTCCCTCCAGCGCGACCGCTGTCGCGCGTGCCGCCGCGACGCAGGCCTCGTCGGTGGGAATTCCCAGCGGAGCCGAGGCCATCAGGCCGATGCGCAGCTGTCCGGGCGCCGCGTGGGTGTCCTCGGAGAACGGGCGCGCCGGCGCCGGCGCGTTGTACCAGGCCAGGCGATCGAAGCGGGCGATCGTGTCGAGCACGGCGGCGGAGTCGGCCACCGTGCGGGTCACGACACCCTCGACGACGGCGCCCAGCCAGCTCTGTGTCAGGCGCGGCACGCGGCCGCGGCTCGGCTTCAGGCCGACCAGTCCGCAGTAGGAGGCGGGGATGCGAATCGAGCCGCCGCCGTCGTTGGCGTGCGCGATCGGGAACATCCCGCCGGCGACCGCAGCCGCCGCGCCGCCGCTGGATCCACCGGGTGAGCGGTCGGTGTCCCACGGGTTGCGGCTGATCCCGTAACGGCTGTTCTCGGCGGCGGTGATCACGCCGAATGCCGGGGTGTTGGTGCGCCCGCAGAGGACGAACCCGGCCTCCACGAGCGCGTCGACCACCAGCTCGCTCTGCTCGCTCGGACCCTCGGGCGCGCCGTGTGACCCGAAGGTCACCGGCCACCCCGCCACCGGAGTGAGGTCCTTGATCGGCATCGGCACACCGAGGAACGGTGCCGCGTCGCCGTCGCCCAGGCGGCGGTCGGCCTCGGCGGCAATCGCGCGCGCTTCGTCGTCGTTGCGCCACGTGACTGCGTTCAGCTCGGGGTTGAGCTCGTCCACCGCGGCGAGGCAGGAGTCGAGCAACTCGACGGCTGAGATCTCTCTCGCACGCAGGGCCGCTGCGAGCTCGAGCGCCGGGGCGAACGGACCGAGTGGCTCCATGCCGCGACCTTACCAGCGCCGGCGATCCCCGAAGCGCAACCGTCACCGAGCGGACTCCCGCGCGGTCGCCCGGATGCTTCGTCGGAGTCACCGTGGTCGGTAACACGGTCCACTCCAAGCTGACAAGAGCTCGACTTTTCTCGGGGCGGCGACATCCACGTCGTCGCCCGGGGTCGCCGCATCCCTCGGCGTCAGACGCTCAGCTGCAACACCGAGCGGATGCCGTCCTGAGCCTCCATCAGCTCGAAGGCTCGGTTGACCTGCTCCAGCGGCATGCGATGGGAGATGAACGGGTCGACGTCGATCTCGCCACGCAGATATAGCTCGACGAGCTCGGGAACCTGATCGCGGCCCTTGATCCCGCCGAACGACGAGCCGCAGACGCGCCGTCCGGTGATCAGCAGGCGGGGGACGACATCGAGCGTCTCACCCTTGCCGGCCACCCCGGCCACCGTGCACAGCCCCCAGCCCATGCGCGCCGCTTCGACGGCTTCGCGCATCACGGTCACCAGGCCGGTGGCCTCGAAGGTGTAGTCGGCGCCGAACCCGTCCGTCGCCTCGAGCACGCGCTCGACGGTGTGCTCGTCGGCGCGCCAGCACTCGGTCGCCCCCTGGCCGCGCGCGAGCTCCAGCCGCTGCTCGGAGAGGTCGACGCAGATGATTCGCTCGGCGCCCTGCAGGCGACACCCGGCGACCGCGCCGAGGCCGACCATTCCCGCGCCGAACACGACGCACGTCGAGCCCGGCTGCACCGCTGCCGTGTTCATCGCGGCCCCCAGCCCTGTTGATAGCCCGCACGCGAACAGGCAGGCGCGATCGAGCGGAGCCTCTGAATTGACCTTCGCCAGCGCGATCTCCGGGATGACCGCGTACTCGGCAAACGTGGAGGTTCCCATGAAGTGCCGGATCGGCTCGCCTGCGCGCGACAGGCGCGTGCTGCCATCGGGCAGGTAGCCCTTGTTCTGCTGCTCGCGGATCGCCAGGCAGAGGTTCGTGCGCGGGCTTCGGCAGTGGATGCACTCGCGACACTGCGGTGAGAACAACGTCACGACGTGGTCTCCGAGGGTCAGGTCGCCGACACCCTCGCCTACGGCCTCGACGACGCCGGCGCCCTCGTGCCCGAGCACCGTTGGCGCGTAGCCGGAGGGGTCAACGCCCGAGGCCGTGTACAGGTCGGTGTGGCACACGCCGCAGGCGACGAGCCGCACAAGCACCTCGCCCGGCCGGGGATCGGCGAGATCGAGCTCTTGGACGACCAGCGGTCGGGCGAACTCCTCCAGCAACGCGGCGCGAATCTTCACGCCGCATCCTTCCCGTCGAGGTCGATCGCAGCGAGCGCCGCGCTCATGGCACCCAGGTCTCCGCGAGCGGTGTTACCTGCAGCTCGTGCGTGGCTGCGCGCGGGCCCTGCTCGGCCAGATACAGCACGGCATCGGCGAGACCGCGCGGATCGGCCAGCGCGGCGCGAGACGCACCGGCTCGTGTGGCGCCGCTCAGCGGCTCGATGCCCGCGTCGACGATCAGCAGCGCCACGTGAATGCCCTGAGGCCGCAGCTCCAGCGCTGCGGCCTGAGTGATCGCACGCACGCCGAACGCGCCGGCCGCCCACAGCCCGCGGCCGGGCATCGCTCGCCGGGCCGAGCCTCCGGTGACCTGGATCAACGTTGCGGTGGTCTGCTGTTGCACCAGATAGCCGGCTGCGCCGGAGAGGAAGCTGAACGCCGAGCGCGCGGGTGCCGTGGCCCACGAGTCAAAGGCGTCGGCGTTGGCCTCGGCCATCGGCCCACCGCCGAAGGGACCGCTGCGCGTGCCGCCATAGGCCGACGCGGCGTTGACGACGAGATCGATCTGCCCGTGTGCGCCAACGGTCTGGGCGATCGCCGCGCGCACGCTGGCCTGGTCGGTCACGTCGGCTTGCAGCGCGAGCGCGCCTGCGTCGGTGACGCCCTGCAGCGTCTCCTGCGAGCGCGCCACGCCGGCCACCGACCAGCCCGCGCCGACGAGCAGCTCGATGATCGCTTTGCCGAGGTTGCGCGCACCGAAGACAAGGGCGCTTCGACGCTGCTGCTCTCGATCGGTCATCGCGGTCCTCCTCGGCGCTCCCGGGGGGTCACGGTCTGAGGGCTCATCTGAGCCCGTCGGCCACGGGTGATCGTATTGCGTCGGGGGAGCAGCGGCCGCGCGTCATGCGCCCAAGGCGAAGATGGGCCAGCGGCCACCTGATAGGCAATGCTCGCCTCGCCGCTGCGCGTGTAGCGGGTGACAGGCGCCATCACAGAGCCTCGATCCGTGTCCGAAAGGAGTCGGCAGACTCGACCGTCGCGCCGGCCGCGTGGACGCGGTCGACGAGCCACAGATCAGACGTCACGACGCGGATCTCGCCGGGCTCGCGTTCGGCCGCGACGCGGCGAACGATCTCATCGTCGGCCGAGTCGCGGCGCGGACGGGGCGCATGCGTGACCTCGACGACGGTGGAGGAGATCGGAGGGCGCGGCGGCTGCTCGAAGACCACGATGACGTCCTCGCCCGTGGCGGCCACCCAGTTCTCCAGGAGATGGACGAGGCGCACCATCGCGCCGTGCCGGTCCTTCCACCATGAGTCCGGGCGCGTACCGATCACGTTCATCCCGTCCACGAACCATCGCACGACTCAAGCCTACGCGTTCGCACATCGCAGGCCATACAGGGTCGGCGTGGCGGGGCGCTTGGCCGATGAATTCGTGCTGGAGTGAGGCGGGCATGCGGCTCGAGGGCATCCAGACGGGCGACATCGTCGAGGTCGACCGGGGCGGGCGGCGCTTTCACGCGATCGTCACGGCACCGGCTCCCGGTGGATTGGCCCTTGCGCCACTGGACCGTCGCATCAGCTACTACAGCTGCCGCAGCCGCGAAGTGATCGGCCACTGGACCAAGCGCGGCAGGCCCCGCCAGAGCGGCGAGCCGCTGCGTCCGTCGCCGCGACAGCTGGAGATCGACCTCACCCCGCGGGGCGAGCGACCGACGGGCTAGAGGCGCAGCGGCCTCGACCGCTCACGCGTCACGACCCGCGCGATAGGCGCTCGCGGCATCCTGCAGGCGATCATCGCCCCAGAACAGCTGCTCGCCGACGAGCACGGTGGGTACGCCGAAGACACCGGCGGCGACCGCCTCGCCGGTGATCGCGCGCAGCTCGTCCTTGACCCGCTGGTCCTGCAGCGCCTCGCGCAGCTCGTGCTCGTCGATCCCGGTGCGACGTCCGGCCTCGAGCACTGCGTCGAGCTGTTCGAGGTCGGCGCCCTCGAGAAAGGCCATGCGCATGGCGGCCAGAGCGAAGGTCCTCAGCAGACTGTCGCGTGGCGCGCTGGCGTCGAGGGCGCCGCTCGCCGGCTCATCTTCGCGGTCGCGCAGCTCGCAGAAGGCCATCGCGCGTCCAGCCTGCAGGTCACTTGTCGGCCACGGCTCGGGCCAGACGATCGGCCCGAGGCCGTGCTCGCAGGCACGCGCCTCGCACTCGGCGATCCCGTCGGCGCGACGCTCGGTCAGCCCCCAAGAGGTGCGGCCGTGCTCCTTGAAGACGACGCCGGCCAGCACGCCGCGCCAGCGGGCTGGCGCCAGCAGCCGCTCGATCCGCTCGGCCGCGAACCACGAGTACGGCGACATGACGCCGAAGTAGAAGCTCGGGGGCGACTGCGAGCTCACCCGGCAATTATCGCCTACGCGCGGCCATCGGGCGTTGCCTGCGCGCCGACGACGGCGTGCTGCGCCGCATATTCGTCGGCGCAGTGGCGGGAGCAGAAGTAGTCGGTGTGCCCGCCGTGCCGCACGGAGATGGCGGACTGCTTGTCCACCTTCATTCCGCACATCGGATCTGTCGCCCCGCGCCGCACGGTGAGCGCGAACAATGCGATGAAGATCCCCGTGCCGATCCCGTTCGTGAACAGCTTGTAGTCGACCTTCACGCTGCCGAAGATGTCCGCGCGCGTCGGGCGCGCGTGGGGTATGAGACCAGTGAGGCTGAACAGGCCGTCGACCGCCAGCGCCGCGAGAACCATCGTCACGAGCATCAGCGCGACGATCCGCAGCGCAAACGGGGTGCCGTAGTACTTGCGATAGATCGTCACGATCGGAAGCACGACGAGGTCGGCGAAGATGAAGGCGATCACGCCCGCGAAGCCGATGCCGCCGGACCACAGGACTGCGGCCAGCGGGATGTTGCCAACCGAGCAGACGAAGCTGAGAATCGCGATCAGCGGACCGACGAGCACGTTCTCGGCCAGGCGCAGCGGGGCTGGGGCATGCACGATGAACAGCCCGTTGAAGAAATCGTTGCCGAGCAGCCCGACGAAGCCGGCGAGAAGGAAGCCGATGGCGATCTCGCGGTAGACCATCGCCCAGTCGTTGCGGAAGTTGTGGGCGACGTCAGACCACGCCGCGGCCGAGTGCAGACGTTGGCGCAGCGACAGGCGCCTTCCCGCCGAGTGGTGCTGATGTCCCGCGTCGGCCGCCTGCGCGTGCTCGCGCGCCTGCTGCTCGAGACGGCGCGAGACGAATAGGCGCAGCAGGACCGCCATGATCGCGATCAGCAACAGGCCGCCGAGGAACTCGGCGAGTGCGAACTGCCAGCCGATCAGAATCCAGATGACGGCTCCCAGCTCGACGACGAGGTTGGTGGAGGCGAACTGGAATGCGAGCGCGCTCGCTGCCGAGGCACCCTTGGCGAACAGCGACTTGGCAATCGCGACGGCTGCGTAGGAGCAGGAGGACGAGGCCGCTCCGAGTCCCGTGGCGAAAGCGATCGGGCGCGTGCCGCCGCCTCCGAGCGCTCGCTCGATCCGCTCACGGGGCACCCATGCCTGCACGATCGCGGAGATCGCGAAGCCGAACACGAGCGCCCACCAGACCGTCCAGGCCATCAGCAGGGCGTTTGAGATTCCTTCCCAGATCGTGTTCAGAACGCTCATCGCGCTGTGCGTGCCGGTGTCTGGGCGCTCGTCTCGCTCATCCTGCGCAATATACCCCATGGGGGTACATCGGTCGAACGATCGATGCCGGTCGGCCAGCCCGGCGACCCTCGCCGCGCTAAACCGTTCCAAGCTGTGTGTACTCTCCAGACCATCGAAATCGGGGCGATCGGCGCGGCGACCGGCGCGCGTAGCGAAAGGAAGGGCTCCCATGCACACAGAAGCGAGCGAGCCTCGAGCCTCCGGTGGCTCGCGACTCGAAAGGGCGGTCGTCCTGGAGCTGTTGAGCGACGACGGTGAGCAGAGGCGCTCGCTCGCGCAGCTGCGCGAGGAGCTGAACGCCGCCGCGAACGAGCTCGACGCGGCCGTGGGCGCTCTGCACGCGGCGGGAGTCCTCTGCCTGGAGGGCGACCTGACGTGGGCGGCTCCCGCCGCGCGCCGGCTGGACGAGCTCGAGCTGATCGCGATCTGAGTCGCCCACCGCAGCGGCCGCGTGCGGCCACGCCCCGCGGCGCGCCGTGCGTCGGGCCTGGCCGGCCCGCGCGAGATAGGGTCTGGGGCATGAGCAATCGCGTGCTGCTCCTCTCTTGGGAGTACCCGCCGGTGATCGAGGGCGGACTGGCGCGTCACGTGCGCAAGCTCGCCGAGGCGCTCGTTCGCCAAGGCGTGAGCGTCGACGTGCTGACGCGAGGGGTCGGCGACGGCTCGCCGGACGGGCAGCCGGGGGTCGACGAGCTCGGCGGCGTGACGATCCATCGAGTGCGCGAGCCGAGCTGGCCGCGCGACCTGGACCGCTTCGTCGCGTGGGTGGAGCAGATGAACGGTGACATGCTGGCGGCGGGCGAAGCGCTGGCCGAAGAGACGAGCTACGACCTGATCCACGGGCACGACTGGCTCGTTGCGCAGGCATCTGCGGCGCTCGCCGAGCACCTGGGGGTGCCGTACGTGACGACGATCCACGCGACCGAGCATGGCCGCCACCAGGGTTGGGTGCAGGATCACCCGCAGTCGCACATCCACTCGGTCGAGCGCTGGATGGCGCGCCGAGCGGATGCGTTGATCGTCTGCTCGTACTACATGAGCGGGCACGTGGCTGACATCTTCGACATCGACGAGCGCCGCATCGCGGTGATCCCCAACGGGATCGATCCAAGCGAACTGCGCCCGGCGGGCGACCTGCAGGCACTGCGCTTGAAGTTCGCCGAGCCGCACGAGAAGCTCGTGCTGTTCGTCGGGCGGCTGGTCTACGAGAAGGGCTTTCAGCTGGCGCTCGACGCGCTCCCGAGCGTGCTCGAGGGAGTTGCGGACGTACGCTTCCTGGTTGCAGGGAGCGGAACCCACGAGGCCGAGCTAAAGGCCCAGGCGCAGCGGCTGGGACTCTCCGACCACGGCAGCTTCCTCGGCTGGATCGGCGACGACGTGCTGCACTCGCTCTACCGGATCGCCGACCTGTGCGTGGTTCCGTCGATCTACGAGCCGTTCGGTCTCGTCGCGCTGGAGGCGATGGCCTCGGGCTGTCCTTGCATCGTCGCCGACACGGGTGGTCTGTGCGAGGTGGTGCCGGTCGGCGAGCGCGTTGGGCTGCGCTTCAACGGCGGCGACGCGGAGCATCTCGGGGTGATGATCGAGCGCCTGCTGGTCGACGAGCCTCTTCGCGAGCGGCTCGTGACCGAGGCCTCCGAGCACGTGCTGCGCTTTGACTGGGACGACATCGCCCAGCGCACGCGTGCGATCTACGGCGAGCTGCGCGAGCTGATGCCGCGCGAGGAAGGGGTGAGGAGGGGATGAGCGGGGCGCTACCGGGTTTGATGCAGGACGATTTTCCGCTGACGTTGCATCACATTCGCCGCAGGATGGGCACGTCGAGCCCGGACGCGAGCGTGCTCACGCTGGCGCAGCCGGGAAGCGTCGAACGCGCGACGTTCACAGAGGTCTCCGAGCGGATCGACAGGCTGGCTCGCGCGCTGGGGCGCCTGGGCGTGGAGCAGGGCCAGAGGGTGGCGACTTTCGCCTGGAACAACCAACGCCACTTCGAGCTGTACTTCGCGATCCCGTGCGTTGGCGCGGTCCTGCACACGCTCAACATCCGGCTGTTCGAGGAGCAGCTCACTTACATCGTCAACCACGCGCAGGACAGGGTGATCTTCGTCGACGACTCGCTCGTCCCGGTGCTGGAGAAGCTGGCGCCGACGTTTCAGACCGTCGAGCACTACGTCGTGATGGGCGACGGCGACTCGGGGAGCCTGCCGAACGTGCTGCGCTATGAGGAGCAGATGGAGGAGGCCGGCGATGGCGGCTTTGACTACCCGCAGGTGGACGAGCGCCAGGCGGCGGCGCTGTGTTATACGAGCGGCACGACCGGCAACCCCAAGGGCGTCCTGTACTCGCATCGGTCGATCAGCCTGCACTCCACGGCGACGCTGATCAAGGACGGCCTCGGCCTGTCGCGCGCCGACCGCGTGCTGGCGGTCGTGCCGATGTTTCACGCCAACGCCTGGGGGCTGCCGCACGGCGCGGCGCTTGCGGGAGCCGACCTGCTGCTGCCCAACCAGTTCCTCGCGGCCGAGCCGCTCGCGGGATTCATTGCCGCCGAGCGCCCGACGCTGATGGGCTGCGTGCCGACGATCTTCGCCGACCTGCTGCGCTTCGCCAACGAGCATCCAGAGGTCGATCTCTCCTCGCTGACGAACGCGACGTGCGGCGGCTCGGCCGTGCCGCGTCAGCTGATGCGCGATTTCCAGGAGCGCCATGGTGTGAACATCTTCCAAGCGTGGGGGATGACCGAGACCAGCCCGGTGGCGACGTTCTCGCGGCCGCTGGAGGGCGAGCACGACGAGCGCTACTGGGACGTGCGCGCGAAGCAGGGCCGCCCTCTGCCGTGGGTGGAGCTGCGTCTGACCGACGACGACGGCGAGGTCGCCTGGGACGGGGAGTCGACGGGGGAGATCGAGGTACGCGGACCGTGGATCGCCGCGCGCTACTTCAACGACGAGTCCGGCGACGAGAAGTTCGACGCCGGTTGGCTGCGTACCGGCGACATCGCAGCGGTGGACGCGGACGGCTTCGTGCAGATCACAGATCGCGCCAAGGACGTCATCAAGTCCGGCGGCGAGTGGATCTCCTCGGTGGAGCTGGAGAACGAGATCATGTCGCACCCGGACGTCGTCGAGGCCGCTGTGATCGCCAAGCCGGACGAGCGCTGGTCGGAGCGGCCGCTTTGCTGTGTCGTCCTGCGCGAGGGCGCGAGCGCCACGGCGCCGGAGCTCGTCGAGCACCTGCGCGGGCGGGTCGCAAAGTGGTGGCTTCCCGACGAGTTCGCGTTTCTGCAGGAGATTCCCAAGACCAGCGTGGGCAAGTTCGACAAGAAGGTTCTGCGCGGCGACCT
>JADGPP010000142.1 GCA_017882375.1 Solirubrobacteraceae bacterium | reverse complement strand
CTGGCTGGTGGCCGAGTCGGCGAGCAGCTCGTCGAGGTAGTTCTCGGCCTCTTCCTCGTCCTTGTCGAGCGCGTACATCAGCTCGGAGGCGAGGATCTTCTTGGTCCGCGTGAACATCTGCTTCTCGCCCGTCGACAGACCCTTCTCGCTCTCGCGCAGCGAGAGGTTGCGCACGACCTCGGCGAGCTCGTAGATGTCGCCCGTCTTGATCTTGTCGCGGTTGTGCTTGAAGCGCCGGTTCCAGTTCTTGGGCATCTCCGAGACCGCGTCGCGCAGAACGTCGAGAACCTTCTTGACGGTTTCCTCGTCGATCACACGGCGCAGACCGGCCAGCGCGGCGTTCTCGGTCGGGACCCTCACGGTCATGTCGTTGTGAAGGATCTTGATCGTGAGGTACTCGCGCCGTTCGCCGAGCATCTCCATCTCCTCCTTCTTGAGCACCTTGCCGGCGCCGTGATGGGGGTAGACGACATGATCGCCGAGCTCGAACTCGATGAACTCGACTTCGCGAGTGACCTCGAGCTCGACCTCCAACGCGTCCTCTTGTGTTGCTTGTGGCGGAATGGTGTTCTCCTTTGTCTCGGCCGACCAGAAGGGCCGGCCCGTCTTCAAGTCTGTAGGTAGCGATCCACGAGGTTGATCTCCTGCAGCCGGCGCAGGCCCTCGCGAATGTCCTTGGCTCTGATCTCCCCAACCCCCTCGACGGCCTCGAGCTCGGCGTCGGTGGCGGCGAGCAGCTCGTCCAGGCCTCCGAACTCGCTGACGATCTCAGCGACGACGAGCTTCGGCAGCCGCGGAATCCGCCCGAGCACCCGATAGCCGCGCGGCGAGACCGGGTAGTCGAGCGTGTTCAGCTTGCGGTCGTAGCCGAGCAGCTCTGCCAGGCGCCCGAAGTCGAGCAGGTCCTGGTGAGCGAGGCGCCCGATCTCCTCCAACCCGGCCGCGAACGCCTCGTCGGAGTACTCGAACAGGTAGTCGCGCACGAGCGAGGCCTTTTCCGCGGCGGTGCCGACGGTCGTCTCCTCCAGCTGCATCTCGATCAGTCGGCCCTCGCTGCCCAGCTCGACGATGTAGCGCTCGATCTCGACCGCCATCCGCGTCACCAGCTCGGAGCGCTGCAGAACGGTCAGCACGTCGTGCAGCGTCGCTCCGCCCTCGAACTCCAGCGCCGTCAGCCGCGTTGCCACCTGGTCCAGGCGCGTGCGGTACTTGTCGAGCGTCGCCAGCGCCTGATTGGCCTTGGCCAGCACGACAGGGATGTCCTCGAGGATGTACTTGGCGCCGTCGACGTACACCGAGACCACCTCGCGGCGCTGGGAGATCGCGATGACCAGCGCGTCGGTCTGCTTGGAGACGCGCTCGGCGGTGCGATGGCGGGTGCCCGTCTCGTGCGAGAGGATCGTCGGATCGGGCATCAGCTGGACGTTGGCCATGGTGATCTTCGTGGCGTTCGCGTTGAGGATGATCGCGCCGTCCATCTTTGCCACCTGGTAGAGGAACGCCGGCGTGTAGTCGATCTCCAGCTTCAGCCCGCCGGAGTTCAGAAAGCTGAGGTCTTCCGGCTCGCCGATGACGATCAGCCCGCCGGTGCGCGCGTGCAGGATGCTGTCGATCCCCTCACGCAGCGCCGTCCCTGGAGCGATCATCTCCAGTGCCTTCATCAACCCCGGCTCCGGCCTTACTTCTGTATAGAAATCTTCACCGGATCGCAGGGCCACAATCCCCCATTCTAGGGCATTTAGCGTTTCTTTAGCGCCTCCTGGACGGGCGGGCGGATGCTCAGGCGACGGCCTGCGTCAGCCGCCTGGAGCCCGTCGGGAGGGCCAGCGTGAGCGCGTCGCGCAGCGTCGCCGCCTCACACGCCCCAGCACCGCTGTCGACCGGCGCGATCACCTCGGCGCAACCGTGCTTGGCCGCCTCTTCCAGACGGCGCTCGGGATGCCCCACCCAGCGCAGCTCGCCGGTCAGGCCAAGCTCGCCGAAACAGGCCCTCGGCGTACCGTTGAGCGCCACCCCGCGGCTGGCGCTGGCAACCGCCAGCGCGACCGCCAGGTCGCAGCCGGGCTCATCCACGCGCACGCCGCCGACAACGTTGACGAACACGTCGGATCCACCCGTGCCGATCCGCCCGTGACGGCCGAGAATCGCCAGCACGAGCGCCAGGCGGTTGCGATCCAGTCCCGAGACCACGCGGCGCGGCTGCTCGAGCTCCGACGGCGCAACCAGCGCCTGCACCTCGACGAGCAGGGGTCGCGAGCCCTCCATCGCCGCCAGCACGACGCTCCCCGGCGCGCGCGTTGCCTCGGCGACGAATCGCGCCGAGGCGTCGAGCACCTCGACCAGGCCGCCTTGGCGCATCTCGAACAGACCCGCCTCGTTGGTCGAGCCGAAGCGGTTCTTCAGCGCGCGCAGCTCGCGATAGGGCCGCTCGCGCTCGCCCTCGAACTGCAGCACGCAGTCGACCAGGTGCTCGAGCACGCGCGGGCCCGCCAGCGCGCCCTCCTTGGTGACGTGTCCCACGAGGATCACAGCCGTGCCGCGCGACTTGGCCAGTTCCATGATCTGTCCGGCCACCTCGCGCACCTGCCCGACCGAGCCCGGCGCTCCCGACAGCTCGCCGGAGTTGAGCGTCTGCACGGAGTCGATCACACACGCCGCCGGCCCTTCGGCGGCGATCGTGTCGAGCACCGTGTCGAGATCGGTCTCGGCGAGAATCGGAACCTTCAGCGCTCCCTGGCCGAGACGCTCGGCGCGCAGGCGCACCTGCTCGGCCGACTCCTCGCCGCTGACGTACAGCGTGCGGTGCCCGGCCTCCTGCAGGTGTCCCAGCGCCATGTTCGTGAGCGTCGACTTGCCGATTCCCGGCGAGCCCCCGAGCAGCACCAGCGACCCCGGCACGAGGCCGCCGCCGAGCACGCGATCGAGCTCGCCGATGCCGGTCGACATGCGCTGCAGCGGAGCCGCTCCGACCTCTCGCAGCGGACGCGCGGCCAGCGCCGGCCGACGCGCTCGCCCGTTGCGCGCGCCGCCGTGAGCCGCCGCGCCCTCGCCTCCAACACGTCGGCGACCACGCCCCTGCGACCGAGCGCCCGCCGCCGGCAGGCGCTCCTCGATCAGCGTGTTCCAGGCGTTGCAGCCGGGGCATTGGCCGTGCCATTGCGCGGATTGCAGGCCGCACTCGCTGCAGCTGTAGGCGGTTTCGCGAGCCATTGCCTGAGCCTACGATGCGCAGGGGACGCATCGTTTGCTCTCAATTGCGTCGCACGATAGCCATGGTATCTACGCGGTAGATACCATGGCGCACCTACTGTGTGAAGAGAGGTAGGCTACCCTCGGCTCAGATCAAGCACGCCAATCGCGACCGAACCCTCGCTCTCGCCGGCCGATCGCCGACCGGGCGTCCCGCGAGCTAACTCCTACTCCTCGCTGGGCTCGATCGTCTCAGCGTCGCCCGCGGGCGTGCTCTCGCCCTCGATGAGCTCGTCCGCCGCGCCGCCTTCGGCTCCGACGCCGACCGGCGTCTTCTGCTTCTTCGGCTTGACGATCGTCAGGCGCACCTCGCCCTCCTCGCCCTCGGGCGTGGGGTCGATCACGACGGTGGCGCCGGGCGTGAGCTGCTCGCGCAGGACGAAATCGGCGAGCGGGTCCTCGATGTAGCGCTGGATCGCACGACGCAGCGGACGAGCGCCCATCGACGGGTCCCAGCCCTTCTCGACGAGCAGGTCCTTGGCCTCGCCGGTCAGCTCCAGCTGCAGCTCGCGCTCGGCCATCGACTCGCGGATGCGCAGGAGCAGCAGCTCGACGATCTGCTTGATCTCCTCCTTCTGCAGCTTGTGGAAGACGATCACGTCGTCGATGCGATTGAGGAACTCCGGTCGGAAGACCTTCTTCAGCTCGCCCATGATGCGGCTCTTCATGTCGTCGTAGGTGATGCCCGTCTCGTCCTCGGAGACGGCGAAGCCGAGCGGCGTGTTGCGCGCTATCTCGGCGGCGCCGATGTTCGACGTCATGATCACGATCGCGTGGCGGAAGTCCACCGTGCGCCCCTGCGCGTCGGTGAGCCGTCCGTCCTCGAGGATCTGCAGCAGGATGTTGAAGACGTCCGGGTGGGCCTTCTCGATCTCGTCGAGCAGCAGCACGCTGTACGGTTTGCGCCGCACGGCCTCGGTCAGCTGACCGCCCTCGTCGTAGCCGATGTAGCCGGGAGGCGAGCCGACCAGGCGCGAGACCGCGTGCTTCTCCATGTACTCGGACATGTCGATGCGGATCATCGCGTCGTCGTCGCCGAACAGGAACTCGGCGAGCGTGCGTGCCAGCTCGGTCTTGCCCACGCCCGAAGGTCCGAGGAAGATGAACGAGCCGGTCGGGCGCTTGGGGTCCTTCAGCCCGGCGCGCGAGCGCCTGATCGCCTTGGAGATGACCTCGATCGCCGGGTGCTGGCCGATCACGCGCTTGTGCAGTTCGTCCTCCATGCGCATCAGCTTCTGCGTCTCGGCCTCGGTCAGCTTGAAGACGGGGATGCCGGTCCACATCGAGACGATGTCCGCGATCTCCTCCTCGCCGATCGACGGACGGTCTCCGGTCTCACCGGATTCCCACTCCTGCTCGAGCTCACGTTTCTTGTTGGTCAGCTTGCGCTCTTTGTCGCGCAGCGCGGCGGCCTTCTCGAACTCCTGCGCCTCGATCGCCGCCTCCTTCTCGCGGCGGGTCGTCTCGACCTCGCCCTCGAGCTCGCGGTTGGCGGGCGGCGAGGTCATCGACTTGATGCGCATGCGCGAGGCGGCCTCGTCGATCAGGTCGATCGCCTTGTCGGGCAGGAAGCGGTCGGAGATGTAGCGGCTGGCCAGTTCGCCGGCGGCGCGCAGCGCCTCGTCGGTGATCTGCACCTTGTGGTGCTGCTCGTAGCGGTCGCGCAGGCC
>JADGPP010000141.1 GCA_017882375.1 Solirubrobacteraceae bacterium | reverse complement strand
CGCCACGCCGAAGGTGCGCGTCCGGACGCGCTTGACCGCTGCTTTCCACAGCCAAGCGAGCGTGCGAGGAAGCTGGCCCGACGCTGTCGCTTCGGACGAGGGGGAGCACGGACACACGTCGGCCGGGAGACTTCCGCATCCCGGAGGGTAAGCAGTCGTCTCGCTCCCTTGAGCCCACGCGCTTGGACGTCGTCCTTGGCAGGCGTGACGGCGGCACGGGAGCGGACTTCCGCTTCCCCGTAGCGAAGCAGGAACGTCGCGACGGTGAGTCGAGAATCCCGCGGCCGTTGCATGGCAGAAGTGATCGTCGGCGCCGTCGGGACCGGTGCCTTGAGGGCGAATGCGCCAGCGGCCCGATCGACCGGTCCATTTGCGGCTCGCATCGATCCGGCGGCAGCGATCGCGTGCTCCCAGTCGTCAACACTTGCTCGCGTCCACAGGGCTCGCAAGCGGTAGCACCCAGCAGGCTCTCTGTCGTGGACGGTGCTGACTAGCTTCGTTGCGGCACCGTGGACGCCACCGGACGTTTTGGAGGACGTCTACGGATGGCGGGCTGAGCTCTGCCTGGCACGCTGCTCGCGTGACTGCTGTGAGCATGCAGATCAGCATCGATCGACGTGGCGAGTAGAGGCCTTCGACAGGCCAATGGACACCCGACCGCCACGGCCGCGCAGGAAGATCGCGCCGCGACGTCGGCGGCCGCGTGAGCGTCCTGCAGTCCGCCACTGGGTGCACGACCGTACAGCATTGGTCCATCCGCTCGACGACGTCCTTCCCGGCGAGGCGCGCGTGCTCGAGGCCGCGGAGGAATCGCTCGCCGGACGGCGTCGTGGGCTTCGTGGCGCGTGGCCGTTTCTTGGCCCGGGGTTCATCGCTTCGGTCGCGTACATCGACCCTGGCAACTTCGCCACAAACATGGCGTCCGGAGCGGGCTACGGCTACCTCCTGCTCTGGGTGGTGCTGATGGCGAACCTGATGGCGATGCTGATTCAGGCGATGAGCGCCAAGCTCGGCGTGGCGACGGGTAGGAATCTTCCCGAGTTGTGCCGCGAGCGCTTCAACAAGCCGGCGACGGTGCTCCTCTGGATCCAGGCGGAGGTCATCGCGGTCGCGACCGACCTCGCAGAGCTCATCGGTGCCGCGATCGGCCTCGGCCTGCTGTTCGGCGTTTCGCTGTTTCCGGCCGCGCTACTCACGGGCGCTGCGAGTTTCGGGATCCTGGCGCTCCAAGCGAAGGGATTCCGCCACGTCGAGGCCGTCATCGCGATGCTGATCGGCGTAATGGTGGCCGCGTTCGCCCTCCAGGTGGTGATGGCCAAACCGAGCGCGTCGGGGATCGCGCACGGCCTGCTGCCCGGCTTCGACGGTCGAGAGAGCGTGCTACTGGCGGTCGGGATCGTCGGCGCGACGGTCATGCCGCACGTGATCTATCTCCATTCGGCGCTCACGCAGCATCGCATCGTCGGCGCGACCGAGGAAGCGAAGCAGCACATCTTCCGCTTCGAGCTCGCCGACGTCGTGGTCGCGATGGGCACCGCCGGTGCGATCAACATGAGCATGCTCATCACCGCCGCCGCCGTGTTCCACTCGCGCGGTCTGACCGCGGTGGGCAACCACCTGACGGCCGTCCACGACGCGCTTGGCACCTACCTCGGAAGCGGCGCCGCCCTGCTCTTTGGCGTCGCCCTGCTCGCGTCCGGCCTCTCCTCCTCGAGCGTCGGAACGATGGCCGGCCAGGTGGTGATGCAGGGGTTCGTGAACAGACGCATCCCTCTGTTCTTCCGCCGCTTGGTCACCATGATCCCGGCGCTCGCGATCATCGCCGCCGGTGCGAACGCGTCACGGGCGCTCGTCCTCAGCCAGGTTGTGCTCTCGTTTGGCATCCCGTTCGCGCTCATCCCGCTGCTGCTGTTCTGCCGCGACCGCAGGCTCATGGGAACACTCGTGAATACGCGCACGACCACCGTTCTCGCATGGACGGTCGCGACCGTGATCATCTGCCTCAACGCCTACCTACTGCAACAAACGCTGAGCGCCTGAGAACCAGATCGTTGTCAACGCGCGAGCGTGCAGCAACACTCCAGTACTGCGGGCCACGTCCAACGTGCGGAGAGACACCATTCCCGTGGCGCGCTCGTCCAGCGCCGGCCTCGTATCGCCAGCGACCACAGAGTGGTGCCGCCGATCGGCGCGGCGGCCTGCGCGTGGCCGCAGCGCGCGATCAGGCTGGCCGGCGTCTGCTCAGCAGGTGACGTGGAACAGTCCGATCACCTTGCCCTTCGCCTCGTTCCAGGTCGCGATCACCTCAGGCGTGGGAAGGAGCACGACATCGCACCGCTTGCGTGCGAGGTACTCGGCCGCCTCAGGTGAGAGCTCGACCCTGCCGTACCCCCCCGCCGATGATCAGCGTCTCTGCTGCCTCACCTTGACGGTAGACGTACTTGGCCTCGGCGAGGGAGATCATGTGCGAGGTGCCGTAGACCGCCTTCGAGAGCTTCTTCTTCTGCCGCTTGACCGTCGCGTCGGGGCAGACCAAGACATCGTGGTCGTAGACCACTCCCCCGAGCGTGATCGCGCCGAACTGCGTCCCGTCGATTGGGGCTTCATCCTGCACCTCCAGACGTGTGACTTCTCTCGGGCCATCGTACAAGTCGTTCGTTGCGATCGAACGCAAAGAAGCCTCGCTTGGCGTGACCCGATCGCCAGCGGACACGATCGGAACTCGGGCATGACCGGCGCAGGACTGCCCTGCGCCGGTCAGGACCCCGCGTCGCCGTGCGCGGCCTCCCAAGCGACGATCGCACTCGTCCCCTTGTCACGCGAAGGCAGGCGTCTCTGCGGGTGCACCGCGCGCGCCCGCCTTGGACGGTGGGTGTCGCACAAACCGGGTCCGTCCGAGGCCATTAAGACACTTCAGGGCATGGCTATGAACTTCTTGACGTGTGATCGTGAGCAGACGTTCTTGATGCCTCCGGACCCGCGTGATTGGCTACCGGAGGACCATCTGGCGTGGTTCGTGTTGGCGTCGGTGGAGGAGATGGATCTGGACGCGTTCTATGGCTCCTACCGCCAGGATGGGCGGGGCCGCGCAGCGTTTGAGCCTTCGATGATGGTTGCGTTGTTGATGTACGCCTACGCCCGGGGCGAGCGATCCTAGAGGGGCATCGAGCGTCGCTGCGTGGAGGATGTCGCCTACCGGGTGATCGCGGCCCAGCAGACGCCCGATCACGCGACGATCGCGCGTCTTCGTGTGCGCCACGAGGCAGCCCTGGCGAGCTTGTTCAGCGAGGTGCTGGGGCTCTGTCGGGAGTCGGGGCTCGTGAAGGTCGGGGAGCGCTCCATGCGCGTAGCAGCCGTCGGCAGTCAGCCGCGGGGCGGGAACGGGTCGCGGCCCGGCGCTACGGTGTCCGGGGAGCAGTCTACGAGTGCGGCGGGGGTGTCCGAAGTTAGGCCCTAGGTCGTCAAGCGCGTGAGGACTCTCAGGGCTCCTGTATCGTGCCGCGCATGCGTACGGCCTTCCGCTGGCTAACGTCAATTCTGTTCGCAGCGATAGTCGTGCAGGTCGGGCTCGCCGGACACGCCGCGTTCGACGCGATACACAAGGCGGAAAGAGCATCCATCTCAAAGAAGACGATCGAAGACGGCTTCAACGCGCATGGCGCCGTCGGCACCCTCATCGTTCTCGTCATGCTGGCGCTGTTGATCGTTTCGCTGGCCGGACGTCTCGGTGAAAGCGACCTCAAGTGGTCGGGCGGGATCTTCCTACTCGGCATCTTGCAGTTCATCCTCGGCGTCGCCTCGACGTCGGTCCCGTGGCTGGGCTTTCTGCATGCCGTGAACGCACTTGCAATCTACGCGGCCGTCGCGCTGCTCGCGCACAGGGTGTGGACGAAGGACCGTGCGACAACCGCGGCTCCAGCGACCACGCCGACCGCCTAAGAGCGCGCTGCCATCCGGGCATATCTGCGCGGTTGGAGGCCCTGCCTGTCTGGGCGTAGCAGGCTGCAAAGCGGCGACCTGGGCGAGCTTTCCAGCGACGGCTACCTCGCCGTGACGGGTCGTAAGAAGGATCTGATCATCACCTCCAGCGGCAAGAACGTCACACCTGTGGATATCGAGAACGCCCTGCGCGAGACGCGCTGGATCTCCGAAGCTGTGGTGTACGGCGACCGCAAGCCGTATCTCGTGTGCATGGTGACCCTGGACCCCGACGAGGCGCCGAAGCTGGCGCAGCACCTGGGGGTGAGCGCCGACATGATGTCGATGGCGCGAGACGCGAGCGTGCGCGAGGTGATCCAGGCTGCCATTGACAACGCCAACACGCGTTTTGCACGCATCGAGCAGATCAAGCGCTTCGTGATCCTCGACCACAACCCTACTCAGGCGGCTGGTGAGCTGACGCCTACGTTCAAGACGAAGCGGGCGTTCGTGTACGAGCGGTACGCCAACGTGTTCAACGCACTCTATGAGGACGAAGCCAGGTCATAGTGACGAAGGGCTGCCACGACGCAATGCCCGCCGCACACGGTCTGACGGACGCCGACGACTGGTAGCGGCGGCGTGAACGACGCCTCGCTCGGCCGCCATGACCAAGCGCTCGTCGGGGCGCCCGCGCACCCGCGGGAGATCGCCGTCACGCTACGCGACGGCTCGCGCGTCACGGTGCGCCCCATCCGTCCGCAGGATGCCGCGCCGCTGCGCGCGGGCTTCGAGCGACTGTCGGAGCAATCGCGCTACCGACGCTTCCTGTCGCCGATGCAGGAGCTCAGCGGGCCGATGTTGCGCTACCTGACCGAGGTCGACCACCACGACCACGAGGCGCTCATCGCCGTGGGAGCAGACGGAACCATCGTTGGCGTGGCTCGATCGGTGCGTTCGCGCAGCGATCCGCAGGGTGCCGAGGTGGCGGTTACCGTCGCCGATGACTGGC
>JADGPP010000082.1 GCA_017882375.1 Solirubrobacteraceae bacterium | reverse complement strand
CGCGATGATCGAAGACCTCGTCAAGCAGATCGAGACGCGCTTTGCCGAGCTCGGCCAGCAGATGACCGACGCCGAGGTCATCTCAGACCGCGAGCGCTATGCCGAGGTAGGTCGCGCCTACCGCCAGCTGGAGCCCGCCGCCAAGCTCGCCGCGCAGTGGCGCGAGGCCCAGGACACGGCCGGCGGCGCCGAAGAACTGCTCTCGGAGGAGGGCGAGGACTCGGAAATGCGCGACGAGCTGACGCGGGCGCGCGAGCGGATCGAGCAGCTCGAGGAGGAGATCCGCATGGCGATGGTCGAGCGCGACCCCAACGACGACAAGAGCGTGATCGTCGAAATCCAGGGCGGCGCCGGCGGCGACGAGGCCGGCCTGTGGGCCGGCGATCTCTACCGGATGCTCGTCAAGTACGCCGAGCGGCGCGGCTGGCAGCCCGAGGCGATGGACGTCGGCGACGGCAAGTACACGTTCGCCGTCAAGGGCGACGGCGCCTACTCGGTGTTCAAGTTCGAGGGGGGCACGCACCGCGTGCAGCGCGTGCCCCAGACCGAGTCCCAGGGACGAATCCACACCTCGACGGCGACCGTCGCGGTGCTCCCCGAGGCCGAGGACGTCGACGTGCAGATCGACCCCAACGACCTGCAGATCGACGTCTATCGCTCATCCGGTCCGGGCGGGCAGTCGGTCAACACGACCGACTCGGCCGTTCGCGTGACGCACAAGCCGAGCGGGATCGTCGTCTCGATGCAGGACGAGAAGTCCCAGCTGCAGAATCGCGAGAAGGCGCTGCGCGTGCTGCGCGCGCGCATCTACGAGCGCGCCCTGGCAGAACAGCAGGCCGAGCTCGCCGCCGATCGGCGCTCGCAGGTCGGCACCGGCGACCGCGCGGAGAAGATTCGCACCTACAACTACGGTGAGCGGCGCGTGACCGACCATCGCATCAAGCTGACCGTGCACAACCTCGACGACGTGCTCGAGGGCCAGCTCGACGAGATCACCGCCGCGCTGCAGGGCGACGAGAAGCGCCGGCGCCTGCAGGCGCAGGCCGCCGCGTGAGCGCGCGCGCACGCGGCACATCCGTTCGCGACGCCCTCGACGGCGCGGTCACGGCGATCGCCGCGGCCGGCTGTCAGACGCCGAGGCTCGACGCCGAAGTGCTGCTCGCGCATGTGCTCGGCGTTGCCCGCGAGCGCCTGCTGCTCGACCGCGAGCTCGTCGTCGCCGGCAGCGCGGTGCGCGCCTTTCAGGACGCCGTGCGCCGGCGCGCGGTGCAGCGCGAGCCGGTCGCCTACATCGTCGGGCGCCGCGGCTTTCGCCGGCTCGATCTCGCCGTCGATCCGCGCGCGCTCGTGCCGCGCCCGGAGAGCGAGCTGCTCGTCGAGCGCGCGCTGGCGCTGGACAGAGGAATTGCCGTCCTCGACGTGGGCACGGGCAGCGGCGCTGTCGCGCTGGCGCTCAAGGACGAGCGCCCCGACCTGACGGTGAGCGGCAGTGACATCAGCGACGACGCGCTGGACCTGGCGCGCGCCAACGCCCAGCGGCTGGTACTGGACGTGCGCTGGCTGCGCGCCGACCTGCTGGCAGGCCTGCCCGACGAGTTCGACGCCGTGCTCGCCAACCTGCCCTACGTCGCCGAGTCCGATCGCGCGCGACTCGCTCCGGAGATCCTCCGCCACGAGCCGCCGGGGGCGCTGTTCGCCGGCGCCGACGGCCTCGACGCGATCAGAGCGTTGCTCGCGCAGCTGTCGGTGAGGCAGCGCGTCGCGTTCGTCGCGCTCGAGGTGGGCGCCGGGCAGGCGGCCGAGGTCGCCGGCTTGGCTCGCGCGTCGGGTTATGCAACTGTTGAGTGCGTGCACGACCTTGCGGGTGTCGAGCGCGTGGTGACCGCCGAGCGCGTGCGACCATGACCCCGTTGCTGAGCAGCGAAGACGCCGAGCGCCTGCGCGCATGCGTCGTCGGCGGGGGAGTGGCCGTCTTCCCGACCGACACCGTCTACGGAATCTGCTGCGATCCCGACGATGCGCCGGCCGCGCGACGCATGTACCAGCTCAAGGGCCGGCCGGCGACGCGGCCGGCTGCAGTGATGTTCTTCGCGCTCGAGCACGCGCTGGGGGCGCTGCCGGAGCTCAGCGATTTCGAGCGCGGCGCACTGAGCGCACTGCTGCCCGGACCGGTGACGGTCCTGCTGGAGAACCGCTCGTCGCGCTTTCTCCCCGCCTGTCGCAGCGACCCCGCGACGGTTGGCCTGCGAGTGCCGTGGCTGCCGCAGAGCCTGCACGCCCTCCACGCGATCGCCGAGCCCGTGATGCAGTCCAGCGCCAACATCTCCGGCGAGCGCGACGCGCGCACGCTCGAGCAGGTTCCGCTGGCTGTGCGCGAGGGCGCCGACGTGGTGCTCGACGGCGGCACGCTGCCCGGCACTCCCTCCACGGTGGTCGATCTGCGCGACTACCAGGCCAGCGGCAGCTGGTACGTCCTGCGCGAGGGCGCGCTGGCCGCCGAGGCCGTGCGCGAGCTGTTGCGCGGCGCCGTTTGACCCCCGATCCCGTGCTCCTGCTAGCCTCGTCAGAGCTGCCGCGACTGGCGCCTGAGGTGGGATCGACCACCGGGAAGCGGCGAGCGATACCGCCGCGCGCCTGGGCATTTTCAGTCTCCACCGCCTGCTCAAGGAGGGCGTCGTGTCCGAGCTAAGCCCCGATTACTTCAACCGCCCGCTCAGCGAGGTGGATCCAGAGATCGCCGAGGTGCTGCGCGGTGAGCTGCAGCGCGAGCAGCGCACGCTCGAGGCGATCGCCTCGGAGAACTTCGTGCCGCGCGCCGTGCTCGAGTGTCAGGGCTCGGTGCTGACGAACAAGTACGCGGAGGGCTACCCCGGTCGGCGGTACTACGGCGGCTGCGAGTGGGTCGATGTCTCCGAGCAGCTCGCAATCGATCGTGCCAAGGCGCTGTTCGGCGCCGAGCACGCCAACGTCCAACCGCACTCCGGCACGCAGGCCAACACGGCCGTCTATCACGCGCTGCTGGCGCCGGGCGACACGATCATGGGGCTGTCGCTGGCGCACGGCGGCCACCTCACGCACGGCATGAAGATCAACGTGTCCGGCCGGCTGTACGACATCGCCCCGTACGAGGTCGACCGCGAGAGCAGCCTGATCGACATGGACGAGGTCGCTCGCATCGCGCGCGAGCGCCGCCCGAAGATGCTGCTCGCCGGCTGGTCGGCCTACCCCCGCCAGCTCGACTTCGCGCGCTTTCGCGAGATCGCCGACGAGGTCGGCGCGCTGCTGATGGTCGACATGGCGCACTTCGCCGGGCTCGTCGCCGCCGGGCTGCACCCGAATCCGATCGACTTCGGCGCCGACGTCGTCACGACGACCACGCACAAGACGCTCGGCGGCCCGCGCGCCGGCGTCATCCTGTGCAAGGCAGAGCACGCCAAGAAGATCGACTCGGCCGTCTTTCCCGGTCAGCAGGGCGGGCCGCTGGAGCACGTGATCGCGGCCAAGGCCGTGACCTTCAAGATCGCCGCCTCAGAGCTGTTCGCCGAGCGCCAGCGGCGCACGCTCGACGGCGCGCGGGCATGGGCGCAGGAGCTGCTCGGAGCCGGACACGGCATCAACGTGCTGACCGGCGGCACCGATGTGCACCTGGTGCTCGTCGACCTGCGCGACGCAGAGCCGGCGCTCACGGGCAAGCAGGCCGAGGATCGCCTGCACGCGATCGACATCACCGTCAACCGCAATGCCGTTCCGTTCGACCCGCGCCCGCCGATGGAGGCCTCGGGGCTGCGAATCGGCACGCCGGCGCTGGCCACGCGCGGCCTGCAGCACGACGACTTCGTCGAGGTCGGCCAGATCATGGCCAGCGCGCTGACCCCCGAATACCGGTCGCGCTCGCACGAGCTCGCCGAGCGTGTGCGCGAGATCGCCGAGCGCTATCCGCTGTACGAGGAGATCGCTCAAGCCGGCGTCCTCTGAGGCGCGACCGTCCTCGCCCGGCGCTCGTGACCGCCGGGCGGTGCGGCTCCCGCCCGGCGGCCCTCGCCCGTCCGCTGCCCGGACGCTTCGCGCGGGCGCCCGCTGCTCGCACGGGCGTCCGGTCGGCGGTGTGTGCGTTTACATTCTCACAGCGCGATAGCCATCGTATATACGTCGTAAATACCATGGCGCTCGCAGTCGCCAAATCGAGCGCCCGCCTGCGCTGCGGCAAATACCATGGCTATCGCTCTGTGGCAAACGACACACGCCAACCGTCAACGCGGACGGCGCGCCGCGGCCACGCCGCTCAGCTGTGTGCCAAGCGCCGCCGTCCGTCGGCCTGCGGCGGCGGATTGGCGTGCGACCCCCACGCCTGCGATGCTTTTCTGAATTAGATGGGGCATCTGACCGAGCTCGACGCGCTATATGCGTTTCTCGTGGCCGCCGCCGTAACGGCGCTGCTCACGCCGCTGACGATGCGCTTTGCGAGGGCCGTCGGCGCAATCGACGAACCGCGCGAGCGGGGCCTGTCGGAAAGCCCGACGCCGCTGCTCGGCGGGCTGGCGATCTTCGCCGGAACGCTCGCCGCCGGGCTGATCTGGCTGCCGGCCGGCTATGGCTCCGAACACCAGCTGTGGCACGGGGTGCTGCTGGCCGCGGCGGTGATCACGCTCGTCGGAGCGCTCGACGATCGGTTCGAGCTGCCGCCGGTCGTCAAGCTGGCCGGCCAGATCGTCGCGGCCGTGATCGTCGTGCACTTCGGCGTGGCCGTGAAGGCGATCACGCTGCCGTTCGTCGGCACGCTCGCGTTCCCCAACGCCGGCGTCACCAACGCCGGTCCCGTGCTCACCGTGCTCGGCCTGGTGGCGATGATGAACGTCGTCAACTTCTCCGACGGCGTCGACGGGCTGGCGGCGGGCGTGTGCACGATCATCGCCGGCGCGATGACCGTGATCGCGTTCGACCTCGGCCGCCAGCAGCCCGGCGTGCTCGCGGCGATCACCGCCGGCGCGGCGCTCGGCTTCCTGCTGTACAACTTCCCGCCCGCGTCGAGCTTCATGGGCGACTGCGGCGCCAACCTGCTCGGGCTGATGATGGGCGTGATCACCGTCGAGGGCGCCATCAAGACTGCAGCCGTCGTGTCCTTCGTGCTGCCGCTGATCCTGCTCGCCGTGCCGTTCCTGGACACGACCTTCGTCGTGCTCAAGCGCCTGAAGTACAAGCAGCCGATCTACCTTCCCGACAGCGAGCACATCCACCATCGCATGGCGCGCATCGGCTTCTCCAGCCGGCGCACGATCGCCTACCTGTACGCCTGGACGCTGATGCTCGCTGGCCTCGCGCTGGCGTTGCGCTTCGTCCCCTACAGCGATCACAAAGGCCATCTGCACACCGGCTGGACGCTGGTGATGATCGGCCTCGGCCTGATCGCCGCCGCGGCGAGCGTCTACCTCGTGTACGTGCTGGAGATCCTCAAGTTCCGGCGCCTGGACGCGATGCGCCTGCGCCTGCTGCGCCCCGACGCCTCAGCGACCGAGATCGAGCAGGGGGTCGTGCACCACCTGGAAACGGGCGAGATCGATGCCCTGTCGCTGGACGAAGACGCGCACGTGAACTCGCGGGCGCGAGGGGAGGAGCAGGGGGTCGGCGAGCGGCAGGTGGATGAGGATCGCGTACGCGCAGAACAGCAGCGTCGCGGCGCGCAGCCGCCGATCGCCGCTGACCGCGGCTAGCGGCAGAGCCCAGATCGCATACCAAGGCAGCAGCCAGGCTGTCGAAAGCAGCAGCGCGAGCGTCGCCCAGCCGGCGGCCACGCGCCAGTCGGCGCCTCGGGTGGTGCGCCACAGCGAGTAGCCGAGCACGGCGACGAACAGCGCGGCGAACACGTTGCGCCACCAGTCCGGCGTTCCGCTCAGGCCAAACAGCCTGGCCGTCTCGGCGGGCACGCTGTGCACGGCGACGAGCTGCTGCTGCTCGCCCACCGCGTTGAGGAAGCCCAGCGCATGCGTGCCGAAGCCGATCAGCCCGATTGCACCGAGCGCCAGCAGGCTGAGCACGGCGGCGCCCGCGACTCGCCGGCGCTCGCGCCATCGCCGCGGTGCGAGCACGAGGAACGCCAGCACCAGGCCGGCGGTGACCTTGATGCCGACGCCGACGACAAGCGCCCCGGCGGCGGCGCGAAAGCGCGGGCTGGTCCCGGCCGTCAGGGCGAGCGCCGCCGCGAGCATCATCACGATCAGCGTGTCGTTGTGCGCCCCGCCGACCGCCAGCACGAGCAGCACCGGGTTCAGCCCGACGAACGCGGCGGCCAAGCGACGCGAGTGCCCCAGCTTCCCGGCTGCGCGCGCGACCAGCGCGACGGCGGCGAGGCTCGCCGCCACCGCCACCGCCTTGAACGCCCACAGGCCGCCCGCCAGCCCGAGCGGCGCCGTGGCGTAGCTGGCGAGCGTGAACAGCGGTCCGTAGGGGGAGTGCTTGTAGGGCCAGCCGACGAACCAGAGGACTTCGTCGCCCGAGGCCTGTGCTGCCACGTGCGTGTAGGGATCGAGGCTGTGCAGAGCTCCCAGGCGCGCGAAGCCCAGATAGCCGAAGACGTCCTGGGAGATCAGCGGCGGACCCAGCAGCAGGATCACGTGCGCGGCGACGATCGCCGCGACGAGCGCGCCCAGCGGCAGCGTGCTGGCGAGCGCCAGCACCAGCAGGTAGCTCGCGCACATGATCAGCATCAGCGTCTGAAAGCCACCCGAGCCGAGGCTCATGCCAAGGCCCGCCAGCGGCCCCGCCAGCCAACCCGGCCATCCGCCGCTGCGGCCCGGGACGTACTGCGACGGTTCTCCGGCCGCGCCGGCGGCCGTCAGGAAGACCGTCACGACGATGCCCAGCAGTGCGAGCAGGCCGAGCGCGCGCGCGATCACGGCGCAACCGCGCGCCGCCGGGCGACGGCTGCCTCTCAGGCGCCGGTCACGGCGGCGGGCAGCCTCGATCGGCACGCTGGGTACAGCCGGGGCGGACGGCATCGATCCCATTGTTACGTCTACTGGTCAGGCAGGCGTGTGGTGGGGAAGCTAGAATCCCTATGCAGCCGCGAATGCGCGTGCCCCGGGATGCCAACCGGTGTACGTGTGTGCGGCACGTCAGCCGCCCGGCCCAGGGCGCGCTGCCTTCTACATGCGACTTCACCGCCGCAAATCGACATCGCGCCGGGCCCCCGGGCCGCGTCGCGTCCTGATCCTGTCCGCGGACGTGGGCGAGGGTCACGCGGCCGCTGCGCGCGCGCTGGCCGCTCAGCTGAAGGCCGCGCCGCAGCCAACCGACGTCACCGTGATCGACGGCCTCGCAGCGATGGGTCGCGTGCTCAAACCCGTCGTCGAGGACGGCTACCGCGTGCAGCTTCGCTTCATCCCGTGGACGTACACGATCATCTACGGGCTGCTCCACCACGTCCCGCCGGTCCGCGCGCTGGCGACGCGGCTGCTGTGCCTGTTCGGGTCGCGCCCACTGGCGCGCACGATCGCCGAACACGAGCCCGACGTGGTCGTCTCCACCTACCCCGCGGTGACCGTCGTGCTCGCGCGACTGCGGCGCACCGGCGAGGTCGAGTGCCCCACCGTCGCCACGATCACCGACCTCACCGGACTGTTCTTCTGGGCGCAGCCGGGCATCGACATGCACATGGTGATGTACGGCGAGTCGCTCTCGCCGGTCGAGCGCATCGCCGGGCGCGACAGCGTTCGCCTCGTGCAGCCGCTGATCTCCGACGAGTTCCTCAAAGTCCGCTGCCCGCTGCAGGCGCGCCGTGCGCTCGGCCTGCCCGAGGAGGGCCGGATGGTCGTCGTCTCCGGTGGCGGATGGGGAGTCGGCGACGTCGAGGGCGCCGTGCGCGAGTTCATCTGCGTGCCCGAGGCGAGCAGCATCGTCGTGCTCGCCGGGCGCAACGAGCCACTGGCGGCCAAGCTGCGATGCAGCTTCGCGCGCGAGCCGCGCGTGCACGTGTACGAGTTCACCGAGAAGATGCCCGAGCTGCTCGCCGCGGCCGACGTGCTCGTGCACTCCACCGGCGGCGTGACCTGTCTGGAGGCGATGGCCGCCGGCACCCCCGTCGTCTCCTACGGGCTGCCCGTGGGCCACGCGCGGGTCAACACCCGCGCGATGGCGGCGCTCGATCTCGTTCGCCTGGCCAACGACACCACCGAGCTGCGCGAGCACGTGCGGGCGAGCTTCGCCGGGACGGCCGATGCCCCGCTGCGCCCCGCCGCCGGCGAGGGCGCGATCGCCAAGAACGCCGCCGCGGCGGACGTCGTCCTGCAGGTGCCGCGCCGCGTGCGCCCGATTCCGCGCTGGCGGCTGCGCACGGTCGCCCTGGCCACTCAGCTCGTGCTGCTGTTGGGGGTCGGCTCGTGGATGATGTCCACCGACGAGGTGACGGCGCTGGCGAGCAAGATCCTGCACGTGCACCCGCTCGCGACGGTCAAGACCAGTCAGCCGGACGTCGGCCTGATCGTGCACGTCCCCTCGCGCGACGTCTCCCAGGTCGCCTCCGAACTGGCGCGAGCCGGCATCCACGTCTCCTTCGCCGACAATGGCGGCGCTCCCTCGCCGCGGCTGATCGCCAAGCTGCGAGCGCTGGGCGACGAGGTCGTGCCGGAAGTGCCGGGGTCCTCGGCGTTTCGCTGGGTGCGCACGCGCGGGCTGCTGCATGCGCAGGCTCGCGCGCTGGGCCTGCACCACCGCTTCTACTACCTGCAGCCGCGCGGCGGCCTGACAGTCGGCCAACTGGTGCTCGCGCGCACCGACGGCGCCACGCCGGTGTGCGGCGCCGAGCGCCTGAGCGCCGCCGGTCCGCTGCCTCAGCGCCCGGCGCGCGCCGGCGACGTGCTCGTCGTCGAGCTCGACGGCTCGCCCGCCTCGGTTGGCGGGCTGGAGCGGATCGTCTCCTGGCTGGGAGGCAAAGGGCTGGGCGCCGAGCCGCTGGCGTGGCTCACCCGCTCTCCCTCCATCAGCGCGACCAGCAGCGGCGATCGTGCAAGCAGCGCGGCTCCGGCGATCAGCAGCGCCAGCGAAGCCGACAGCGGCACCCCTGCGAAGGGCGTGTCGGCGAAGCTCTCGCCGAACAGCAGCGGCGCGACGACGATCGGGATCACGGTCTGAGTCACGAACACGACCGGCGCCACCTGAATCGCCGGTCGCTCCTGCAGCGCGCTCATCTCGCTCAGGATCGCGATCCCCGAGGCTGCGGCGGTCGACACGCCCCACACGGCGGCGAGCGCCACGTGTCCCTGCGCGAGGTCGTCCGATGCCAGCTTCGTCGCGATTCCGCTCCAGCCGCCCGCCAGTCCCGCGCCGACCATCGTCACACCGGCCGGCGGATGCATCACCAGGCGCAACGCGTACGGGAGCAGGCTCGCCAGGGCCAGCCCGGCGAGCACGATCGTGATCGCCAGAGCCTCTGAGCCGTGGCCGGTGGTGCGCGGCGGCGCCGCCAGGCCCGCGCCCACCACGCCGATCACGATCGCCGCCATCGCCACGTACTCCAGACGTCCGGCGTGCTCGTGCAGCATCCGCTGCGCAAGGAACATCAACACGAGCAGGCCCGCCGCGAGCGCCGGCTGCACGACCACCAGCGGCGCGAGCATCAGCGCGACGATCTGCAGCGGCCAGCCGAGGATCGACAGCGCCAGGCCCACCAGCCAGCGCCCCCGGCGAACCAGTCGCCAGGCGAGCGCCAGGCGCAGATGCTGCGAGTGGGGCGCCTCCTTGGCGTCCATCGCCTGCAGGGCGATCCCTAGGCTGTAGAGGGTGGACGCGCCCACGGCCGCTCCTATGCCCAGCACCAGATCGACCATGTCTGTCCACGATCATCGCAGCCCCGGTCCCCCGATCGCCACAACGGTGGCCGCAATGGCGATCGTCGGCTACATGCTCCCCGGGCTCGCCGCCGCCGTACCCGCGCTGCGCGGACCGCTGGGGGTGGAGGACCGGACCGCCAGCGGCCTCGGCTACGCGCTGACCTTCGACGACGGCCCGCACGCACAGGGCACGCCGGCCGTGCTCGAGCTGCTGGCCGGCGCCGGCGTTGCGGCGACGTTCTTTCTCGTCGGCGAGCAGGTGCAGCGCAATCCCTCGCTGGCGCGCGAGATCGTCTCAGCCGGGCACCTCGTCGGCCTGCACTGCCACCGCCACCGCAACCTCCTGCGCCTGACGCCGCGTCAGGTGCGCGCAGACATCGATCGTGCGGCGGCGGTGATCGAGGACGCGACAGGTCTCACGCCGGCGCTCTACCGCCCGCCGTACGGCGTGCTCAACGCCTCCGCGCTGCGCCTGGCCAACGCGCGCGGCTGGCGCACGCTGCTGTGGAGTCACTGGGGGCGCGACTGGGAGCGGCGCGCGACGCCCGAGTCGATCGCCGCGCTGGTGACAGCCGGCGCCGACGAGGGCGCCGTGCTGCTGCTGCACGACGCCGACGACTACTCAGCGCCGGGCTCATGGCGGCGCACGGCCGCCGCCCTGCCGCAGGTCCTGGCGACGCTCGCCGATCGCGGCCTGCCGCCCGTCGCGCCGTGACCGTGCACACTCTTGACCCGCGCTGAGCGGCGCTGACGGGCGGGGTAACATCGATCGCTTGTCCGGCGCCGTTTCGATCGACTCCGGCGGCTCTTCCGCCGCCGTTGGCCAGCTCGCTAGCTTCTCGCGTGCGCACGCACGCACGCGCTGGTGGATCGAGCTGCTGGCGATCGCGTGGCTGGGCTGGGTCTACGACGCGATCACTAACCTCGCAACGCTGCGCCTGCCGGTCGCGCTGGGCAATGCGCGCGGCGTGCTGCACGTCGAGCGTCTGCTGCACATCGATCCCGAGCTGACGCTCGATCGCTGGCTGGCCGCGCATCACACGCTCGGGCTGATCGTCTCAGACTACTACGACAACGCGCACTTCATCGTCACGTTCAGCGTGCTCGGCTGGCTGTGGTGGCGGCGCGCCGATCTCTACCGTCCGCTGCGCAACTCGCTCGTGCTCGTCAACGTGCTCGGCTTCATCGTCTTCTGGCGCTTCCCCGTTGCACCGCCGCGGATGCTCGACGGATTCATCGACGTCGTCGCCTCCACCCACGCATTCGGCTCCTGGCACACGGGCATGCTGGCGTCGCAAGCCAACCAGGTTGCGGCGATGCCGTCGCTGCACATGGCCTGGGCGGGGTGGTGCACGCTGGCGCTGTGGCGCGCCAGCGAACGCCCGATCGTGCGCGTGCTCGCCGTCGCCTATCCGTGCCTGACGGGACTCGCGGTGCTGGCGACCGGCAACCACTTCCTGCTGGACATCGTCGGCGGGCTGGCCGTGCTGGCGATCTCCGTGCTGCTCGTCGGCTCGCCCAGTCGCATCGCCGGGCGGCTGGCGCTGCCGCGCCTGCACCCCGGGCGACCCCGCGCGCGGCGCTCCCAGCCCGCGACGGCGGCGTTGCGTATGTCACAAAGTTGTTACGAAGTCCAAGACACGGTAGAGTAGTCGCGCTGCCCCAGACGCCCCAGAGGCGCTCTGGAAGATGGTTCAGAGGCGCTTCGACGAGTTCGGCGCAATGCGGCGTGCGGACTCTCTGTCGGGTCTGTAGGGTGGCTCACGCACATGCCAGACTTTGACGCCAACGACGATTCACTGCGCCTGAGCGGCTCCGGCAAGGACGACTCGTTCGACCTTCCCAAGCTGACGCCGCGCTTTGCGCCGCGAGCCCGACAGCTCGCCGATCGCCAGTGCTACAGGCGCCTGCAACGGCCCGGGCGTCGCGTGGGTCCGCTGCTCTTCGCACAGGCCAGACGCGCCGCGCGCAACGCGTGCGCTGGGCGGACCGTGCTTCTCGCAAGCCCGCCGCGCCGGCGCCGGCGTCTGTGGACGACGTGCCACGGGCGACCCCCCGGACCTGCAATCTGACGTGGTCACCCTGCGTTATCTCGACGTGTGCCTGGTGCTCGCGACGGCTCCGTTCGTGCTCGTCGGCAACCTGCCGATCGCCGGCTACCTGATCGGCGCCGGAGCATGGCTGCTGACACGTGCGGGAACGGGCTTCATCCACGCGCGCGCCCGCCGAGTCGGCGAGGCCAAGCTCCGGGCCGGGCTGCAGGTCGCGGGCATGATGGGACGCGTGTGGCTGGTGGCGCTGGCGATCATCCTCGCGCGCGTCGCCGGCGGCAAGGACGACGGCATCATGGCCGCCGCGCTCGTGCTGGCGGCGTTCACCGTGTACTTCGTGATGTCGTTCGTCACGCGCGAGGGCCCACTGCAGGGGCCGACGGGCACGCCTCCGAGAGCGAGCCCCTCATGAGTTGCCACGAGCTGGGGCTTCCACCGACCGAGGCAGGTGCCGCGGGGCGATGAACGCCACGGAGGGGGGAACCACAACCAAGAGCAAGAGCTCCACCAAGCGGACACTGCTGATCATCGGGGGTGTGTGGCTCGGCGGCGTGATCGTCCTGGCGGCGATCTACGGCGTGCATGGCACGCGCAACAAATCGTTTGAACCGCAGAACGAGTTCAAGCTCGACAGCTGGGTGCATCTGGGGATCTTCTCGATCAACAAGGCCGTGCTCTACCTGGTGCTCGCCGCGCTGGCGACGTGCGTCAGCATGATCTACATCGCGCGGCGCATGCAGCAGCGACCGAACAAGGTCCAAGCCGCCGTCGAGTTGCTCTACGAACTGATGCGCGACAACATCACTGCCAGCGCGATGACCGAGAAGATGGCCGCCAAGTGGTTTCCCTTCATCGGCGCGCTGTTCTTGTTCATCATGTTCTCCAACCTCGTCGGCTACATACCGCTGCCGACGAACACCGAGCACAAGATCGACGTGCTCGGCCTGCACATCCCGTCCTTCTCGCTGTACGCCGCCACTGCCAACCTGTCGATCCCGCTCGTGCTGGCGCTCATGGTGTTCTTCTCCTACACCTTCGAAGGCGTGCGCGCGAAGGGCCCGATCGGGTACCTCAAAGGGCTCGTCCCGGGCGGCGTGCACGGCGGGATGGCCGTCGCGATCTTCTTTCTCGAGGTGCTCTCGAACCTGATGCGGGTCCTCTCGCTGACGATTCGTCTGTTCGCCAACATCCTCGCCGGGCACCTGATCATCTTGTTCATGGCAGGAGCGCTTGCCGTGATTCTGGGCATCTCCGCGCTGGGCTGGTTTACGCTCCCGTTCGGCGTGCTGCTGTTTGCCTTCGAGGTGGGTCTGGTGGCGGCCCTGCAGGCGTTCATCTTTGCCACCCTCACCGCTATCTACCTCGGCGGCGCGGTCGCCGAAGACCACTAAAGGAGCCAATAGTCGTGCACATAGCTTTGATCACCCTTCTGGCGGCGGCAACCGAAGAAACCGCCAAGGCCGGCAAGTCGATCGGCCTCGGCGTCGGCGGCGGTCTCGGCGCCGTGGGCGCCGGCGTCGGCATCGGCATCATCTTCGGCAAGGCCATCGAAGCGATCACCCGTCAGCCGGAGATGCGCGACGAGATCACGCAGCTGCAGTGGCTGGGCTTCGCCTTGACCGAGGCATGCTTCTTCTACGGCCTCGTGGCTGGCCTGCTGGCCGCGTTCATCGTCTAGCGCATGCCCGCAGCCCTCGCACAGCCATCCGCCCTCGTGCTCGCCGCGTCGAAGGGCAGCTTCCTGATCAAGCCGGGCATCGGCCTGATGGTGTGGACGCTGCTCGTTTTCGGGATCACGATGGTGCTGCTCTCCAAGCTCGCCTTCCCGCGCATCTCAGAGGCGCTGGAACGGCGCAAGCGCGGTATCGAAGAATCGATCGACACGGCCGAGCGCACGCGCACCGAGGCCGATGAGCTGCTCGCCGAATACCGCGAGCGGCTGAAGGAGGCACGGGCGCAGGCCGAAGAGATCGTCCAGCGCGCGCGTCAGGCGGCCGACTCACACGAGCACGAGGCCAAGGAGCGCGGTCAGGAGATCGTCGCCGAGGCCGCCAAGCGCGCCGAGCGTGACATCGAGGCGGCGACCAAACGCGCGCTCGACGACATCCGCAAGGAGGTCGCCGACCTGACGATCATGGCCACCGAGAAGGTCACGCGCAAGACGCTCGACGACGCCGACCAGAAGCGTCTGGTCGAGGAGGCGCTGAGCGAGCTGGACTTCTCGACCATCTCCTCC